>JASJCY010000217.1 GCA_030065825.1 Nostocaceae cyanobacterium | reverse complement strand
GGTTTATGTCCTACGGACAAGCTGCGCTAACAGCGCGTTTAAACGTGCTTCGTTTATCAGCTTGGAAATTTATTTCCAAGCGGTTGATTGGGGTAAATGACATTGGTGCAAGTTGTTAGATAAATCAGACTGGGTAAGGGGTGGAGAAGTGCGTTTTAATGTAGTTGGTTTATAGGTTCCTTGAAATTTATCAAATAGGACGAGAAGCGCAAAATTGCCGTAATTTCATTTCAGACACGGGATTCGGCAATCTTAAAAAGAATGTAACACATAATTGATTCGTAGGGGCGCGGAAACCGCACCCCTACAATTTGATGATACGGTTGCAAACATTTTTTGATTTGGTATAAGTTAAACCCTGGAAACAAACACCTAAAGGTTGTAGCTTATAAAGTATTACCTGATCACAATCCAATGAATTACCAGGATTTTCAAATATTAGTCAGCAAAAATAAGATAATTCGCGCTGACTCAGAACAAGGGGAGATTTCCGCTGAATTATGCCTGGATATGGACAGAATTAAGCAGACATTAAGATTAATTGAATATCAGGTGAATGATGGTGAGTTACTCAAAGGACTGGGTGACGAACTCTACCAAGCACTATTTCCCAATCAAATTAATGCTCGATTCCAAGCTACCATAGCAGGGGCACAAGGGAATAATCAGAGTGTCCGTTTGCGCTTAATATTTGAATCTCCCGAATTAGCTGCTTTACCCTGGGAATTTCTCTACGACAAACAAACCAATACCTTTTTAGGAAACGACACTCAAACGGTACTCTCGCGCTATATTGATGTTCCCCTCAGACCTAATGACCTAAAAGTCGCTAGTCTACCCTTGAAAGTCCTGCTAGTTATCTCTAGTCCTACTAATTTAGCTCAGTTGGATGTTGCTGGTGAAGAAAAGTTGATTCGACAAGCTTTGGGAAAACACTTAGAGGCAGGTCAAATAGAGTTAGATGTATTACAACAAGCAACTATCCGCAACGTTAACCAAAAGCTGCGGGAGGTGCCTTACAATGTGTTTCATTTCATTGGTCACGGAGAATTTAAGGATAACAAAGGCTACATTGCCCTTGTGGATGGAGATGGCAAAGCTAAGTTATTAGATGATGAAAGGTTTGCTAACTTCTTTTTAGGCAACAATAACTTGGGGTTAGTTATTCTTAATTCCTGTCAAGGTGCGACGGTATCTTCAAATCAAGCATTTGCAGGTACTGCACCAAATTTGGTGCGTCGGGGAATACCCGCAGTTGTTGCGATGCAATATTCTATCCTCGATACCACAGCTAAGCTTTTAGCAGATGAATTTTACCGTACTCTAGCGCTAGGGTATCCCGTAGATGCTGCGATTCAAACAACCCGCAATGCTATTTCTATGGAAGTGGGATTAGATAAGCGGGATTTTGCAACACCAGTACTTTATATGCGCGCTAAAGATGGAATTATCTTGAGTAAATTGAGTTCTGAAAACAAAAGTTTGAGTGAGAATTCTGTCACAGCAGCAAAGACAGAAACAGATACTAATATATATATTGAACGACCCCCGATTGAGGAGAAATGCTTAAAGGCAATTTTACAACCCGGTGCATTAATTCGCATGAAAGCACCGCAGAAAATGGGGAAAACACTGTTGTTAGAAAAATTGTTAGATTATGCAAGACAACAGGGTTATGAAACAGCAAAATTAGATTTAAATTTGGCTGATAAGTCCCTTCTCAATGATTTGAAAACGTTTTTGCAGTGGTTATGTATTGATGTTGCAGATATTTTAGATAAATCCCCAAACTTGGATGAATATTGGCAAGATAGTTTGGGGTTAAATACTAGTTGCACTCGTTATTTTCAAAGATATTTATTAGCCAAGATTGATACTCCTTTGGTTTTGGCGATAGATAATTTTGAACGGTTGTTTAAATATGAAAATATTTTCTCTGAATTCTGTTTATTGTTGCGGAGTTGGTATGAAACAGCGAAGCAAGGAGACAGAATGGGAAAAATTTGGAAGAAGTTGCGGTTAGTGGTGGTTAATTCTACGGAAGTTTATCCCACTTTGGATATTAATCGTTCACCATTTAATGTGGGGTTATCCATTGAGTTACCTGAGTTTAATCAACAGCAGATAGAAGAAATGGTGAGAAGGTATGAATTAGATGGTCAGTTGGGAGAAGAAGAGATAATTAAATTAATGAGTTTGATAGGAGGACATCCTTATTTGATGCAATCAGCAATTTCTAATCTTAAAAATCAGGAAATGTCTTTGGATTCACTATTGGAACTTGCACCCACCGAACAAGGAATTTTTAGTTACCATTTGCGAGAACAATTAGAAAGTTTACAAGCTGATTCTCAGTTAGAGAAAGCATATAAACAAGTTGTGATGGCTAATAAACCTGTGCAATTGCATCCGGAAATTACTTTTAAGTTGCATAGTTTGGGTTTGGTGAAAATTATTCGTAATGATTGTGTTCCTAGTTGTGATTTATATCGTCAATATTTCTCAGTCTTTTTGGGGTAATACAAATGGAATGGAATGAACCTCACCCCGTCCTCCGGACACCCCTCTCCTTAGTAAGGAGAGGGGAAGGGGGTGAGGTTTTATATTTAATTTAAAGCAGTTAATTAAAGTTATGGTTGATGAATATATTCATGAGTATATATTTTCTGGAAGTTTACCCGAAAATGCTAGCACTTATGTGAAACGGGAAGCTGATGATGAATTATATCAAGCGCTACAGGAAGGTAAGTTTTGTTATGTTTTGAATGCTAGACAAAGTGGGAAATCTAGTTTGCGGGTGAGGACTATGAGTCGTCTTTGTGCAGATGGGGTGGAATGTGCATCTATTGATTTATCTTCTGTGAGTATTCAGAGTGCGACTCAAGAGAATTGGTATGCTGATTTGATTGTGAAGCTAATTGATAGTTTTGTTCTGGATGTGGATTTTAAAGATTGGTGGGAGAGGAATAAATTAAACTCTCCTTTGATGCGATTTAGTAATTTTATAGAAAAGCATCTGCTGGTTGAGATTGAAGAAAATATTGTTATTTTTATTGATGAAATTGATAGTGTTCTCAGTTTAAATTTTCCCACGGATGATTTTTTTGCTTTTATTCGTGCTTGTTATAATCAGCGTGTTGATAATCCGGAATATAAACGTTTGACTTTCTGTTTGTTGGGAGTTGCATCACCCAGCAATTTGATTCAAGATAAAAATCGGACTCCTTTTAATATTGGTCAAGCAATTTCTTTGAAGGGGTTCCAATTGCATGAAGTGGAACCATTGAGAAGAGGTTTAGAGGAGAAATTTAGTAATTCCCAAGAGGTAATTGAGGAAATATTAGCATGGACAGGAGGACAACCGTTTTTGACGCAAAAGTTGTGTCAATTTATGATTGATGAAGCAGAGTCAGAGAAACCGCGTACTGTTGCAGAAGTTGTTAAATCAAGGATTATTGAAAATTGGGAATCTCAAGATGAACCGGAACATTTACGTACTATTAAATTCAGAATTTTAAGGGATGAAAAACGCGCTGCGTATTTGTTGGAGTTATATCAACAAATTTGGCGTGCAGAAGTAGAATCTGAAATTATAGCGGATGATACTATTGAACAAAGTGAATTACTACTTTCAGGGTTAGTTGCGAGACGAGAAGGAAAATTAAGGGTTTATAACCGTATTTATCAACAAGTTTTTAATCATAATTGGGTTGAACATGAATTAAAAAATTTGCGTCCCTACTCGGAAGCTTTTCGCGGTTGGATTGCTTCTGGGTGTAGTGATGAGTCATGGCTTTTACAAGGAAATGCTTTAGTAAGTGCAGAAAAATGGGCAAACGATAAGAATTTAAGTTATCAAGATAAACAGTTTTTAGCTGCTAGTAGAGAGAAGATAATTCAAGAGAAAATTGCTGCTGGAAAAAAACAAGCAGAATTGGAGAGGGAAAGGAAGGATAGGGAAGCAGCAGAACAGAGAAATAAGGTATTGAGTGAAGCGAATAAGAAAGCTAAACAGCGGATTCGGAATGGGAGTGTTATTTTAGTTTTAACCTTGTTGGGAGCAGCTATTGTAGGATTAATAGTTAGAAAAGATGTTGAATATGCAGAACAGAAACTAGCAGATGCAGAACAGAAACTAGCAGATGCAATCCAAAAAACAGCAGATACACAAAAGGAATTTTTAGATGCAATTAATAAAGTAGAAGAAGCAAGAACTAAACTTGAGGAAACCTACAGTTATGTTGCATATCCTCAACAATTAAAAAAACTAGCTAAAAAGTTATCTTTTGACTCAGAAAAAGCTACTAAAATATCTAAAAAAGCAGATATTAAAATCAAAGATGCTCCACTTAAACAAGTATTTTTACATGCTTCTAAAGCATTAGCTTATCAATATCTAGATGATTTGAAGTCAGCAGAAGAATCCATCAAAGTTAGTATGCAGTTTTTAAGAGGATGGGAAAATACTAAAGATAAAACCACGATGATAAAATCAAACAATGAATTCTTACAGATAAAGATATTCGCCTTAAGTGTTCAAGGCTATTTGTTCACTAAACAGAACAAAATTTACCAGGCAAGAGAAGTTTATAAAGAAGCATTCAAGATACTTTTAAAAAGTAAAATTAGCCCTTTTAAAACAGATTTTTATATTTTAGACAAAAATACTGTTGAATCTTTACACCATATATTAATCGAGTTACTTTCCGTTAATAAAATTCAAGATAATTCCCAGCTTAATCAGGTTAGGAAATCTCTCAAGAATTACTATATAGATGAACTTGATAACCTCTTGTCAAACAAACAGTGGCAGGAAGCTGATAGAAGAACTTATCAGCTTATGCTTTATATTGCTAATAGAATTGCTCATAGAGAAAAACCTGAACCTGGTTATTTTAATTTGGACTCCCTCATTAAATTCTCCTGTCAAAGCCTTAAAGATATTGATTTGCTATGGGTAAAACACTCAGGTAGACGTTTTGGTTTTAGCGTGCAAAAGCAGATTTGGAAAGATACAAGAAATGGAACTTATAACGAAGCTTCAAAACGTTTTGCGTCTCGCATTGGGTGGTATGATGAAAATAAGTGGTATTTACAAGTTAAAGTGATTGACAAAGTGGAGAAAGATTACCAACAAGCACCAATCGGTACACTACCATATTGGAAGAACTACCAGTGGGGGAAGGATGGAAGGTGGGGAGGGTTTATTTTCTTGCGTCTCTCGCGCTGCAACTCATAATATTAAACATATAAGCTTCCCGGTTTTTTATAAAGATTTATAAGGAATTTCTAGTAATTCATAAGTATTTGGCGATTTCGATACCCACCGCTTCGCGTAATTCAAAAGTCAAAAACTATTTGTTTAATCTTTCTTTCGTTGTCACAATTGACTTAGCTATAATTCTAATTATTTCCTCGCATTCATCAATAAGATTTCCCACCTATTTCTCAATGATTATTTTTGACTGAATTAATAATCTGAACTAATATTTTTCTCTACTTATTTTGATTACTTGAAAAACTAAATTTCCACTAAAGAACGAACGCTGAAAATTTGATTATTCCTCAGAGGTTTAATATCAGAAATAGGAACAATGACAACAGCAATTGATTCCCCAGTAGCGTTGAATACTTCTAAAACACATCCTTCTTCACCGTTATGAGGATGGGGGATAAAATCAATTAAAGTTGCGACATCACCTTTTTTTAATTGATGTTCGGGTAAATCACGGTTTAATGCCACACGTTGGAATAGTTCAAAGTTCATATTAGGACTCTCTATTAGGCTTAAGGGTGATAAACTGAAACTTGCTATCAATAACCCTCAGGCTAAAGCCTGGGGCTACACAAACCAAGCCTGCCTCCGCAGGCTATAATAGATTATCTAGCCTGCGGAGGCAGGCTTTGTTCTTGTAGCGATACCCTTCTAGGGTATTGTGTAAAAATTGGGATGCTTATTTCAACACATTACTTATCTTAGAAATCGTCAGCTTGTATTCTATCTGTCGTATTGCAGTTCTCCAAACCTCATAACCATTAGCACTCAAATGCAACCCATCTGTAGTCAATTCCCGTCGCAAATTCCCTTGAGAATCCGTAAACCAACGATGGATATCCTGGTAACTTGCACCTTCTTGTTGAGCGATCGCAGCTAATTTTTGATTTAGCTTGCGGATACGACCGTTAGGCAGAGTTGCTCTGCGTGTTGGTAAAATGGACTGAATAATGATCTGAGTTTGGGGGTGAGTTCGACGCAACCTACGGATAATCAGACGATGGTTGCGCAAAATTACCTCATCTGTTAAACCCCGTCGCAAATCGTTGATTCCTGCCATAATATAAATAGCATGGGGTCGCGTCCGGGAAAAGGCAGAAAGTCTGCTTAAGATTCCCCCAGAAGTGTCCCCGGATATGCCTTGATTTAGCCACAATTGACCATCAGGAAGCTTTGTGGTGGGAAACCACATACTTAAAGAATCACCAAGCAAGATACTCAAACGATTGTCACCTTGACCTTTAGCGATCGCTCTTGCTTCCAAAGCTAACAAAATTTTCCAGTCTTGATAACTAAACCGACGCTTGCTTGCAGACACCCACAAGGGATACCAGCTATCATCACTCCAGCGGGTATAAATCTGACCAGCTTTTAAAGCCGTTAATCTTTGGTAATACATCTGACTTCCAGAAAATACTTGACGGCTAATTACTCTGGAAGTCTTGTTTGACGTTCGTAAATTCCGATTGCTAGATTCTGGTAAGGAGATTTCCCCTGCTGAGGCTATTTTCTGATTTATCTGGGGTTGGGAATCTTTTGTGACATCCGACAGCATTGGAGAGTTATCTGCCTTGACTATCGACAGTGGTTGTAAATTAAATGTTGGTATTGTCAACCCCGTTAACACCCCAACTGTCAACAGACAAATGTCCCTCATCGTCTTCTCTCTCCTTTATTTGCTGCGTTTGCTCACCAAAACACGAATTTTCCAAATCCAGAAAATTTTACTTCTGCTAAACTATAATCAATATTTACACCGTATATCTATGTAAAGCTGGATAATTAAAATACATTTATCAATTCTTCAAAATAACAAAAATATTTGATATATTAAGTATAATTCTCAGAGTTTGCTGCTATATATATAAAGAACTTACTTGTTTAATCTAGTCTACTATTTATTATTACTGAATTTAACTTGATTGAGAATATGCAAGATATGTATTTGGGTAAAAGATCCAAAATTTTCGTACTTAGTTGAGAAAAAAACCCGGTTTCTCACAGCACAAACCAACAATTGATATCAATCCCTGATATCAAGTCCGGTAAATTAATTACTCTATATGAACACCAAAAAATCAATTATTCCGTAGGGGCACGGCGTCAGCAAAGTTACTTTATACACCGAGAAATTATGGATGCCGTGCCCTATATACCAAAAAATCAATTATTCCGTAAGGGCACGGCGTCGGCAAAATTACTTTATACACCGAGAAATTATGGATGCCGTGCCCCTACCAATACACCGAGAGAAAGGGGCTAACTTTTTAGAGGCATATCGTATGATAGATATCTTCAGAGTTGACATTCAAATGAGTACGGTGTAAACTAATGCCCAATAGAGTAAATTGCTCTTCTATTGCCTCCATTCGCGCTTCAGGAGAATTATCTCCTTTATTCCAAGCTGAGAGCAATCCATTCGCTATAATTTGACACCGATTCATACCAAAGCTTTCAACAGAAGTAAATTTTTGATCTGGTTCTTCAGCTAAAGCCAATCCTGGTGCTAGTTGTTTGGTGAATAGGGGAATATCTGATTTAAAATGCTGTTGATTTTCTCGATACACTACCGACAGAATTTCCTTAACTGGCTGATAATCTCTGCGGTCAAAATACAAAACTCCTGAATCGTGACGTTGGTAATCTTTAGGATTATATAGTACTTTAAAGCTGAAATAAACCCCTATATCATTTAACTTTTGGGTGAGGTTAGCCATAACTGCTACAGCACCTTCAGGAGACAAATTAAAGTAAACTCGCACCAAAACAGACTTACTTTCTAAATAATCGGGACGGTTAGATCCCAAATTACCAACTGCCATGTAAAAACCATTTTGGACTAGATTTTTTGGCTTTTTGATAGCTACCAAATCACCAATTGTGGCAGTTCTTTGTTGGGGTTGAAGATGTTTATCCCGTTGAATATGTAGCCTTAATCCTCCCTTTGTCACTGCTAGAGAACCATCAGTTTCTTCTTTGAGAATCGACCAACCGGAATCAAAATAGCCTGTGCCAGAATTACTTGTATGTAATCGTTCATAAAAGCCGACATCAACTCCCAAAATGGCATTATTTTCTAAATCTAATGGCACTCCATTTTCTTTCTCATTTGATGTCAACGAATTTTGCATGGAACCATTGTAATAGAAACTGTAAAGAAAACTCCGCAGTTGCAAACTCAGATATTTTTGTTGCATCTGTTCGGGCATTTTTCGTAAACGTTCGACTATCTCAGCAGGTAATTCCCAAGGTTTATAATCTGGATGACGAATGCAGAAGTCTGGATGGATTTCGACTTTATTGATAATATCTGATAAAGCTGTTTGTAGTTTGGGATTGATTGCGGTGGTGGGTTGATTTTTAACAGAATCTAGTAATTGCATTGTTGGTTAGTGATGATTAAAGTTTTAAAAAAGTAAAACACACAGACGGGTAGCGGAACCTCCCCCAGGGTAGTAGTCTGTCAACTTTTAATTGACGGATTGGGAGAAGACAAGGGAGAGGGGGAAGACAAGGAGAACATAGACCCTCGGAGAACGGTTTCACCCCTGCGGGGAAGCAAGCTACGAAGAGTGGGAGAAATATCCCTCAAATGAACCTTGACGCTGTAGTAGACATCAATCAACAAACAAATCTCCATCAGGAAAAGTAAAAACTTATAATTTATGCATAGCTAAATCAGATGTTTCCCTGTTCCCTGTTCCCTCTTCCCTATTCCCTGTTCCCTGTTCCCTCTTCCCTGTTACCTCTTCCCTATTCCCTATTCCCTATATTTCTTAAGATATTTATTTCAAAGCAATAGCATTAGAACCAAAAATTGTTGCCATTGATTGAGTGGGACGGCATAATAAAGTTTTAGCAACTTGCAGCATGGCAATACCTGTGTTACCAAAAGATTTTTGGTACTGAATCATGGCTTGAATTTGTTGAATTAAAACAAAGCCACCAAATTGTACTGCTCTTTGTAAAAAGTCTGGACGATGTTCTATAATTTCTGGGAAGGTATTAATATAAGCATTAGTCAAAGCTGCTATGGAAGGTTGCAGGGACTCTAAAGGTGTATTCGCTAATCGTATAGATTCTTCGATACTTAGAGATTGACTAATTACTAAACTACTGAGCCAAATTTGTAGATAGCTACCAATTACAGTTCCCAAATCAAAAGCAGGATCTCCCCAATTTGAACGTTCCCAATCAATGATGCGAATTTTTTCTGTTGCTGATAACTGCCAATTTTTATGCAGAAGGATATTATTTAATTTCAGGTCATTGTGGGTTAAACAACTAGGAGTAAAAGCACTACCTAATTCTGCAATAGCTTTCCCTAAACTATCATATCGTTGATAAAGAGCAAAAAATTTTAATCCGTCAGCAGGCACCATTCCAAAAACTTCTGGTCCAATTCTGTCCAATCCCTGGATTAATTTTGGCACTTGGTCAGCAGATGGATTTGCTGGATTTTGAGAGCAGAAATCTCGGTAATCTTGGCGATTATTTGTATGATGATGCAGAGTAGCTAAAAAAGTACCAATTGCCGCAGGGATTTCATCAGCAAAGTTATTTTCTTGAGCGTAAAATTGACTTAAATCTTGATAATTATCTAGGTAGCGGAAGATGAGAATGGAATTAGTTTCATCAAAATGTAATACTTCTGGCATAAATGGGCAAAGGTGGTCAAGTTCTGGAAATTTTTGTAATAGTTGTTGAACTTGCCATTCACCTAAAAATTCACCAGCAGCTTTTCCTTCTTGGTTGTGACGTTCCTGTTTTACTAGAAGCTGACGATTGTCTGGGAAAGTCACCAATAAATTAAAGTTTTTGGCATCTATCGGTTTTAAATTACTGTCTTTTTGTTCGGATTGGTTGCAAAAATTATGCTTAATCAAATATTCAAAAATGTTCTGAGAATTTAAGATAAATGTCATATGCTTGTATCTCTAAACCCATTTGTAAAAGACAATTGTGATGATTGCATATACTGTTAAATTAGCAATCAATAAATAAAAGAAACTGACTGCATAAAAATATCCTCGGATACAGGATATTCAACTATGCTGATGTTTGTAGGAATGGAAATTCCACCACGAGTGACATAAACTTCATCATCTTTCAGTTCTCTGAGGAAGCTTTCAGAATCTTGGAAAAGCTCTATTCCAGTAGTATTTAGATTATGAACTTTGATTTTAGACATGATTGGTTAATCGTTCAATTTGAAATGATAGCATTGACAAGCTTAACTAGGTTTTTAAAAACAAAAGACTTCTGGGAAAGTATTTTTTAGATAGTGTTGGCGTCAATTATTCTTAATTATTCTCCATTTTTGATTCAGAGTTTCCAACCTTAGACAACAACTCAAAAGATTATGGTATTTATGATTTATTCAATAACTCCACCCTGCAATTAAAGCAATCAAAGATACCCTTGATTCTAAACACAACCTAAAGTAGCTTTTTCAATTTGTAAACCATTTCATTGGATAAAACTAAACCTGTTATGTCCTTTTATTTCCCAAATTGGATTAAAAATGGTGATTAATCAGCAGTAGTTTCAGCTACTTGAGTGATAAGTTCAGATGGATTGTAATTATCCGTAATCACCTGAGGACAACGCATACAAGCTGCTTTACCCTCTTGTTGCCACCAGCGACAATCTTTACGTATAGAACAGGGAGGTAGTTCGTTAACTACTCCAGGTAATTGCTCTACAATCCGCATTGCTAAACGACAATCTTGACCATCAAAATGCTGACAACCTGATTTTGCGCAGGGTGATGCTGTGCGGAAAATCTCTGCGGGTGTTACTGGTCCTGCTTTTGCTATCAGTTCATCAGTCACGGGTTGTGGTTGTTTGAGATAAGCTAAACGGGGTTCTTTCACTTCCCCAACTATCACCCCAAAAACAACACTTTCCCCTGGTTCTGGTCTTGCACTGGGACAAAGGGGTATCTTATTTGTCTTATTGATGGTATCTTTCATTACATTCATCCTCCCAGGAATTATTTAAGGAATTATTCGATAAACTATACGCAGAAATTAGCAGTAGGAGTATGGCTATGCTGTCAAACTCCCTGATTGACTGACAAATCTTTTTGATGTAGGTTGGGTTGTAGCTTGCTTCCCCGGAGGGGTAGTATGTAGACGCAAAGCAGCTTCTCGCAGAGTAACCCAACAACTGCAAGGGATTGCGTTGGGTGGAGAGACGACACCCAACCTACGAAATTTCAACACTTCCAAGACTTTTGTTAGTCAACCAGGTCAAACTCCTACTGCAAACCACAAATCAACTTTCAAATGTGTTAATTGCCTCAGTAGCATATATTTCCACTGGTTCCTTTGGATCCCAGGCAATTAACCCAACTACAATTGGTGGACAAATAGGTCTGTAACCTGCGATCGCAACATAAGGGTCTTTAACGTAAGGATCTATAACGCAAGGATCTATATCTATAGGCTGAAATTCAAGTTGTTTGACTTCAAGTTGTTTGGATAAACCACCACCAATACCGCTTGCTTCTTCCTCAGACAGTCCTAATAAACCATCTTCTGAATCTATTCCCCCTTGACGACGTGCAAGAGCATTATTTATAGCATCATCAAGTAAATCGTTAATTTCTAGTTTCTTGTCCATTTTGTCTTTATCTCCTAGCAATGTGTTCTACATACTGGGAATCTTAGACAAAAGCACATTGATAAAACTAGTTGTGGAAGCTAACTTATTCAACCTAACTAAAACTTTTATGTTCTTTTATATGGAAAGCACTAGAGGATGGTGGGTTACGCTACACGGTAACACAGCCTAGGTGTTTTTCAACAATAAAATACTAATTTAATTCCTATACTTAGAAGTAAAATCCTTATTCTCTCGTTCTATTGATAAAAATATATGTTTATTGTTAGGCTGTTTATACAATAAATATAAAACTCTGGTGAGGGTCTAGAAACCGGGTTTGTTTTGGTATACATACTCAAATTCTCGGTTCTCTACCTATTCCAAACCCGGTTTCTTTACACCCAAAATTTAGAGGGTGTTTATACAATAAATATAAAACTCTCGTGAGGGTCTAGAAACCGGGTTTCTTTTGGTATACATACTCAATTTTTCGGTTCTCTACCTATTCCAAACCAGGTTTCTTTGCACCCAAAATTTAGAGGGTGTTTATACAATAAATATAAAACTCTGGTGACGGTCTAGAAACCGGGTTTGTTTTGCTATACATACTCAAATTCTCGGTTCTCTACCTATTCTAAACCTGGTTTCTTTACACCCAAAATTTAGAGGGTGTTTATACAATAAATATAAAACTCTCGTGAGGGTCTAGAAACCGGGGTTTTTTTGATATACATACTCAAATTTTCGGTTCTCTAACTATTCCAAACCCGGTTTCTTTACACCCAAAATTTAGAGGGTGTTTATACAATAAATATAAAACTCTCGTGAGGGTCTAGAAACCGGGTTTCTTTTGATATACATACTCAAATTTTCGGTTCTCTACCTATTCCAAACCCGGTTTCTTTAAACCCAAAATTTAGAGGGTGTTTATACAATAAATATAAAACTCTCGTGAGGGTCTAGAAAGCGGGTTTCTTTTGATATACATACTCAAATTTTCGGTTCTCTACCTATTCCAAACCCGGTTTCTTTGCACCCAAAATTTAGAGGGTGTTTATACAATAAATATAAAACTCTGGTGACGGTCTAGAAACCGGGTTTGTTTTGCTATACATACTCAAATTCTCGGTTCTCTACCTATTCTAAACCCGGTTTCTTTACACCCAAAATTTAGAGGGTGTTTATACAATAAATATAAAACTAGGAGTGAGGGTCTAGAAACCGGGTTTGTTTTGATATACATACTCAAATTTTCGGTTCTCTACCTATTCCAAACCCGGTTTCTTTACACCCAAAATTTAGAGGGTGTTTATACAATAAATATAAAACTAGGAGTGAGGGTCTAGAAACCGGGTTTGTTTTGATATACATACTCAAATTTTCGATTCTCTACCTATTCCAAACCCGGTTTCTTTGGTCTTTACCTTTTATTTATAAACAACCTCTTAGATCCCTGATTTGTTGAAGACTTTTATGTCATATCTTGCACCATTTTCAACAAAACCAAAAAAACCGGGTTTCTAAACGCAAAATTTAGGCAAAGAGGATTAGTCATTCTCAAGAAACCCGGTTTTTAACCCAGGTGCAAGATGTGTGTTATCTTACACTTATAGTTTGATGCAATATTTATACTATTTTTATATGTTTACTTAGGCTTCAAATCATTATTATCTCGTTTATTTGAGAAAAATATATGTTTATTGACAGGCGAATGTTCCGTATTAATACTTTGATGCGAGATGTGAGAAGAAGTCGGGAATCTGCCACAACTCCAATATGATTGCTATAGAATTAAACAACAGCGAACAACTAAGGGTATTTACGGTATGACGGAACCTGTAACCTTAACAGCAGCAGCAATTGCGACGTTAGCTTTTACCAAGTTTTTTGAGTCTGGTGTGGGTAAGTTGGGTGAAAAGTTCACGGAAACAGCACTCAAAAAAATGGACGAACTGCGTCAGAAGATTTGGCAGAAGCTACGGGGTAATAAAAAGGCAGAAACCGCTCTTACTGCTATTGAAGCAGGTTCTCGGGAAGAATTAAAGCGTCTGGAGGTGTATTTACAGGATGCGATGGATGACGATCCGGATTTTGCTGCATCTGTAAAAGCACTGGCACATGAAATTAATGCTGGTAAATTACAAGATAATAGCCAGATGGAACAAAATATCTATGGGGAACAGAATACTGGCTATCAAACGAAGATTGAATCAATGACTCAAGGTGGTAAAACTTACAATGCTGCTCAGATTACTATCAATGAAAATCCTGAAAATTCTTAACTGAAGTCGTCAGAATCGGCATCTGACAAAGTAAATGCTGTTAGTGCTATTGTTGACCAACGTCGTCCGGATACAAATTATTGGCAGGGACGGACTGATGAACTTGCAAAAATGCAGCAGTGGCTGGATTCTGGGGAGGTAAAGCTGATTGGGGTAGTTGCTGCTGGGGGTTTTGGTAAATCAGCGATAGTCGCAAAGTTATCTGATGCTGCTGGGGAATTTACTCAACAAATCTGGACTACTTTTAGCCAAGTTTATCCCTTTGCTGTTTGGGGACGTTGGTTGCTGGATGTGTTGAAACAACCCGCACCAGAAAAACCAGAGGAGTTAATGATTGCGGTGTGTAATGCTCTGCAATTGGAACGGTATTTGTTGATATGGGATAATTTGGAAACTATACTAGAAGCTAATGGCAAATGGCGAGATGATGCTTACCGTCAGTTTCTCTTACGTTGGTTTAGTTCCCAAAGTAGTAGTAAAATTCTAGTTACTAGTCGGGAACAGCCTGCACTTCCAGCAAATACCCTCAATTATAGCCGTTGGTTGTCTCTGGATGGACTGAATACGGATGCTGGGGTAGCTTTGTTGCAAGCTTTGGAAATTCAGGGAGATGATGCACAGTTACGGGATTTTGTGACTCAAGCAACGGGACATCCTTTGTTGTTAAAGCTAGCTGCGGGGGTGTTGCGTGCTGAAGAGGGAGAAACTGCTGATATTAGTGCTTGGAGGGAGAATGTTTATCAGATACTGGGTTTGCACCGCGATGACCCAGAGGCAAGTATTGCTAAGATATTAGATACTAGTGTTAATCGTCTCAGTCCCCGGTTACAGCAGCTGCTTGTAAGTCTGAGTGTGTATCGTCTCGCTTTTGATGGGGAAGCAGCGATGGTGATGTGTTTCCATCCATCTTTGCAACAGGAAGGGGAGAATCCCAACCCGATACAAACCTCACCCCCAACCCCTCTCCTTGGTAAGGAGAGGGGGGTAGATAAGGAGAACCTCACCCCCAACCCCTCTCCTAAAGAGGAGAGGGGAGAAATTGTAGAAAAGGATTTGCGTTATTTGGTGAAACGTTCCCTTTTGCAAGAAAGAAAGCAGCAAGGGAAATGGATATTTCAGTTTCAACCGTTAATTCAAGGTTATTTGCAGCAACGAAGCACCGCAACCGAGAAGGAACAAGCACACCAACAAGCAATTAGTTATTATGAACAACACCGCAAACCGCAATTGGAACCCATTGATGAATTAGAAGCGGTGAGGGAATATCTAGAGATTTTTCATCATCACTGTGAACTTGGGGAGTATGGTCAGGGAATTAAGATAATTACACAAGCAACTAATGCTGATAACAGGTATAGTAGTTGTGATTTCCTGCTGCAACTGCGGGGTTATAATGGGGTGCGGTTGACTGTTTATCAACGGTTGGTTGAGGAATGGAGTCCCCAAACTGATGAGGAAGTCATCCCTTTTATTGATGCAATTCAAGCTTATGGGGATGTTTTGCAATTCCTTGACCGTCGTGACGAAGCATTGGAACGCTACGAACAAGCTTTACAATTCTACCGTCAAATAGGTTCTCGTTTGGGAGAAGCGAATACATTAAAAGCGATCGCTGATGTATTGCAATTCCTTGACCGTCGTGACGAAGCTTTGGAACGCTACGAACAAGCTTTACAATTCTACCGTCAAATAGGTTCTCGTTTGGGAGAAGCGAATACATTACAAGCGATCGCTGATGTATTGCAATTCCTTGACCGTCGTGACGAAGCATTGGAACGCTACGAACAAGCTTTACAATTCTACCGTCAAATAGGTTCTCGTTTGGGAGAAGCGAATACATTAAAAGCGATCGCTGATGTATTG
>JASJCY010000025.1 GCA_030065825.1 Nostocaceae cyanobacterium | reverse complement strand
TAGAAGTTAGAAGTTAGAAGTTAGAAGTTAGAAGTTAGAAGTTAGAAGTTAGAAGTTAGAAGTTAGAAGTTAGAAGTTAGAAGTTAGAAGTTAGAAGTTAGAAGTTAGAAGTTAGAAGTTAACAATTTTTATTTTTTTGATATTTAAAAGCTAGAAGTTAAAAGTTAATAATTTGGAGTTAGGATAGTTAAGAGTTAAGAGTTAGAATTTGGAAGTTACCAATTTTGAGAGTTAGGAGTTAGGAATTATAAATTAGGAATTAAAAGTTAAAACTTATAAGTTTGGAGGAAAGAAGTTACCAATTATCTATTTTGAATTGTTTTAATACTTGAAAGTTAGGAGTTATAATTTAGAAGCTAAAAGTCAGATTCTATATGTTTGGAGTAAAAGAGTTTGCAGGAAAAGAATTACCAATTATCTATTTTGAATTGTGTTAATGTTTTAATATTAAAAATTAGAAGTTAAATTATGATTTTAAATATTTTTTTAAAAGGTAACAGAACCTCAATTTTTTGAAAAAGTCGGGATTCTAAAAAAGCGTATTTCATCATTGTAAGATTTTTTCGCACGCAGCTGCAAAAATAATAAAGAAAACTATTCATCCTACAGCTTAATTGTAAAGTTTTGTTACAAAATTATACATTGATATTTCTCTCCCATTTGTTCCATGTTGAACATTTTTGAATAACGAAATTTCAGGGTTTACAGCGCGATTTTTTTGCTAAAATAAAGTATATGTATTTTTGTCCTGCAATTTTTTTTGTCATTGTTTCTTGACATAATGATATGATTATTTCATGACATATTTAGTAGTACTTTTTAACTAGTGTAGAGAAAAGGAAATTAGTATCATAAACGATTTCTGCTGGTGCTTAATTTCGTCCAAGTTGGTAATGCGATAATAATTTAAACTAAAAAGACATTTATCGAACAATAATTATTAACTATTAGTAGCCATGAACCGTCGTGATTTCATCAGTTGGGTTGGTGTAGGTGGGGTAGCAAGTTTTCTCCCTGTAGCGATCGCAGCCTGTTCTTCCCAAAACTCTTCCCCGGCATCTCAGGAATGGCAAAAGGTAGGAAGCTTACAGGAGTTAGATCGAAAAGGTGAATTACTTAACGAAAATACAAGCGCAGGTTCAGTCTTGGTAGTGGGTACATCCAAAAGTGGTAATCTGAATGCAGTTAATCCCACCTGTACCCATGCAGGTTGCACCGTTGCTTGGAAAGCTGCGGACAAAAAATTTGCCTGCCCCTGTCATGGTTCTGAATATGAGATTGATGGTCAGGTAAAGAAAGGTCCAGCAAAAAAACCCCTAACAGCTTACCAAGTCAAAATAGAAGGGGATTCTGTTCTCGTAAAAGGAACTTAGTAGGCATCATCAACTGGATACACTCAAAGAGCATGAAAGTAAGCAGGGGATATTTTCCTATTCCCTATTCCCTATTCCCTATTCCCAATTTAGGATGGAAAATTTTTGAGAGCAGCGATCGCATGTAATCTCACATGGACATCGGAATCTGCTTGCAATTTCCTTAAGGGCTTAATTGCTAATTCTGACGCTAATTGTCCCCAAGCGTGAGCTAATGCTTGTTTAACAGGGTTTTTTCCCACCATAGCATGTCCACAGTGGAAGAAATCCAGAAGAATTTGAGCAGCTTGTGTTTTGAGATTCTTTGTTTCTGTACGTCCTAACACTCGGATAATTTCTAACACAGACTCAGACGCTACCAGGGAGAGGGATAATTCTAAATATTGTAAACTGGCTGGGGTTGCCATCCAACCTAAAGTCTGGATAAGGCTCATTTGTAAGGGAATGGGAGTTGCGGGAGACTCAAGTACCCTAAATAAGGCTGCTGCTGCTTCATCACTACCCAGTCTTCCCAAAGCGATTGCTGCTTGTTGACACACTTCTAAATTAAAGTCATAGAGTCGGGGCTTTATATGATTTAATAGGTCTAATTCTGTGGCTAAATCTGTCCTCAATCCCAGTCCAATCACTGCTTCCTTTCTCACCGCTGCGGCTATATCATCTAAGGCTGCAATTAAAACCGGAGGAATGGAAGGATTGCGAAAACTACTCAGAGCTGCAATCGCTGTTGCACGCACAGAAACATCCTCATCTGCAACTACAGTTAACAGAGGAGGGACGATTTCCGGACGACGAATTTGAGCTAAGGAGCAAGTGGCTAGGAGACGGGAATTTGGATGAGTAAGTAAATTTGTTAACCCTTCAATAGCGGTTTGACCTGAGTTAGCCAAAGCACTCGCAGCAATTCCTGCTAAATCTTCATCTTCTGTATTTTGCAACAAATTCACCAAAGTGGCGATCGCATCTGGATGATTGAACTCTCCTAAAATTCGTCCAGCAAACCACCTTTGTTCTAAATCTACCTCTTCATCTTCCAGGATTGCAATTAAAGAAGGAATGGCTTTTGCTCCAAACTTAGGAAATATCTTGGCTACATCCCAGCGTTGCTGAAAATCTCCTTGTTCGAGAACCGCTAAAGCAATATCCAGTGCTTGCTGAAATTGACTGGTTGTTTCTAAGGACAATTGTTGTAGGTATTGATTCGCTAAGGAGCAATTTCCTTCCCTAGTTGCACCCGTTGCCTTTTCTAACAGTTTATCTACCATAATTCATACTTGTTGACATAACACAGGTTGCATAACTTGAGGGCAACAATTCCCTAGAATTTCGATTCATCTAACAACTTGCACCAGTTCCAATAATAGGAAGCAAAGCATCCTTTCCCCTCCTTACCAGGGTGACGCTGGTAACTAGAAAACTAGAAAATATAGATATTTATAATACCTCTGGCTCTTGTTGAGAATGCTTAAATACACTCAGAGTTGAGAGTTGATAGTTACTAAGCTTAAATCTCTCAAAATAAAATTTAGTATTTTGTAATACAAAATTTTTCAATACATGCAAATATTGCATATTTATGATGCATTTAAAAATTGGGCGTTGCTGAATTGAAGGGCAGAATTTACAGAATATACCTCACCACGCCACTTGCTACAACGCGCTTAACCATAGCCCAGCAGTGGCTCCCCTTCCCCTCTCCTACCCTCACCCCTAACCCCTCTCCCAATGGGAGAGGGGAACAAGAGAGGGGTGTCCGCACTCAGGGGGTGAGGTTTTTATTGAAGATTCATACATTGATTCAGCAACGCCAAAAATTGAATCCAATCCCTTCAGTTTACAAAGAAACCGGGTTTCTATGGGTGGATAACCAATAATCAGAGTATATAAACCGAAAGAAACCCGGTTTCTCGACCCTCACAAGGATTTTCCCATAATTGGAGAGATTTTCATCTGGTAGCTTGATTGTAAAATTTTATTAAAATTCCCAAAATGTTCTTTTCCTCCCAAAAAATCAGATTTTTGAAAAATTTATGGTTGTGAAAATAACGAGATTTAAGGGTTTACAGGGCTGAATTTTCTGCTATAATGAGTGTTGGTGGGGGTCTCCTGCAATTTTTTTTATCAAAGTTTGATGACATAGTTGTGTAATGGTTTCATGACAAGATTTTCAACCTATACCAATTTAAAAAAAGAATACGACAGATGCTTGGGTAAGGGCAGGGTAAGGGCAGTAGGGGCGGGGTTACCCCGCCCCTACTGCAATGGGATCTGTTGCAAACATTTTTGGACTTGATATTAGATTTGGGAATTTTTGAGAAGTTGGGGTACTCAAGTGCAAGCACTCTCCGTGACCAAAGGCTATTGAGCAGTCTTTGCTAGGAAATCGTGCACCACGCGAAAACCGTAGCCGTTGTAGAAGCGCCGTTCTGGACCAGTATTGCGGTGAGCAGAGCGGCAATACAAAGGTTCGCTTCCCCACGAACAACCCCGCAGTACTTGAGAATAATTATTATTATCAATCCATTCCCAGACATTTCCGTGCATATCATACAAGCCAAAGGCATTAGGGTAAAATTGCCCTACTGGGGTGGTTTTATCTTGGAATTTTCCTTTGGGTTCATCTGCAAAGGTTTCCGTGGCACGATAATTAGCTAGCCCACCAGTAATGGTCTCACCAAAATGAAACGGTGTGATAGTATGAGCACGAGCTGCATATTCCCATTCTGCTTCAGTGGGTAAACGATAGGTGCGTCCTGTCTGTTCACTCAACTTTTTGCAAAATTCCATTGCATCATTCCAGGAAACAAATACTATAGGGTGTTTATCTCCCTTAAATTTTAAATTGGATGGATTTTCAAGTTTGGGTGGAATTTTACCCATCACTTGCTTATACTGTTCCTGGGTAACTTCAAATTTACCTATGTAGAAAGACTTCACTCTTTCTGGATGTTGTCGTCTTTCTCTGTCAAACTTATTGTTTGGAAATTTTTTAGCAAGTCTTTCTATTTCTTTATCTTCTGTACCCATCAAAAAATAACCACCAGGAATTTCGACCATCTCTAAAGTTACATCATTACCCAAGTCTTCCTTGAAGGACTCTGCTTGACCCGGACTGCTTTTGGTAATTTTCCCTTGTGAATCTACCGTTAATACTTCAAAATTAAAGGACTTTAGTTTAGGAATTGGTGGAGGAACCTTTCTTGTTTGAGGAGGTTTTGGGTTTAGTACACCTCCTACCCATTGAATTACTCCAGGAATCATAATTACAGTAGCAATCAAAGTTAAAGCTGCAATTACAATTGATATACTGTTGTCTCTTATTTGACGAATTATCGAATCGAAAAAAGTTCTGATTTTATTGTCATCTTCTTCGTCACTTTTAATAAGTCTATATAATTTTTTGAATTCTTCATTGTTGCTATTTCCGTCCCATCCAACTAAATTTATTGATTGGATATTGAAAAATTCTACTGGTTCTTGGTTAGGTTCTATAAAATCTCTTTTGACTGGTATGATTCTCCTACTTTCTTTTTCTGCGTTTCTTGCTTTTTATTATCCCATTGGCAATTATTTCTCTTAATAAATGAGAATCAATATAATTATTTGAAACCAAAACTAAAATATATTTATTTCTTGTTATTGCTTCTCTTATTTTATTTACTAAATTATCACCTGCTAGAGTATTTTTTATGCTTATGACATTTAAATTCCATCTTGCTAAACCTCTCTCTAGCAGAGTTGCTGTATCTTCATCTCTTACATCATAGACTAAATAAAAATCACTTAAATCACTCATTATTTATGCCTCTAAACTTTGAGAATGATTAGTTATAAAAATCTATAGCGTTTTTCATTTTCATAAAATAGATTATTGTGGGATGGGCATCCCTGCCCGTCCTAATTTCATTGATATTTTATCAACATTATCCAAACTTATTGCTTGCTATATTTAGAGATTAACTATTATTCAAATTAGAAACAATTGAAAAATGTTATTATATTGTAGCGGTTTTCGGTTGAGTGAAGAATAAATTTTACCTCATTCGTTCTCCCAACAACCCTGAAGTTACCCTCACTGAAGTTAAAAACGCTACATTTAAATCAACAGGCTTTATACTATTTTTGTTACTTATTACTTATTACTGGCGTTGCTGAATCAATGTATGAATCTTGAATAAAAACCTCACCCCGGCTAAAGCCACCCCTCTCCTTACTAAGGAGAGGGGAAGGGGTGAGGTTTATTACTTATTACTTAAATTTGAAGGGCTTTGGTAAATTCTAGAGATTATGCATTAACAAGATTATGACTATGCAATTATCTCAAGTCAACAGGAATTTAGTAGCGAGATATACGAAATTATCTGACTTATTTTTTCTAGTGTAGTCAAATAATTAAATTTTTTAACTTAGTGAGACAGGGTAACCTCACCTCCCACTCCCCAATTCCGAATTCCCAATCTCTAGTTCCTATTATTTAAGAGGATAAGTTGATGACCCTCGCAACAGAAAAAACAGCCAAACTGAACAAAATTGAAAAATCCAAAGCCGAAAAAGACGGCTTAGCGATTAAAGATGAACTAGAACATTTTGCTAAAATCGGTTGGGAAGCAATTGATGAAACTGACCTTACCCTCCGTCTTAAATGGTTTGGCATCTTTTTTCGTCCCGTAACCCCTGGCAAATTTATGTTGCGCTTACGGACTCCAAATGGCTATCTCGATAGCGAAAAAATGCGCGTCCTGGCTGAGATTGTCCAGCGTTATGGGGATGATGGGAGTGCTGATATTACCACCAGACAAAATATCCAACTGCGGGGAGTACGGATAGAAGATATTCCGGAGATTTTCCGCAAATTGCAAGCAGTGGGGATGACATCCATACAGTCAGGATTTGATAATGTCCGCAACTTAACAGGATCTCCTGTAGCTGGTATTGATCCTGAGGAGTTGATCGATACCAGGGAAATGATGCAAAAGTTGCAAGATGCAATCACCAATTATGGCGAAGGTAATTCTGCCTTTAGCAACTTGCCTCGTAAATTCAATATTGCCATTGAAGGGGGACGGGATAACTCTATCCATGCGGAAATCAATGATATTGCCTTCACTCCTGCTTATAAAAATGGAGAATTAGGTTTTAATGTCCTGGTTGGTGGCTATTTATCAGCACAGCGTCAGGTAGCTGCAATTCCCCTCAATGTCTGGGTTCCGGCTAAGTATCAAGATGTGATTGCCTTAAGCTGCGCTATTCTAACTATTTATACGGAGAATGGACTCCAAGAAGGTTTACGGGTTAATCGTACCAAAGCCCGCTTAATGTGGTTAATTGATAAGTGGGGTATGGAAAAATTCCGCTCGCAAGTGGAAAAGGAATTGGGTAAGGAACTAGGGACAGCTGCACCCGAAGATGAAACCACTATGGATAAACGGGATTTTCTCGGTGTTCATCCCCAAAAGCAAGAGGGGTACAGCTACATTGGTTTACACGTCCCTGTAGGACGCTTGTCGGCAGAAAACATGTTTGAGTTAGCAAGACTAGCAGAGGTGTACGGTAATGGTGAAATTCGCGCCACTGTAGAGCAAAATTTCATCATTCCCCATATCAAAAATGAAAATGTGGAAGCGTTTTTAGCTGAACCCCTACTGCAAAAATTCAGGATTAATCCTTCCACCCTAGTGCGATCGCTTGTTTCTTGTACCGGAAGTCAGTATTGTAACTTTGCTTTAGTGGAAACCAAACAACGGGCATTAAAATTTGCCCAAGAACTAGATCAAGAATTAGAAATTCCCGACAGAGTCCGCATTCATTGGACAGGTTGTCCCAACTCTTGCGGACAACCACAGGTTGCTGATATTGGTTTTATCGGTACTAAGCTCCGCAAAGATGGTAAAACAGTCGAAGGGGTTGACCTATGTATGGGTGGCAAAGTCGGTAAAGATGCCCATATCGGTAAGGTTGTACAAAAGGGAATTCCTTGCGATGACCTTAAACCGGTGCTGCGGGAATTGTTAATCGAAAACTTTGGCGCTAAAGCCAAAAATTGAACAGTCAGATGAAAAACTTGCTTAGAGTTCACATCAAGGATGGCTATACTTACGGCTTTTCCTAGAAATTACCGGAGTTTGGGCTTCCTATCGTTAACAGGAAATAGCCTTTTTCGGTAGTTAATTTGATTTGTACTTTTCCGTCCTCCAAAAAAAAACTCTAGCGCTAGACAAATAGTTTCAAATCTCCAAGAAAACTCTAGCGCTAGACAAATAGTTTCAAATCTCCAAGAAAACTCTAGCGCTAGACAAAGAGTTTCAAATCTCCCAAAAAACTATAGCGCTAGACAAAGAGTTTCAAATCCCCCAAAAAACTATAGCGCTAGACAAAGAGTTTCAAATCCCCAAAAAACTATAGCGCTAGACAAAGAGTTTCAAATCCCAAAAAACTATAGCGTTAGACAAAGAGTTTCAAATCTGCCAAAAAAACTATAGCGCTAGACAAAGAGTTTCAAATCCCAAAAAACTATAGCGTTAGACAAAGAGTTTCAAATCTCCCAAAAAACTATAGCGCTAGACAAACAGTTCAAATCCCCCAAAAAACTATAGCGCTAGACAAAGAGTTCCAAATCTGCCAAAAAAACTATAGCGCTAGACAAAGAGTTCCAAATCTGCCAAAAAAACTATAGCGCTAGACAAACAGTTCAAATCCCCCAAAAAACTATAGCGCTAGACAAAGAGTTCCAAATCTGCCAAAAAAACTATAGCGCTAGACAAAGAGTTTCAAATCCCCCAAAAAACTATAGCGTTAGACAAAGAGTTTCAAATCCCCCAAAAAACTATAGCGTTAGACAAAGAGTTTCAAATCCCCCAAAAAACTATAGCGCTAGACAAACAGTTGCAAATTCCCAAAAAACTATAGCGCTAGACAAACAGTTGCAAATCCCCAAAAAACTATAGCGCTAGACAAAGAGTTTCAAATCCCCCAAAAAACTATAGCGCTAGACAAAGAGTTTCAAATCCCCCAAAAAACTCTAGCGCTAGACAAAGAGTTTCAAATCTCCCAAACAACTATAGCGCTAGACAAAGAGTTCCAAATCCCCAAAAAACTATAGTGCTAGACAAAGAGTTTCAAATCTCCCAAAAAAACTATAGTGCTAGACAAAGAGTTTCAAATCTCCCAAAAAAACTATAGCGCTAGACAAAGAGTTTCAAATCCCAAAAAACTATAGCGCTAGACAAAGAGTTTCAAATCTCCCAAAAAACTATAGCGCTAGACAAAGAGTTTCAAATCTCCCAAAAAACTATAGCGCTAGACAAAGAGTTTCAAATCTCCCAAAAAACTATAGCGCTAGACAAAGAGTTTCAAATCTGCCAAAAAACTATAGCGCTAGACAAAGAGTTCCAAATCCTCAAAAAACTCTAGCGCTAGATAAATGATAAATACTTGTAACAAACTCTACTAAATTGTGGTTGAAAATTAGTTAAGTTAATTACAGCCATAAATGTAATTCAGGCTACACGAAAATGCGACTAGAACAGTTGCAAGCCTTTTTGGGGATCGCCGAAACAGGTAGTTTCCAAAGGGCAGCAAAAAAATGTGGGGTTACGCAATCGACTATCAGCCGCCAAATACAGGCATTGGAGGCAGTTTTGGGTGTAGAATTGTTTCACAGAACCAGTCATGCAAAGCTGACTTTAGCGGGTGAGTGCTTACTACCACGTGCCCGTAAAATATGTCAAGAATGGCAAACAGCCAGACAGGAAATCACTGATTTGGTATCAGGGAAGCAGCCAGAACTTTGTATCGCTGCAATTCATTCCCTATGCGCTTTCTATTTACCTCCAGTGCTACAAAAATTTTGTCACGATTATCCCCAAGTGCAATTGCGAGTAACATCCTTGGGTAGCGATCGCGCACTCAAAGTCCTCAAAGATGGACTAGTGGATCTAGCAATAGTGATGAATAATCGCTTTTTAACCACCAGTAAAGAAATGGTAGTGGAAGTCTTATATGATGAATCTATAGAAGTTCTGACCGCAGCCAATCATCCATTAGCACAATATGAATGTATTCCTTGGTCAGAGTTAGTTCGTTATCCACAAGTGGTTTTTAAGGATGGATACGGAATGCAACGGCTAGTACAGGATAGATTTGAACAATTAGATGCTACCCTGCAAGCTGCTTTAGAAGTTAATACCCTAGACGCATTTAGAGGAGTGGTACGTCAGGGAGAATTCATAGCATTGCTACCCCAATCAGCACTAGTGGAAGCACGTCTTGATTCTACATTGGCGGTTCGTTGCTTAGCTGCAAATGGTAATATATCTATGTCTGAAACTTCCCTGACACGCCAAGTGGTAATGGTTACAACCCAAGACCGTCTGAAAATTCCTCCAATTCAGCATTTTTGGCAATTGGTAAAAGAAAATATACCCCCACAATTGAACTCTCTAGAACCTTCAGCTTGTTAACTGGCAAAATAGGAAAGTTATCAATTATGAGTTATGAATTATGAGTTAATAACTGCCAATTCCCAAAACAATTAAAAATTAAAAATTAAAAGTCTGGTGGGCGCAAGCCGCAGCGCCCCTACTAATTCTTAACTCCTAACTAAATTTCAATGAGTGTAGTATTTCGAGATTTACTGAAAAAAGTCGGTAGCGGTCAGCATACCAAGGAAAATTTAACCCGAAAAGAAGCTGCCATAGCCACAAAAATGATGCTACTGGGTGAAGCTACACCAGCACAAATTGGGGCTTTTTTAATTGCCCACCGTATTAAACGTCCTACGGGGGAAGAATTGGCAGGCATGTTGGATACTTACGATGAACTCGGTCCCAAACTGCAACCAATCCCTTCACAACGAACAGTAATGGTTCTGGGTATACCCCATGACGGTAGAACCCGCACCGCACCGATTACACCCATTACCGCTTTGCTATTGGCAACTGCTGGACAACCCGTGGTAATGCATGGAGGCGATCGCTTACCAACCAAATACGGGTTACCCTTAGTAGAAATTTGGCAGGGTTTAGGAGTTGATTGGACTAATTTAACCCTGGAGGGAACCCAAAAAATATTTGAACAAACGGGAATTGGCTTTGTTTATACACCTCGGCATTTTCCCTTAATTAACAGTATGTGGGAATACCGCGACCAAATAGGCAAGCGTCCACCCTTTGCCACCATGGAGTTGATTTGGTGTCCTTATGCTGGCGATGCTCACATTGTAGCTGGCTTTGTCCATCCACCCACCGAAGGAATGTTTCAAACAGCCTTAGAGTTGAGAGGTGTGACTCAATTTACCACAGTTAAGGGATTAGAAGGGAGTTGTGACTTACCCCGCGATCGCACTGCCATTATTGGTCTAGGAGAAGGTACAACCATAAAACGTTTACACCTAGTACCCTGGGAATATGGTTTTAGTAACAAAAATGTCCCCCTTGGTACTACAGCAGAATTAATAGAAAATATGCAGGGGGTTTTGAGTGGCAAATCTTCAGAACTTATGCAAACTGCTTTATGGAATGGTGGATTTTACCTATGGCGTGCCGGAATCTGTACGGATATACAAACAGGTATAGCTAAGGCAGAAGAATTATTAATTACTGGTGCGGTGGCTGAAAAACTACAACAACTCACCCAAATGGTAAATTCCGTCTTTACGATCAGTTTTGAGGCGATTTCTGCCTCCAATGCAATGTAGGGGCGCAAAGCTTGCGCCCACCAAGGGCTTAAATATATACTTAATATTGGCTTTTCCCTGTTAATAGTTCCCTGTCTTCACGAACAAGTTGATAAATCAACAGTAATAGAAGTACTACTTAAATAACAACTAATATCAATCCCTCATGTCCTAGTAATGCTTCGCTGAAGGCAGATTTCATTTCTATTTGTATTTGATCTAGAAAATCATCGTCATCATCTGGATGATGGTGAGAGATTACCAACTGTTTAACCCCAGCAGTTTGAGCTAAATCCACAGCAGTTTGCCAGTGAGACTCACCAGATTTACAATGATTAAATCTTGGAGGTGTATAAGTAGAATTGGCAATCAACAAATCCACACCTTGGCTTAACTCTATTGCTCGTTTTTGTTCTATTTCGTTAGCATTAGTATGTAAATCTGTCAAGTAGCCAACGCTATAATTTTGCCAATCTACTCTGTAGCCGATGGAGTTTTGATTGTGATTAATCAATGCCATTTTGACTGTGACATCATCTAAGTTGATTTCCCGATCTGGAGTCAAATTATGAAAATGTAAATCAGACTGCATCACTTGTAAAGGGTAAGGAAAGTGCGGCTGTATCATCTGATTACACAAGCATTGTTTGATTGAGGCTCCATTGAAAGCAGGGGTTCCATAGATGTGAAAGCTATTTTCTCTGATAAATGCAGGAGCAAAAAATGGGAACCCTTGGATGCGATTTAATTGGGAATTAGTAAAAAACAAATGAGCTTCTATAGGCTGTTGCAATTTTAGCCAATTTTTGCCTAATAAACGCAGACCAGTACCCCCATCAAAAATCAATCGTTTTCCGGCTACATGCATCTCTACGCAAGCAGTATTACCCCCGTAACGGTTGGTATTGGTACCTGGACTAGGAATTAAACCACGCACACCCCAAAATTGAACTGTAAATTTGTCCTGTTGATTGCTAAGGAGGGTGTCTTGATTTCTGGTTAAGTTATTTTGGGGACTTGAGAGTTGAGAATTTGACATTGTTCCTTGAAATTAGACCTCACTGAGCAAGTCATCATAACTGAGAACTTCCAAGAGTCGGTTTTTTTCGTCCACAATGATAACTGTAGGAGAGTAATTTTTTAACTCTTCTGGGGTCAACTGTCCGTAAGTCATTATAATCAAGCGGTCCCCTGGAATACCTAAACGTGCCGCAGCTCCATTTAGCTCAATTGCTCCTGAGTTAGCGATCGCCGGAATTGCATAAGTAATAAAACGCTCGCCATTGGTAACGTTCACTACTTGCACCTGCTCGTAGGGTAATATCCCAGCTTTGTCCAACAAAACTTGATCGATACTGATACTACCGACGTAATTAATATTTGCCCCCGTGAGGGTGCAGTTGTGAATTTTTGCCAATAGGAGCGTGCGCTGCATTGAATTGGTAAATGGGAAATGGGGATTGGTAAATGGGAAATGGGGATTGGTAAATAGGAAATGGGGATTGGGAGTTGCTATTATCCTTTACCCTTTATCTTTTACCTTTTTTCGTTACTTACTTAACAGCTTTGATGCACTTTTCCACCAAGGGATTAACCTGTTCTACATCTTGCCAACCAAGGATTTCGGTCACTTTTTTCTCCAAATTTTTATAGGTGCGGAAAAATTCGGCAATTTCATCTAAACGGTGTTGTGCCACGTCTTTCAGGGATTTTACGGCAGCATAGCGCGGATCTTTATCGGGAACACAGAGAATTTTTTCATCGCGATCGCCGCCGTCAATCATTTCTAACATTCCAATTGGTCTTGCTGCAATTATACACCCTGGAAAGGTTGGTTCGTCGATTAACACCATTCCATCTAAGGGATCGCCATCATCAGCTAATGTGTTAGGGACAAAGCCGTAATCATAGGGATATTTTACCGAAGAATAAAGTACTCGGTCTAGGGCAAAAGCTTGTAGGTCTTTGTCAAATTCGTATTTATTCTTGCTTCCCCCAGTAATTTCAATTAAAACATTGATGATACCTGGTTTTGGCTGGGCGGGAATTAGGGATAAATCCACAATAACACTCCTGAAGTAACGATACAATTTGGGCGCACTTAGCTTAGCTCCCCGTGTAGAATTTTAGGCTAAGATGTGCTTCTTCCCAACAAACTCACGTCACTCCTACCTACATATTCCAAAAAAAGGGGTCATTTAGGGAACACTAAATCACAAATTATCCTTTCAGGAAAGTGGAGAAAATTATCCTATACCGCCAGAAACTGTAGATCAACTTCCAGTAAACCTCTAGGGGCTTATAAGCCCCTAATTGGTTTAACCGAATCTGGAATCAAAACAGGTATCATTCAGATTCGATGTGCTTCAAATACTATGGACCAAATTTGGTTTACAAATCAGTTGTCTCACCTCCGAGCATTCCTGACCTGGAAATGCTACTTACTTGTTTCATCTTACTTGCCACTTCTTCCTACATTGTAGGTCAAGGATGATGCGTTATTTGGAACGCTTGTGGAAGAATAGTGAGCAATGAAAAACAAGGGTAGAGTCAGAGTTAACACAGCAATTGCAGTTCCCACAACATCTGCCAATCTATGACTGTGAGGGTCGGCGGTATTGACAGACTGACTAGTTGAATTCATAAAAAATTTGAGCTTTTGGGATCTCTTGTTGGTTTACTCTCTTGTGGAGAGTGTTGTTTCTATTTTAGCTTTTTTTTAACCGTAAATTGCTCTGTCGTCAAGAACCTTAACCTGTTTTTAAACTGTGATTAAAAATTTTTATCTGTTGTCAGTCGTTGATACAAATCTCTCGGGAAATTTAAAATGATTTTTTTGTAACTAATCTTGCAATCTACGGAAGGAATACCGTATATTTTCTTGGATAAGGATAGAATAATATTAATGCATGAAAATTTACATGGCACTAGTTAATTATGTAATTTTTCCAGATTTCCATCCTCAAATATTTTTGTGAACAAAAATTCCTGAAACCTAAATATATAGGGATTATGCCTCATTTGCTCGTGGTTGTATCTCCCCGGCTATGAATAATTAGTCGGGAGCAATCGCTGTCTCAATAATATAATAAGTATTTTTGCTGAAAATATTGGAAACCTGGAGATAGACAATAATCGGTATCAACATTTTGACCATGAATCTATACCGCAAAAATACAGAGGAATTCACATTTTCATCAAGTAATCATCTGTAATAACACCCTATAAAAATTGTTAAATTATGGTCAGCAAAATCCGATATACAAGACTTTAATTTTGTCAATCTGTATATAGGTAGACTGTATGAAGTAGTTCACAAGGCTTGTTTGATTTCATCTATGCCCATAGAGGTATTTACTAAGTAATTGGTAATGGGTAATTGGTAATTGGTAATGGGTAATGGATAATAGTTTGACCATTTACTATTTGCTAACATAGACAAGAACTCATTTGGTTAGTAATTAGTCAAACTTGATTCCCATATCAACCAATAAAAAAACCGCCACTAAAAAGGGCGGTCTGGTTAAGCAATCGGAGGGTAATTACAGCTTAATCCACTCAAAATAGGAATTGCTGTAGCCAAGTATGCAATTAGGTTGTACCATTAAGTTTTAAGGGTTAATCAACAGCTATTAACTCCTACCATAAGCACTCATGGGTTCCTTAATAAATCTAATGTAAAGGTGCTTAAAGGTAGACTTAATGACGCGGGGCATACCAAAATCTATAGGAATAACCTTGTCTGATAACTGCCAATCATCTATTTGCAGCGAATGGGGATGTAAGTGAGGAAAATTAATGTTAGCAATTTCCCCAACCAAATCTTGTCTTATAGATGCAGCAACGGTAGGAACTTTTTGGGGGGCAACATTGAGAATTTCCACCATTGCCCGATCTAAGGCAAATACATCTGGTGATGCCCCCAAAATCCCTAGCTGACGAGGTTCTCCGTTACTAGGACCATTGCCTTGATGACCAATTATGCCATCAATAATGGTTAAATTGGGATTAATTGCCCTAGCAGTTTCCACCAACATATCACCAAATCTGTTAGCATCTTTCCCCGCTTCCATATGCCACCAAGCTTTCATTTTACCGGGAACGCAACCAAACAGATTTTTGACCCCTAAGGTTAGCACCAACTGCCCATGGGATTTTACTTTGGGTAAATTAATTACCACATCCGCTTCCATTGTTTCCTTAGACAGCAGCAAGTGGTTAAATTCCTGACTCACAGTTTGATAACGTTTGCCATGAAAATCAATTATCGGTAGCTTCAGTTCCTCTAAAATCGGTAAATAGCCATTAGCCTCCGCTACACCCCTGGCACTACCAAAGGCAGGACTATCCCCTAAAAATGGCTCCCCACCAGCCTCTATTACCATCTGTGCCACTGCATAAACCAATTCCGGGCGAGTGGTACACTCTTTACTAGGACGTGCCCCTGTGAGCAAATTAGGCTTAAGTAAGACGCGGTTACCCGGTTTCACAAATGCTGCTATTCCCCCCAAAGGTGCTAACAGCGTTGACAAAGACTCCCTTAGTAATTCCTGTTCATAGGAATTGGCACGAATTAAACTGACAGATGGTGTTTTCGACATCGATCTAAATTCATATCCAAGCTTTTTTATACCTTAACTAGGATTTCCTGTTCATGCCTAAACAAACCGGGTTTATTATTGGTAATCCCTCGTCCCCTCGTTTCCCTCGTTCGTCCCTCGTTACAAGGTTTTACCTTGTAATGCATCTTAGGAGGCTCTGCCTCCCATGAAATCTGGAGGCAGAGCCTCCAAGGGATGCGTTTCCAGGCTGAGCCTGGAAACGAGTTATTGGTGAACCACTAGACACTAAGATGAACTTAGAGGTATAATTTTACTCATTTGGGATAAATTCAACACCTCGGATAATTCTGACTCGCTCATTAGTCCTTTTTCTAGTACAATCTCCCGTAGGGACTTGCCTGTTTCTAGGGATTCTTTGGCGACTGCGGCAGCATTAAGATAACCAATGTGGGTGTTTAATGCAGTGACTAAGGCTAAACTACCCTCAGCGTAAGCAAGACACCGTTCCCGATTGGCAGTTATCCCTTGAATGCAACGTTCGGTGAGTGCAACAATGGTATTACCCAGAATTTCGATGCTGTGGATTAAATTATAGGCAATTAGGGGCATCATCACGTTTAGTTCCAATTGTCCCCCTTGTGCTGCCAGGGCAATGGCACTATCGTAACCCATCACTTGGAAGCATACCATGGATGTCATTTCTGCCATCACTGGGTTGTATTTTCCGGGCATAATTGAGGACCCTGGTTGTACTGGTGGTAGTTGAATTTCCTTGAAACCAGTTTTGGGACCAGAATCCATCAGTCGTAAATCATGGGAGATTTTGACTAAATCTTGAGCTAGATTACGTAAAGCACCGGAGACATTGACAAATGGTGCCATACTCTGCATTGCTGCCATTAGGTGGGGGGCTGGTTCTAGGGGACAGTTGATTAACTCTGATAGAATTTCTACCACACGGGCACGATATTGGGGATGGGTATTTAACCCCGTACCGGTGGCACTACCGCCTAAACCTAGTACCATTAAATCACTGCTGGCGGTGTAAATCCGGTTTTGATGGTCTGTGAGAATTTGTGCCCAAGCGCGGAAATTTTCCCCCAAACGCACGGGAACTGCATCTTGCATATGGGTTCTGCCGGATTTGACAATCTCTTGAAATTCTGTGGCTTTTACCCCTAAGATGGCGATCGCTTTCTCTAAGGCTGGATGCAACGTTTTTGCTAACGCCATTAAACCACCAATGCGAATGGCAGTGGGAATCACATCGTTGGTAGACTGTCCGTAGTTAACATGGTCGTTGGGACTAAGGCGTTTGTAATTGCCTTTCTGGTCGCCTAGAATTTCTAAACCACGATTTGCTAGGACTTCGTTAACATTCATATGGTGGGAAGTCCCGGCACCAGCTTGATAAACATCAACTACAAACTGATCTCGGAACTTGCCAGCTAGGACTTCATCTGTAGCTTGGACAATTGCTTGACTGATATCTTCGGGGATACAACCCAATTCACCATTTACAATAGCTGTAGCTTTTTTAATAGTAATACAGGCATCTACGTAAGTAGGTAGGGGCTTTAAACCACTGATAGGAAAGTTTTCTATTGCCCGCAGAGTTTGGATGCCGTAATAAGCGCTACTGGGGATTTGGCGATCGCCCATGGAATCCCGTTCAATTCTATATTGGGAATCTGGAGGTTGAGTCATAGCAATTTTAGATTTTGGATGTTAAATTTTGGATTGGATATTGTGTTAGTTGTCAAAGATTACCACTAACCATTACCCATTAACGTCTGTTTATGAATTTACCTAACTCGATTACCTTTTCTCGACTTTTGGGGTTACCATTTATCTTGTACATTTTACATAACCCCACAACCCAAACTAGATGGATCTGCTTAGTAATTTTTCTGATTGCTGCTGGTACTGACTGGTTAGACGGCTATTTAGCACGGAAACTCAACCAAATCACCGATTTAGGTAAATTTCTCGACCCCTTGGTGGATAAATTGCTAGTACTTGCACCGTTACTAGCTTTAATTGAACTAGGACAAATTCCAGCTTGGGGAGTATTTCTGATTTTAGGACGAGAATTAGCGATCGCAGGTTGGCGTGTAAATCAACCTAAAATTAGCGGGGCAAATATTTGGGGTAAACTCAAAACAGTAAGTCAAATAATTGCCATTGCCCTACTGATTGCACCTCTACCTCCATCATGGAAGGTACCGTCCCTCATCGTCTTTTGGATATCTGTTGCTCTGACGTTAATTTCTGGTATGATTTATATTTTGCCACCCAAAAGTACTGAGGAATTGAACCTGAAAAATTAAAATCAGACAAATTGTAGGGGCACGGCATCTACAATCTCCAAGGATATAGAATAATCTTACCAACGCCGTGCCCCCATAGGATGTTACATCCAAGGATTGGATTTTGAACTGATCTTGAGATAGGAATACACCAATATCCTTACTCTAAGAGGATGGAGACAAAAGTGTAGTTGGCAACGGATGTCATAACAGATATAACAGATAAGGGTTCTCAGTTCTAGAAGCTAATCATCCGTTGTCAGATAGTCTTGATGGATAAAACTCTCCCAACGACAAAACCCTCAAGTAGGAATGGCATAGACTATCTGGCGTTGCTGAATATAGCTATGAATCTGAAATAAAAACCTCACCCCGGCTAAAGCCACCCCTCTCCGAACTCGCGGAGAGGGGAAGGGGAGCCACTGCTGGGCTATGGTTAAGCGCGTTGTAGCAAGTGGCGTGGTGAGGTGTATTTTGTAAATTCATATTCCAATTCAGCAATCCCGACTATCTACATAAAGCTATATTAGACCCTCAAGGTCTATAGACTCCTTGTTTTCCAAGCTTTGTCACAAACAAAATAACCAAGTACACAACCCCACCATAAGGGTGGATTCCCTTGATTTGTCCGTATAGTAAGTGTGTAATAAATTAATAATATAGTGTATCTGTAATTACTAATTTTTACTTATATAAACACAAATATAGAAAATTTTACAAATTTAACGTATTCTTCCGGACAAGCAGTAACCAACTTAGTATGTAGGAATAGGAATGTATAACAATTTAGACCTATATATGGTATCAGATGCCTCCTAAGAATCAACCAAGCCTAAGCCGTAAATTTTTGTCAGAACCATCCCCCCTTAAAACTCCTCGTCGAGGAATCATCTGATGAATCTTGTCACATTAGACTCTCAGGAGGTTTTTAACAGATGGAATGAGCCAGATTCCCGTGTAAACACGAGAAATTGACTTGGTAGAAATACCTGTTGCTTCCGTTGCGCGATCGCAGCCGTATTGATTTCAGAAACATACATCGTGCAATGTCTATAACTCTACAGGTGTGCAATGGTATGTAATTTGTCCATCTACAAAATGTTGTCATGTATTTGCAGTCAATAGTTTTACCAACTAGATGAAAAAATTCATTCATCGAATAAAGCAATCCTGAAAAATAAAGTATATTTATATACGGTATTTTTGAGGATTAAAACACCGTTCTTATGCGCAAAAATATTTACTTTTTGTGTATTTTATCTGACGGTATTAAAAGTAATGGACAGTCTATTAAGGGACTTACAATTAAAAAAATATCCCAAAATATTTTGTGGTGTAGGTATCTTCCCAAAATCATGATAAAGGACGGGCAGGATGCGCATCCCAAAACATGGGATAATTTATTTCTTGGTGTTTTCTTTTAGTAAAGGGTATTTTTTTTATGTCATATTTTGCACGATTCAAGGGCAAGACCAAAAAACCAGGTTTATAAACGGAAAATTAAGGTTTTTAAGCTGAGAGATTTGCAATAAATCCGGTTTTGAGGCTTAGTGCAAAATGTGAGTTTAGAAAGGAGAAAGTCTTTACAAAAGAGAAAGTATTTAGTAGCATAAAGTGCAAGTACTATAAGAAAATACACGGAAGTAAGCCAATGCACAATCTAAAATACCCGACTGCCATTTCTAATAGTCCATTAGTTACATTGCCAGTTAATTTACTTAAGCATTCTGATCAGAACAAAAAACAAGAACTTGCCAACACAGTAAATGACACTGAGGTAAAAGAGTTACCAAGTTTGAGTGTAAATTTGTTAGAACGACGGATTACCTGTATGACAGTTCCGGCAATAGTCGAAGCTGTTCATACAGCCTGTATTAAGGGAAAGAGAGTAACTGTAGCTAGTTACAATGCTCACAGTTTCAATCTTTCGATGCAATTACCTTGGTACTACGAGTTTCTCCAAAGTGCAGAAATTGCTAGATGTGACAGTGTAGGCATTTTAAAAGCTATTGGTTACATGGGTGTACAGTTACCAATAGAATATAGAGCTTCCCAGACAGTCTTAATGCCCAAGATATTAGAAAAGTGCAACGAACATGGCTTGTCTGTGTTTCTTCTTGGTACTAAGCCAAATATTTTAGAAACAGCCCTTGAACGGCTAAGACAACAATATCCCAAAGCGATTTTTGCTGGGCATCATGGATATTTTGATAAAGAAGATCCACAGCAGAATGAAGCTGTGATTGAGCAAATTAATCAGGTAAAGCCGAATATATTGGTAGTAGGTATGGGAATGCCAATACAGGAGGGTTGGGTTTATAGACATCGTAGTCGTTTAGAAGTCAATGCAGTCATGGTTGGTGGGGCAATTATTGACCGACTTGCTGGCATGGTTGAAGACTGTCCCCCCTTGATTTCTAATACGGGTTTAGAGTGGTTATACCGTTTATTACGGGAACCTAAACGCTTGGCAGTTCGTTACTTGCTAGGAAATCCAGCCTTTGCACTTCACATTGCTTTGGCTAAGTTTTATGCACCACCATTGCGTGTAAAGAAAATGTCAGCAATTGATAGCTACGGTTCAAAACAGGATGGAGTAAAAAGTCCATTAGCTACAACTTCAAGCACCACAAATCAGGAATTATCTACAGATATTTACAGCCGAGTCAAACGCATCGCAGATTATTTTGTGGAAGCAGATTTATTGACTACAGCGCAAGTTGAGACTGCTTTGTCCGAGAAAAAAGTAGCTGATATGCTGATGGATGAACTTTTGATAAAACAAGGGACAATTCAACCGCAAAATCTTGAACACATCATCAATGACTTAGCTTTAGCGGAAAATACTGCTGCTAGTCAGTAATTTTGATCTGGATAAATCAAGGGGTCGCAATCGAACTAAATTATAGACTCTGACTAGATTTATATAGTCGTTGGAAATAACCTACTTTCTAGAGTCAAGAATTCAGGAACAATCAGAGAGTAAGTAGGTTCATAATAAACGACAATTTGTGTCATTCCTCTGGTGCATTGAACTTCGACTAACCTACAAGCCGAGACAAAAAATTACTAGTACAGTAATCATCTGGAGGGAATTTTGGTAGAACCTTTAGTAAGTGTGGTCATACCTACTTATCGTCGAGCGCTATTGGTAAAACGCGCTGTTGAAAGTGCCTTATCACAAAGTCTCAATCAAATAGAAGTCATTGTCGTCATTGATGGTCCCCACGAAGAAACCCGTACTAAACTTGCAACTATAAATGACCCCAGACTGAAGGTAATAGAACTACCTACCAATCAAGGTAGTCGTGTTGCTCGTAATACTGGAGTAAATGCAGCAAGTGCCAGATGGGTTGCATTTTTAGATGACGATGACGAATGGATGCCTGCCAAACTAGAACTACAATTGGAAACAGCCAATAATTCCCAGTATAAATTTCCTATTATTTCATCTTTCGTGATTGCTTGGACAGCCCAAGGAGATACAATTTGGCCCAGGAGACTGCCTAAGCAATCGGAACCATTAAGTGAATATTTGTTTGTTCGCAATACCCTGTTTCAAGGAGAAGGCTTAATCCACACTTCGACCATTTTCACCTCCAAAGAATTACTGGAAAAAGTTAATTTTGATACTACTCTCCAAAGACACGATGATTGGGACTGGCTGTTGCGGGCAATTCAGCAAGAAGGTGTAGGAATTGAGTTTGTGCAGCAGGTGCTATCAGTCTGGAATTTAGGGGAAGCACGTCCAAGGTTGAGTAAAAGCTCTAATTGGCAGTTTTCATTTGACTGGATTCGAGCCAAACGGAACTTAGTAACACCACGGGCTTATTCATCTTTTATTTTGGCAGAAGTCAGTGCCAGAGCTGCCCGTGCCAGAGAATGGAAAGCATTGTTAATACTGCTGTGGGAAGCTATTTGGTTCGGTAAACCTCAACCAAAAGACATTTGTTTGTGTATTGGTATGTGGTTAATTCCTCCAGATACTCGCAGATGGCTGCGTCATGTAGTCACTAGTAAACGCAAAGCATTAGCCACTTAACATATTAGAGTTAATTTGAGATAAATATTTGCAATGGTTGTTGTCCCCAATAATCAAAACACAGGGGTGCTAAATATTACAACAGAGGTAATGGTTAGTCATGTCTAAGGTACTTTTGACAGGGAGTCATATTATGAGTATCCCCAATTCAGCTCGCAATTCTAAAAAACATACCATTGTCCGTCGTAAAGATTATCCTCATTTGTATGTTCCAGAACGGATATTACAAAAAATATGGCATCCCTTAGAAGGAGTTAGTTTACTTCCATCTTTATTTGCCCATTGGGATTTAATTCATTCGTTCAATGCAATACCATATACGGACAGACCTTGGATTGTTACTTTTGAGTCTATTTTGCCGCGAACAATTGGTACTTATGGTAACAAGCTGAGTTCAATACTTATAAATCAATTGAATCAAGAAAATTGTCGAAAAATTATTGCAATGTCAAAGTATGCTCAAAAAAAATTTATCAGAAATAATAAGAGTCATTTAAATGCAAAAATAATTGATAAGTTAGAAGTAATTTATCCTAATTTCCCTCTCAGTAAGAAAGAACCAAAAAAATATAAAAAAGGAGATATTCTAGAATTAATATTTGTTGGAAATGACTTTGCTAGAAAAGGTGGAATCGTTGCATTGAGAGTAGCTAAGAAAGCGAGGAAAATAAAGTTACCTATTAAGATACATATAATATCTAAAATGAATTATGGTCGGCAAGTGTACACTGACTGTAATGATGCTTCAAAATATAAACAAGATATAAAAAATATTGATTTGGATAATGTTAAATTTCACAGAACAATGCCCAATAGAGAAGTAATTGATTTGTTATCAAAAAGTCATATACAATTAATGTGTACGTTAGATGATACTTATGGTTATAGTATTTTAGAAGGATTTTCAGTAGGAACTCCCGCAATCACAACTAATGTTTGTGCTTTGCCAGAATTTGTAAATGAAAATAATGGAATAATTGTCAACTTAAAGCTAAATGAATCTGGAAATTGGATTCACCTAACGAATAGGAGCAAAGAAAATTACTGGTCTGTTCTTGACAAGACTTATAATAATCTAGCCGACCAAGCGATAGAAAATATAATTCAAGTGATTGACGATCCTGATTATTATGAAAAAATGAGTGCTGGGGCAATTGCTCAAGCTAAAGCTCACGATTCCAAAAAAGCTAACGATTTTTTTGATAAGCTTTACACAAAGATAATACGGTCAAACTAGATATATAGCTGTGCCAGTTTTGAGAAACTGCAAACCCCAATTATAAACCATTGACCATTTGATTCAATTTAACACTTACGTAATGATTATTTCTCCTAAAGTTAGTGTAATAGTTCCCGCTTATAACATTGGAGACTACATTGAAGATGCACTGCGTTCTCTAGAAACTCAATCCTTCCGAGAATTTGAGGTACTGATTGTTAATGATGGTTCTACAGATGATACCGCTGATATAGTTAAGCCATATGTAGACCGGGATGCTCGTTTTCGGTTACTGCAAAAACCGAATGGAGGGTTGTCATCAGCACGCAACTATGGCATCCGTCATGCTCGTGCAGAATACATTGCCCTCCTAGATGGGGATGACATTTACCATCCAGATAAACTGGCTAATCATGTGGCAAGGCTAGATAGTTCTCCCGAGGTTGGGGTGGTTTATAGCGCTTCCCGAGCAATTCGTGATGATGGACGTCCGACTTTTGTTTACCTCAGCGGCAAACCAGTGAAGTCCGATCCACTCTCGGCATTACTGTGTAAGAATTTTGTCGGACACGGTTCTAATGCTGTATTTCGTCGGTGTTTAGTAGATGAAATTGGCGAATTTGATGAAGGATTACGCAGTAGTGAAGATGTGGATTTCTGGTTAAGAATTGCAGCAACGCGCCACTGGCAATTTTACCGAGAGAAGCGTGTTTTGTGTTACTATCGTGTTCGTCCATCCGGACTTTCTTTCAACGTGGCACAAATGCAACGTTGTAATGAACAGATAGTCCAGGCAGCTAAAGAGCGATCGCCAGAATTGGTGGAGCCGATGTTACCAACTGCCTATGCTTACAGATACCGCTATCTAGCTAGGTTATCCCTACAGGGTGGTGATATGCAAAAAGCCCGCGATTTCATAGATAGGGCTTGGAACTATGACAAGTCAATTTTCTATAGCGATGTGCGATCGCTGCTGACTTTGTTATCTGTGCGTTTGGCACCATTAGCAAAGTTAGCCATTGGGCGATCGCTTGGTTCGGTTAGATACTCACAAAAGTAGATAACTTGAATTTGTAAGACTCAGGGTGTAATTGCAAAACTTTTGCTAGTTAGTAACAGTGGAACGATGTAGAACCAGACTTCTATTGAGATGAGCATTCTAATTGAGGTGAAAAAATGCGAGTTGCCGTATGCATAATAACTTGTCAACGTCCTGAGGGCTTAAAACGTTTACTTAATGGTTTGAATCAACTAAATTTTAAGCATTGCAAAACACCTAAATTAGAAATCATAGTTGTTGATAACGACGACCATGGCTCTGCTTGTGAACTTTGTCAACAAATCAGTTCACAAATTCAATGGACACTAAAATGCTATGTCGAGCCACGTCGTGGAATCCCTTTTGCCAGAAATAAAGCCATTGCTTGTGCTGGAAAAGATTTGGACTTTCTAGCTTTCATTGATGATGACGAAGTTCCCCAACCATCGTGGTTGGATGAACTTTTGCGCGTCCAAAGTTTATACAATGCCGATGTAGTTTCTGGTCCAGTATTACCTTACTTCAATCAATCCGTTCCTGATTGGATTACAAAAGGAAAATTTTTTGAGCGTTCTCGTTATTCTACAGGTCATCTTCTCAAAGGAGCAGCCACCAATAATGTGCTAATCCGTACAGAAGTATTGCAAAAAATGGAACCATGTTTCGATGAACGCTTGGCACTATCTGGAGGTTCAGATTGGCACTTTTTCCGACGTGTATCTCATGCAGGCTATAAAATCGTATGGGCAAACGATGCTTTGGTTGATGAGTGGATACCAGCAAGTCGTGCTAATTTAGTATGGCTGCTGAAGCGGAGTTACCGATTGGGAATTACAGAGAGTTTCTGTGAAGTAGATTTAGATCCTTCATTTGCAGTCCGAGCTATATGCATTTTCAAAGGAATTAGGCGAATTATCAAAGGAACACTATCGATTCCTCTATCTGTGATTTGGGGAAAACATGAAGTGTTTAGAACCTTACGATACATCTACCATAGTGCAGGGATGCTTGTAGGTGTAACAGGAAAGAAATATCAAGAGTATCAAAAAATTCACCAAGTCTAAATGGTTGCCAATCAACTATCGATTGACTGTACCCATAAGGCAGAACTGAAATAAGTTTACCGAAGTAGTCAATAGTAATGAAGAATCTCAAAGAAAAGGCAATCAAAGGGGTAGTTTGGACTGTAATCGAAAAATGGGGCAGCCAAGTAATTTCATTTGCAGTCTTTTTACTTCTCGCACGTCTGTTAGAGCCGAAGGTCTTCGGTCTAGTGGCTTTAGCCAACGTATTCTTAGCTTTCATGCAGGTCTTTGTAGACCAAGGATTTAGTCAAGCGATTATCCAGCGTCAAGAATTGGAGCAGGAACATTTAGATACTGCCTTTTGGGTTAATATTACCATTGGTGTGCTGCTTTTGGGGACGAGTTTTGCTGTTGCGGAACCAATAGCAATAATGTTCAAAGAGCCACAACTCACACCCATCATACGTTGGCTATCTTTGAATTTCTTGTTTGCTTCCCTCAATAGCGTACAAATTGCTATACTTAGTCGCCAATTCGCCTTCAAGACTTTATCTCTACGTACACTAGTGGCAACAATTGCTGGTGGTGTAGTGGGATTAGTAATGGTTATTTTGGGTTGCGGTGTCTGGAGTCTCGTTGGTCAGCAGTTAACTAATAGCTTGATTGGAGTCTTGGTCTTATGGTGGACTACAGATTGGAGACCGGGATTCAAGATTTCTCTCAAGCACTTCCAGGAATTGTTTTCCTTTGGAATCAATGTGGTGGGAATTAATGCATTAAATTTTCTCAAACGTCGTTCCGATGATTTTTTAATAGGATACTTTCTCGGTCCTGTAGCATTGGGTTACTACACCATTGCCTACCGAATTTTGCTCATAGTAACCCAATTAGTGGTTGAAACTATTCAAAAAATGGCAATACCTGTTTTTTCCCGATTACAGGAAGAAAAAGAACGATTGCGTCAGGCATTCTACAGTGCGATTCAACTAACCAGTCTTATTGCTTGTCCTGTATTTTTAGGTTTGTCCGCTTTGGCTCCTGAATTGATAGTTGTTGTATTCGGGGAACAATGGAAGCCAAGTATCCCAATTATGCAAGTCTTGAATCTTGTAGGTCTCATCTATGCTGGATTTTATTATAATGGTCCGATGATGATGGCTCTCGGCAAACCTTCTTGGAACTTAATACTCAATTGTCTTCAATCTTTTGGTAATGTTTTTGTTTTTGCCATAGCAGTCAGGTGGGGAATTTTTGCTGTTGCTGCATCCTACGTAATTCGTGTTTACCTCATGGCACCTATTAGTGTATGGGCAGTCCACAAGCTAATTCGTATTAATTTAATTACATATCTTAGCCAATATACTGCTCCATTGATTGCATCCCTAGTAATGTGGGCAACTATCTTTGTAGCTAAATATTTTTTCAGCGGAACATTAACATTGAATATTTTATTACCTATTTATATAACCATAGCTTTTGTTGTATATTTGGTGACTATTATGTTGATTGCACCTCAATTATCTCGGCGAGCAATAGGCATGTTTCGTTTAGCTTTACCTCAGTCCATGTGGAAGAGAGGTTGAGCACAAAACGACCTATTTTAAAGTCCATTTTTTGTGGATAGTTTCATCATTAATGTATTGGCAAATTCTACAAATATCAAAATGTCAAAATTACAAGCAAATCGTATTTCTAGAACAAATTATCATCTAGGAAATTTCAAATTTCAAGCAAAGCAAGTTCTCAGGATAATTACTCCTCCAGAGATTAGACATAAATTGCATCCATTATGGGTTGGGTTGAGGATGCATCCTGTAATGTTAATGCCCAATCACATCTCCAATTATGTCTACGATTTGAGGCGATTTTTGAAATGGTCGTCTGCTAATTACAAGATCAACACTCAAAACCAACTGCGAGCCATAATTACAAAGGATTATCATCGTATAGAGAAAGGATTAGCCCTAAAAAATCCCAGAGTAGGTTTTGGACGTGAAGTTATTCAAAGGCTCTTATCAAATCTACTCAAACATCAAGAAAAATTCGGTAGTGATGAAACTATACAAATTGCTCTTAATACTTTGTTTGCATATTACTACTTTAACCTAGAACAAGACTTGAAAGACGAACAACTATATAAAACATTAATTAAATTACAAGAAAAAATCCATACTTCTGAAAGTAAGACACAACAAGGAGGTGTTTTCAAGATAACCAAGGGCTATATTCTGAAGTCTGCTGAGATTCCCCTTCAAGCTTTTTTTGAATCTAGATACAGTATCCGGAATTTTGCATCCAACGATGTTGAGATGAACCTCATTGAACAAGCAGTAGCAATGGCACAAAAAACTCCATCTGTTTGTAATAGGCAATCATCGAAAGTTTATGTTTTTAGTAGTGAAGAGGATAAACGCAAAGTATTAAGCTACCAAAATGGTAATCGTGGTTTTGGAGACCAAGCGAATAAAGTTTTAATTGTCGTATCTGATTTAGAGAATTTTACGACAATTGGAGAGCGAAATCAATGCTGGATTGATGGAGGGATGTATGCTATGTCTGTTGTCTATGCTCTCCACTCCCTAGGATTAGGAACTTGTTGTTTGAATTGGAGTGTTGAACCTCAGGTAGACATGGCACTCAAACGTGCTACAGGTATTAAAGATTCAGAGTCTGTAATTATGATGATTGCTGTTGGTCATTTACCAGACGAACTCAAAGTAGCTCAATCTCCCCGGAAAAAAGTTCACGAGGTATTAATCGTTAAATAATCTGTTTTATTCATTAGATAAACAAGATTCATCGTCAAAATAATTGTATTTATCACGCAACAACAAGGAACAAAAATGAAAGTAGGAATCATAACTTTTCACCATACTGTAAACTTCGGTGCCACTCTCCAGGCATATGCTCTATGGAAAACAATTAAATCTCTTGGTCATGATGTTGAAATAATTGATTATCGACCATACGAAGCAATTAAATTTTATCTCCGAGAAATTCAACCTATTAACTACAAAATGCATATTAATTTCCAAGCCTTACCAAATTTAATCAAGGCTTGGAAAATGAGACAATTTTTATTGTCTCACATTAAATTAAGTCAAAAAAAATGCTTTTCTCGAAAAAACATGCATAATTTGTATCAAAATTATGATGTTGTAGTATGTGGTAGCGACCAAATATGGTGCCTTGATTCATTTCGCGGCTTAGATCCAGCATATTTTATTGACTTCATTAATAGTAAAAATACATGTCGTAAAATTAGTTATGCTCCTAGTTTTGGTAACACAGAAACATTAGGAAAAAATAGAGAATTAATAAATCAATTCATTAATAATTTTGATGCTATTTCCGTGAGAGATAATAATAGTTTACGACTGCTTAAAGAAGAATGTAACAGACAAGCAGAAGTTGTATTAGACCCTAGTTTTTTAGTAGAATATGATGAAATCATATCAAAACCCAAAGTTTCGGATAAATATCTCTTAATCTATTCCAATGGTCAGATAACACCAGAGGATGAAGATGTTATTAAAGTAATTGCAAAAGAACAAAATTTAGCTATATTTTCTATCGGTAAATATAGTCGGGTAGCTCATAAAAATATCATAGGTGTTAGCCCTAAAGAATGGTTAGGATACTTCAGTGAAGCTGCATATGTTGTTACTAATACTTATCATGGAACAATTTTTTCTTTAAAATTCAAGAAGCCTTTTACTGCATTAGCTAATATCAACAAAAAAAATAAAACTAATGATTTACTCAATATATTAGGCTTAGAAAAGCGTCTATGTTACTCAGAGCAAGTACATATTGATTTCCAGACAATGAATGAAGATATTTTAAATATTGATTACGATCTGGTTTCTCATAAAATAGAAAAAGAAGTTATAAATTCCAAGAATTATTTATTAGAGGCTCTTGATGGACAATGGAATAAAAAAAATCAACAAAATGAGAAGATTACAGCAAAAATCATGTAATGTTAAACATAACCTCTAGCACACCAAATTCTACAAAGCGAGATTTCAAACTGGGCAAACTATCATTTGCCGAACGAGTAATTTACTGGACAATCGTCCTCACCCCCCTTTGGTGGCTGTTAGGAATACAGACCCTTTTCTATCCAGCGGTTGCTGCTTTTTTATTAGTAATTGGTTTTGAACTCGACAAAATCATCAAAGCTTCACTGCCAATCTGTTGCTGGGCTTGGTTGCTAATGACCTTAGCGGCATTATGGACTAACATTATCGGTCTCGACAAATTAGGTTTTGAGATTCTGAAAACCCTTGCCACATTAGTAACCCTATATAAAGGCTACTTTTTAATCTTTTCCTGTCTAACGATCCCCTTTTGGCATCACATCAGAGTGCGGGTAATTACACGAGCTGTTGCTTGGATGGCATCGGGGTATTTGGTAACCCTTGCGATTCAACTTTTAATACTCTTTGCAGCAGGTCCCCAGGGAGGGTTCCTTCCACCGTTAGCCCGCTTAGTACCAGGTAACAAGCTGAGTTTAATGGTTAAGTTTGCCACAATTCAGCCTTTTTTTGGTATTCCTTTACCCAGAACAGACCTTTACACGGCAGACCCCCCCATTCTCGGAGTTTGTGCCCTTTTATGTTTTTTTATCTGCTGGAGTGAAACTAATCCTCGTCTGCGTAAATTTGCTTTGGCGGGTTGTTTGGCGACATTGATTATTTCTCAAAGTCGTCTGGCTTGGATCTGCTTTCCCTTGGTTTTTGTGATTATTGCTGTTTTTCGCAGTGGTTTAGCACGCCAAAGTTGGCTGTGGTTAGCAACATTTACCTCACTTATATGCGCTGTTGTGGGAATGAGTTTGAAAGACTTAATTAATAAGCCTCTAGAAACTTTTAACAGCGCTCGTGCTGATTCATCGAAAGACCGGGAATACGTTGTTAGTGCCACTATTGATGCTTGGAGGGAGTCACCTTGGCTAGGATGGGGAATTGTTGATAAAACAGTAACCTGGGGAAATGGGGCATTTGAACTTCCGCTGGGGACTTTTTCCACCTATGCACAGGTTCTTTATTTACACGGCATATTCGGTTTTATTTTCTTTATTAGTGCCCTTGCTTCTACCTTATATTACTTTTGGCAGCCAGCATTAAAAGGTAGCAAAATTTGTCAACAAGCCTTTGCAAGCTTAGTAGCTTTGTATATATTATGTCAGGCAACAAACTTAAGTTGGATGGCAATTTATTTTTGGTTCTTTTTTGTTTGGTTAAGTGCAATTCTTGCCGAAATTAGTCAAGAGCATGTACATATATCTAAATGGGAAGATTTATCACAAATTCAAAATCCAAGTTACCTAAAAAATTAACAATTAACCAATTGCCAAAAAATAAATTTGCAACAGAATTAAAAGCAGAAAAAAGGCAATTAATTCACAACATAAAATATCCTTGTATAAACTAGGATAGTTTTTTTGTGTCTATCATTAAAATTTCCTATTTTTCCCAAATAAATATATTTTACTGAAATAAAATATACAATTTAGTTAGATTTTTATCAAGGGTCATTCACCATGAAAATTTTCACTAAAACATGACTGATTTATCCCTTTTAAAATGAATACTATTAATAACATTCAGCAATTACGCAAACAAAATTTTGGGAAACGTTTCATGGCTAAAATCACTACAATTGGGCAAAGACATTGGAAGGCTTTACTAGCTTGGAATGCTTTTATAATTTTAGCTGCCATGGGAGCAGCGTCTCGTTATCCTAGTGTTTATACAGCTAAAACCCAATTAATTATGCCGGGAACGGGAGGTAATCTTAATGCTAATTTGGGTGTCTTAGGTTCACTGAGAAATGGGAGTCCCAATTTTTATTCTTCTCAGTTCAATGCATTAAAATTGCAGCTTTCTTTCTTGAGTAGTGATACTTTAATGCGGCAAGCATGGGAGAAAGATCCAGAAAAAAGTGAGTTTACTTCACTGTCTCAGTACAAGAGTCTTTTTAGTATTGCTCTGGATGAAGAAACCTCGATTATCTCTGTATATATCACTGGTTCTACCCAAGAAGTTGCACAAGCTAGGGCAAATGCCTTATTAGAGGCTTATCAAAAACGCTTACGGGAACTGCGTCAAAATAATAAAACTACTCGACAACAATTTAGCCAGTCAGAGTTAGAAACAGCAAAAAAGAAATTGCAAAAGTTACAATTGGCTTTAACGAATTTTAAGCAGTCTACTGGTTTAGTAGATGCAGAATTACAAACTCAAGGCATTGTCCAGAGTATCAACCAGCTGAGTAATGCCCAAGCAGAAGCATTGGCTCAAGCTGAATACAGTCAAAAACAAGTCATTGCTTTATCAAATCGACTGAATATGGCACCCCCAGAAGCTATCAATTCTTTGAGCTTGGGAGAAAATCAAGACTATCAGTTTGTACGGGGTAAACTGGCAGAATTAGAAGCAGATTTGCTGAAAAAGCGTAATATTTACACCGATGAACATCCAAGTGTACAAATGCTGCTCCAAGAACGGGAACAGTTACTACGTAAACAGCAAAACTATGTCGCTCAAGCCTCTGGTGGTAATAAAATTGATACAACTGTAAATGGACAAGGACGGGGTAGTTTGATTCAGCGATTAGTTTTGGCAGAAAGTGAAGCTAGTGCGCAACGACAACGGGCACAACAAATACAAACACAATTAAATAATTTGCGAACAAAATTAAAGTCCATTCCATCGCAACGAGCCAAATTAATCGAACTACAGCAACAAGTAGAAATCGCTGAGGGAGTTTACAAGGGTTTCGTGGCTCAAGTGCAACAGACGAATATCGATGCCTTTGATGCTTATCCCAATGTGCAGGTATTTGAACCCCCAACAGTGGGTAGCAGACCTAGGAATCCTAAGCTGATGCTAGTTATACTTAATGCTCTGTTAGCTGCTGTAATTGGTAGTATAGCCTCAGTATTGCTCTTAGAACGTCGCAATCCACTGTTAAGTCCCAAGGATTTGCAGAGATTCAAGTTCCCTATGGTGGTATCGATTCCCCAAATCAGAAATTCTCTGATGAGATGGCAATTTGCTAACGATACAGAACTAGAATTTCAACGCTTGGCATCAGCAATTAGCTTACAGCCTTTAAATAACCGCCGTCTATTAATTTCCAGTGCTATTGAGGGTGAAGGTAAAACCACAGTGACTTTGGGGTTAGCCACAGCTTTGGTGGAATTGGGTTTCCGGGTACTGGTAGTGGATGCAGATTTCCGTCAGCAGGAATTAAGCCGATGCTTGAATAGTTGCTTACTCAAGGGAAACGATTTACCCATGCGAATACAACAAAATTTGGATTTCTTGGCAATGCCCACGCTGTCATATCAAGGAAACACTCTAGAAATGGTGAAAAGGGGGAGGTTTGAAATGGCATTGGCAGCTGCTGAGTCAGATGCTGACTATGACTACGTGTTGATTGATAGTGCTCCCATCAGCCTTACCAGTGAAACCCTGCTGATGAGTGCTATCGTCCCCAATGTATTATTTGTGGTGCGACCAGGTACTAGTTACAGCAGCTCCGTAAATTACAGTTTAGAACAATTGACTACCCATAAAGCCGAAGTTGTAGGCTTAGTTGTCAATGGTGGTGAAACTCCTACTCGACCCTACCAGCAAAAGTCTCAAGATCCTTTGTTTACTTAATCTACCATGCGACGAAGAACAATCTTCCAACTGGCAGCATCTGGTGCGGTGATCGCTACCCTGTGGCATGACGTTCAAAAACAAGACTCCTTTCTTTACTGGCTGGCAGAAAAAGCAGTCAGGGCTGAGGATTCTGGTACCAGGAATGTTGAAATCAGCATAGATTGGGCAACAGTTGTAGCCAACTCTACACCCTTGACCTTTGGCTCCAACGATTTCCAAGTTACTAGTATCAAAAAAGCCACCGACCCCGAATACCGAAACCTGTTGGAGGAAGTTGGTTTTGGTTTAATTCGGATTCACCATGCCAAAATTAGCGATCGCTGGACTAACCAAGATGCTAAAACTTGGGATGTTGCCAAGATTAAAACCATCTACGAGGCTTATTCTGGTAATAAAGCCACAATTGTTCAGAATATTCCTAATTGGGCAAAGTGGATGGAAACCGATGACAATGGTTTATTGAATCCTAAAGAGTACGATAATTATGCTGCCTTCTGTGCTGAGTTGGTAAAAATTATTAACGGGCAACTAAATCACCAGGTGATGTACTGGGAACCCTTGAACGAACAGGATAATCGTTACCACAAGGCAGGTAAATTAGATGAACTGTGGCGGATTTACAATCTCGTAGCCCAAGCAATGAAGGCTCAAGACCCCAGAATTAAGCTTGGTGGTCCGGTACTTACTTGGGACAATTCCGGCAGACTCGCTGGTTTCCTAGAAGCTTGTAAAGACAATGTAGATTTTATTTCTTGGCATCGTTATGCCAGTGGAAATGCGGAAGATTCCACATATAATTTGATGTCTTATACACCTAATTATGGAGAGCAAGTGCGGAGGTTTCGCCAGATTACACAACAATATATTCCCGACCGTAAGCTGCCTTTATTCCTGGGAGAATATAACATCAATTATTCCTGGCAATCCGGTGAGACTCGACAACATACTCACATCGGAGGTGTGTGGTTTGCATCGGTGTTAAAACATCTAGCTGAGGCAGGTGTTGACATGGCTGCATCCTGGAACATCAAAGACGGAGTTTATGGTTTAATTGACCCTGCAAACAAGATGCGACCTGCTGCACAGGTGTTTGCTTGGGCTATTAAATATCTGACTGGTGAGGTGATCAAGACAGATACAAGTCATTCCTTAGTGGAAGCAATGGCAGTTAAACAGGGAGGTGAAAAACGGTCATTGTTGCTGATTAATAAATCTGTTAAACCTGCGAGTCTGAAGGTTGATGGCTTAAGTGGTATTAATAATTCTCAGCCATTACCGATATTTTACTTAGATAAAAATGGAGTCCGGGAAACTACCATTACTCTAGATTCTTTATTCAACAAACCTTTACCTGCTTACTCCCTGGCATTACTCCATCTTGGTCGAATTTCAGGATAGCGGCTTCAAAAACCAAAATATACTTTATCCCAGCGCGGGCAGGATGCCCGTACCACAGGAAAATTGAATGGATTATTTTACTTGTAGGGTGCGTTATGGCATTTGCCTAACGCACCTATATATCTAATCGATGGCGTTGCTGAATCAATGTATGAATCTTCAATAAAAACCTCACCCCGTCCTGCGGACACCCCTCTCCTTACCAAGGAGAGGGGAAGGGGAGCCACTGCGTTGCGCGGGTACTCTACGAGAAGCCTTCGTCTACCCCGCGTTGTAGCAAGTGGCGTGGTGAGGTATATTCTGTAAATTCATACTTCAATTCAGCAACGCCTAATCCATAATTGGATTAACCGTTTTTAACCCTCTCCCCGCAACTTATCCAACACAGTCCTATCTTCCAGGGTCGAAGTATCACCAGATACCTCTTGCCCTGCTGCCAAACTCCGCAACAATCGCCGCATAATCTTACCAGATCGCGTCTTGGGTAAAGCTTCTGTAAAGCGAATTTCTCCCGGACGGGCGATCGCCCCAATTTCCTTGACAACGTGTTGCTTTAGTTCTTTAGTTAATTCTTCACCAGGTTCATAGTCTCCTTCCAAAGTGATAAAAGCGACAACTTCCTCACCTTTAATGTCATCGGGTTTACCCACTACTGCCGCTTCTGCTACCGCAGGGTGGGAAACTAATGCCGATTCTACTTCCATGGTACCGAGGCGATGACCGGATACATTTAACACATCATCAACCCGTCCCATAATCCAGAAGTAGCCATCTTTATCCTTTCTGGCACCATCCCCGGCAAAATAAAGATAATTACCATCCTTGGGGGGAATATGTTCCCAATAGGTGCGACGGAAACGTTCGGGATTGCGGTATACTGTACGTAACATGCTAGGCCAGGGATGGCGTACCACCAGGTAACCACCTTCGTTTTCTCCTACAGGGTTGCCATCCAAATCCACCACATCGGCGATAATGCCAGGGAAGGGGAAAGTTGCAGAACCGGGTTTAGTGGAAATTGCCCCTGGTAAAGGAGTAATCATCGCACCCCCAGTTTCAGTTTGCCACCAAGTATCAACGATGGGACAGCGTTCCTTACCAATCACCCGATGATACCACATCCAAGCTTCGGGGTTAATTGGTTCTCCCACGGTTCCCAACAACCGCAGAGATGATAAATCACGGGCATTGGGATGTTCTTCTCCCATTTTGATAAAAGCACGTACAGCGGTAGGTGCGGTATAAAAAATCGTGACGCCGTATTTCTCTACCACATCCCAGAAACAGCCGGGATTTGATTTCCGGGGGGCACCTTCATACATCAGGGTCGTCGCACCATTGGAGAGGGGACCATAAACAATGTAGCTGTGACCCGTAATCCAACCTACATCAGCAGTACACCAGTATACATCCGTATCTTGGAGGTCGAAGATCCATTTGGTGGTCATATGGGTATATAAGTTATAACCACCTGTTGTATGCACAACCCCCTTTGGTTTGCCAGTACTGCCGGAAGTATAGAGAATAAACAGAGTATCTTCGCTATCCATGGGTTCAGCAGGGCAATCAGCGGATGCACCCTGTTGTAAATTGTGCCACCAATGGTCCCTTCCTGGTTCCATGTGAATTTCTTGTTTGGTGCGCTGTACCACTACAACATTTTCTACACTGGGGACAGCACCATTTGCTAAAGCTTTATCTACTTGGGGTTTGAGGGGAACAATGGCATCTTTGCGGTAGCCACCATCAGCGGTAATTAGCAGTTTCGCTTCCGCATCAATTAGGCGATCGCGCAAAGCTTCAGCACTAAAACCACCAAAAACCACGCTGTGGGGTGCCCCAATTCTGGCACAGGCTAACATGGCAATGGCAGCTTCGGGAATCATTGGCATATAGATCCCGATGCGATCGCCTTTTTTGACTCCCAGTTGTTTCAAAACATTGGCAAATTGGCAAACTTCCCGGTGCAATTGGGCATAGGTAATGGTGCGGGAATCTCCTGGTTCCCCTTCCCAAATAATTGCGGCTTTATTTTTGCGCCATGTGGTGAGATGTCTGTCAAGACAGTTGTAAGAAATATTAATCTTACCGTTAACAAACCATTTGCCAAAGGGTGGTTGCCAATCGAGGACTTTATCCCATTTTTGGAACCAGTGCAACTCGGTTTGTGCTAACTCCCCCCAAAATGCTTCTGGATCGGCTTTAGCTTTGTCATAAAGACGCTGGTAATCTTCCAGGCTTTTGATATGGGCATTTTGGGAAAACTCTGTACTGGGGGTGAATAAGCGCTTTTCTTGGAGGATTGATTCTATAGTTGATTCAGCCATGGTGATTTACTAATTTGCGTTGTAACCCAAAACTATTTTGTACGCAAATTTACCAAAAATCTTTTGAGTTTTTTTAAGTTGGCAGGGAATTGCCAGCTAAATCGGACTAAAATCCCCAAAATTGAGGGGATAGTCACGCATTCAAAAGTCAGTTCCTCACGGTCAAATCCCACAACCAAACAATTTGCACCATTCAAGGGCAAGTGTAGAGAAACCGGGTTTCTTAAGATTATTGACCTGTAAAATCCTACATTTTGGTTTAGAAACCCGGTTTCAAAAGTCAAATCCCACAACCAAACAACTTACACCATTCAAGGGTAAGTGTAGAGAAACCGGGTTTCTTAAGATTATTGACCTGTAAAATCCTACATTTTGGTTTAGAAACCCGGTTTCTAAAGTCAAATCCCACAACCTAACATGAAAATACCTATTCCCCACTCCCTATTCCCTGTTCCCCACTCCCTATTCCCTCCCCACTCCCTATTCCCCACTCCCTATTCCCTATTCCCTATTTTCAAGCTAGTTTATGGAGACACAACCAAGAGAGATTCAGAATTACATTACCGAAAATGGGAGAGAACCTTTTGCACAATGGCTGAATTCCCTGCGAGATATGCGCGCAATAGATAAAATCGAGAAAAGACTAAAGCGGATTGAGTTAGGTAACCTAGGGGATTATAAATCAGTTGGGGAAGGTGTTTGTGAACTGAGAATTAAATATGGTCCGGGGTATCGAGTCTATTTTGGACAAATAGGATCGACAATTGTACTTCTGCTTTGTGGGGGTGATAAAAGTACCCAGGACGAAGACATTCTGAAAGCAAAAGAATTCTGGAGAGATTATGAAAGACGTCAAAACAGCAGCTAGTAGAAGTTATCGTGAGTATTTAATTTCTTCCTTGAAAGATCCTCAACGTGCAGCTGGATATATTGGGGTGATGTTGGAATTAGATGAAGATGGTTATGACCCTAAAATTATCCGTTCTGCATTAGAAGAAGTAGTGGAAGCAAGGAAGCAATTAGGAACTTTTTCAGAAACTGCACAACAGCATTATGAAAAGCTAGATAAAATACTTGCAGAAACTGGTGGTAATGAAATTCTGGCTTTAATAGAGTTTCTTGATGTCCTGGGTTATCGAATTTCTATTGTGCCGAAAGATTAAGCAACATAGACATCATCAAGAAAGAAAACATAACCATTATTTACTATGGCAATTACTGTAGAAGCAAGCACTTTATCTTTAAATGATGTTCATCGTCTGTTGAAACTGCAAGAACAGCCAAATGGTTCATTCAGTGATTTTTTAAATTTAGAACCTCTTACAGAATTTGAACAGCAAGATTTGTCGAAGATTAAAGATGATTTCCGGCGTTATTTAGCAGCAGGTAAAGTTTCAGAAGGTTTGGTTAAATTTCTAGCTATTGCTCCCTTGATGCGTTTGGCTGGATTCTATGACATTCCTATTCGATTAACAATGGAAGATGTTGTGGCAATTTCTATTGAAGATGAAGACAAAGAAATTAAAGGTAGGATGGATATCTTAGCAGTGAATTCTGCTGATGCAACCACAGCACCTCCTTTTTGGGTTGTAGTTATTGAAACTAAAAACAGTGCAGTTGATGTTGGAGAAGGTTTACCACAATTATTAACATATGCTTTTAAAAGTCTAGTGCAACAATCATTTGTTTGGGGTTTGGCTACTAACGGACAGCGTTATCAATTCGTCTATCTTCAACAAGCAACGCCACCAATTTATCAATTAATGCCACTAGTTAATTTCAATGAATCTCAAGATGCAATTCAGTTATTACAAGTTTTAAAAGCAATTTGTAATTTACCCCATTTTCAAGGTAATTAAAATCGCTCCAGCTATGGGTATCACTTGAATAAAAGGATTGTAAACTGTGAACAATGAATAAATTATTCAAAAAAATTATCTATTTCAAAAACAAAATTAAGCCTAATAACCTGGTAAATAAACCGATAACAATTGCTTTGCATGAATACCAATCAATTTACTTCTCTATTCCCAAAGTAGCCAGTTCAAGTTGGCACAGAATTTGTGCAACTTTACTGAATATCGATACAGACTCCCATAATCAGGATAAAAGGGTAAAAAACCTTCCCAGTATAGATAGAAAAGAAATTGTTAACTACAATAATTACTTTAAGTTTTCCTTCGTGAGAAATCCTTGGGACAGGTTAGTATCCTGTTATCTTAATAAGATAAAAACAGATACTTCTATCAACCCTCCAGGTTTCAACAATGGAATAGAACAGGGATTTATAAAATTCGGTGTTTTCCAAGCAGGAATGTCTTTTGAACAATTTGTCAGAGCGGTTTTCAAAATTCCAGATAGAGAAGCCGATGCACACTTTAGATCCCAGTACACTTTTATCACTGACGAATCTCTGAAAAATCTTGTAGATTTTATTGGCAAATTGGAAAATGCGGATAATGATTTTTTCTATATTCTTAACAAACTGGGCAGAACTGATATTCAAATCCCTCATTTTAAAAAAAGTCTTGGCAGAAAGCATTACACTGATTATTACACACCAGAACTTATAACTTTAGTTAGTAAGAGATATTCAGAGGATATAAAAAGATTTGGATATCACTATGATTCGGGGAAAAAATAACTTTTTGAGCATATTTTTGCTCCATTTCTACGCTTACCTTCTCCTAATTGTTTATCATCAAAGAATGAAAGCAAGGACATATAGCGATTTTCCACCATTTTCTGCTTTAATTTATTGGCGTTACTGAATTTGGTCATCAATTATATTTGTACACATTTTTGTATTAGATACCCAATCCTTGTTCCAGACGTAGCATTGCTACGTCTCTACACAGCCGTGAATTATAAATTCATATTTTGATTCACCAATGCCAATTTATTTATACAAAATAAAAGATAAGGGATTGCTCATATTTTCGGCAAAACCAAGAATACCGCGATCGCGATGTTCATAAATTAATTTTCCTTGAGAACAAAAGTGAAAAGTTCCTCCCCGTTGTGTCAAATAAGATGAATCTGGTACATAAGTATTCCAGTTGTTCAAAACTTCAGTCATATTTCGCAAGCGCAGGGTTGCTAGTTCAAAAGGACGCTGAAAGCCTGTTCCTCCAGCAGCTTTGAAAAACGAACCTTTTATTGGTGGTAAAGGTGTACCCCTGACAATTTCCTCATCAGCAATTAATTGCGGTGCTTTTTTATCACCTTTATAACCCCGAAAAACTTCCTTTAGAGTTCCGGGACTACCAATCCCAGCACACATTAGCATTAAATTCAGCCAAGCTTTTTGTGACGTTGATAGCATGGGAAATTGTATAGATAAACCGCGATAAAGCCCTAAAAGAGCATGAATTTCAGCTTTTGTATCCACAAACAGCCATTCAGCAGGAAATCCCGTATATTCACAAAACTTGATCCCAGAATTGCGGTTTCCAATTCCAATGGCACGAATTGTGATTCCTGTTGATCTGAGCTTTTCTTTCTCTCTGACCAGCCACCAAGCGTATTCTAAATTATCAAAATCTCCCAACTGCGACCAAATAAGTACGAGCAACTGTGAACTGTTCGAGCAACCATCTAAAACGGGTTTAATCTTTCCATCGCTAACTCGCAAGCGTTGAGTTTGACTCAAAATCGAGTAAATATCTGGAGATAGGGAGGGTGTTTGGGTATTCATTTAGCGTTTAGGGCTGTGTAATGTGGTGCTACAGCAATTGTAGAGCTGAAATTATTGCATTAACTCGTTTCCAGGCTCAGCCTGGAAACGCATCCGTTGGAGGCTGTGCCTCCAGATTTAATGGGAGGCACAGCCTCCCTAAACGCATTACAAGGTATAACCTTGTAACGAGAAATTGGGATGCTCCTAACCAATTCAGCAAGCTCACACTTAATTTAAGCTGTAAAATATAAAACTATATATTTAAATAGTTTGTATCTAAACACCCCAAAGGAAGTAAGCCATCTTTACAGATAATCGACTTAACCACCTGATAAAAACGTGGAAAATTACCATAATTTGAGCATTTAATCTCATTTTATAACGGTAAACGCGGTCTACCTTTAGGAATAATTTATTTAGTAGTCTAAAAATAGCGAATTCCTTGGAGGTTAAGTGTTTGCAGAGGTAAAGGCACTCCCTCTCCCGCAAAGCTATGAGTTGACAGATGATAGTCAATATTGCACAATCATTTGTGTCAAATAAGACATTATTCTCTCAACTAAAGGAAAATTAAATGAAACTGAACAGAATCTTAGGGATCTGCCTGATTGCTTTTGTTGGTTGGGTCATGACCCTCAACTTCATGGCTAGTCCAGCGTTGGCTGTAGGAAACGATCAAATTGGATGGTTTGATGTAATGGCTTATGACCCACAAGGTACCCCGTTTACCTATGAGGGTAACCCGCAAGACTATAACGACTATGGAGATTACGTCTTCCTGACAGATGGTACATGGCAAGGAGGACCAGCTATACCTGTGACTGACGCTTGCGGAATTCCAGGCGACACGGAGCATCAGAATCAGATGGTCGATCCACAATATCCTCCATTTTCTCTGATTGCTAGTTGTAACCGGCATCAAGACTTTGATGTTTGTTATAATCCCGAACTTCAACTTTTGCCAGGTGAAACTTGTTACTTTAAGATGAATGATGCACCAGGTGGCTATGGTGACAACACAGGAGAACTATTCGTTCACTACTTCCGTCAAAACTAATAGTTTAGATGAGGCTTGCAGTTTGGGTGTAATTTTGTCAATCGTTTGCCCAAAATGTCTAGCACAAAACGAAAAGCGAAACTCAACTTGACTTTTCACGTTATTACATAAGTCCTAGGTAAAACAATTACTATAGCGCTATAGTTTTTTGGGGATTGGAACCATTACTATAGCGCTATAGTTGCTTGGGGGGTAAAACCATCTGATTACCTTAGCGCTATAGTTTTTTCCCAAGGTAAAACCATTCGATTACTCTAGCGCTATAGTTTTTTGGGGGGTAAAACCATTCGATTACTCTAGCGCTATAGTTGCTTGGGGGGTAAAACCATCTGATTACTCTAGCGCTATAGTTTTTTGGGGGGTAAAACCATTCGATTACTCTAGCGCTATAGTTGCTTGGGGGGTAAAACCATTTGATTTCTCTAGCGCTATAGTTTTTTCCCAAGGTAAAACCATTTAATTTCTCTAGCGCTATAGTTTTTTCCCAGGGTAAAACCATTTAATTACCTTAGCGCTATAGTTTTTTGGGGGGTAAAACCATCTGATTACTCTAGAGCTATAGTTTCTTGGGGGGTAAAACCATCTAATTTCTCTAGCGCTATAGTTGCTTGGGGGGTAAAACCATTTGATTACTCTAGCGCTATAGTTGCTTGGGGGGTAAAACCATCTGATTACTCTAGCGCTATAGTTGCTTGGGGGGTAAAACCATCTGATTACTCTAGCGCTATAGTTGCTTGGGGGGTAAAACCATTTGATTTCTCTAGCGCTATAGTTTTTTGGGGGGGTAAAACCATTTGATTTCTCTAGCGCTATAGTTTTTTGGGGGGGTAAAACCATTCGATTACTCTAGCGCTATAGTTTTTTGGGGGGTAAAACCATTTGATTTCTCTAGCGCTATAGTTGCTTGGGGGGTAAAACCATCTGATTTCTCTAGCGCTATAGTTTTTTGGGGGGTAAAACCATCTAATTACCCTAGCGCTATAGTTTTTTCCCAAGGTAAAACCATTTGATTTCTCTAGCGCTATAGTTGCTTGGGGGGTAAAACCATCTGATTTCTCTAGCGCTATAGTTTTTTGGGGGGTAAAACCATTTGATTTCTCTAGCGCTATAGTTGCTTGGGGGGTAAAACCATCTGATTACCCTAGCGCTATAGTTGAATCACACGCTTGTTAAGCTGAAATTATTGCATTAACTCGTTTCCAGGCTGAGCCTGGAAACGCATCCGTTGGAGGCTCTGCCTCCAGATTTAATGGGAGGCAGAGCCTCCCTAAACGCATTACAAGGTATAACCTTGTAACGAGAAACGAGAAAAACCTTGTAACGAGAAAACGAGAAAACTAAGGGCGCTATAGTTTCTTGAGAGGTAAAACTATTTCCTGACCGCAATAGTATCAACTACGTCAAAATCGCTCCACCCATTAACCGTTCATGTCGATATTTCAACTCTTGCTTCATCAAATACCAACGCTCCAAGGTAGCATCAATTTCTATCACCTTTTCCGCTGCTTGTCGCGCTAATATTAACACTTCCTCATCTTCTACTAAACTCGCCAAAGTAAAGTCCGGTACACCAGACTGTCGAGTTCCTAATACCTGTCCCGGACCGCGAAAACGCATATCCATCTCGGAGATAAAAAAGCCATCTTGGGACTGTTCCAAAACCTTTAACCGTTGCTGTGCGTCAGGACTTCTAGAACTACTCATCAGCAAACAGTAGGATTTAGCCGCACCTCTCCCTACCCGTCCCCGTAATTGGTGTAGTTGGGACAAGCCAAATCTTTCCGCATGTTCAATAAGCATTACAGTTGCATTGGGCACATCTACACCAACCTCCACCACGGTGGTAGAAACGAGAATTTGAGTTTCCCTGTCTCGGAATTTATTGATTGCTTCCTCCTTTTCCCCCGAACTCATGCGACCGTGTAACAGTCCCACCTGAAACTCTGGAAAGATGCTTTCCTGTAACTTTTGATGTTCCTCCACAGCGGAACGCAAATCCAATTTTTCCGATTCTTCCACCAAGGGTAAAACTACATATACCTGTCTACCTTGGACAATTTCCCGCCGGATTAACTCGTAGGCTTGGTTACGTTGCTGTCCCGATAAGACCGTAGTTTGGATTGCTTGTCTTCCCGGTGGTAACTCATCAATTTGACTCACATCCAAATCGCCGTGAATGGTTAACGCCAAGGTGCGGGGAATGGGAGTTGCCGTCATAGTTAATACATGGGGTTGTTCTCCTTTTTGCTGCAAACGTGCCCGTTGTTCTACCCCAAAACGGTGTTGTTCATCAATTACCACCAAACCCAAACGCTGGAAATTTACCGGGTCTTGAATTAAGGCATGAGTTCCTACCAATAGAGGTAATTCCCCCGTTTCTAACTGGGAATGAATTTGTCGCCGTTTTACGATTTTTGTAGAACCAGTCAGTAATTCTACGGGTAAATATAAGAGATTAAACCAGCTAACTAATTTGCGATAATGTTGTTCCGCTAATACTTCCGTGGGAGCCATCAATGCTGCTTGATAACCGGATTGAATTGCTGCTAGAATCGCCACCACTGCCACTACAGTTTTTCCCGAACCCACATCCCCTTGTACTAACCGATTCATGGGTGTGGGTTTTTGCAAATCGGTAATAATATCATTAATAACTCGTTGTTGGGCGTTAGTTAATTTAAAGGGCAGAATTTCGTGAAATTTTTCAATTAATTCGCCTGTAGGAGCTAAAATAGCGCTAGTTTGGATTTGTCGTGCTTGCTGTTGACGTTGCAGTAAACCCAATTGCAGGTAGAAAAATTCATCAAATACAAGACGACGACGGGCGACTTGTAGGGTAGCGCTATCTGCGGGAAAATGGATATTAGCGATCGCCTCTTTTAATTCCATCAACCCATACTTATCCCGTAAACCGCTAGGGAGGGGGTCTTTAAGGTGAATTTTAGCGGGTAAAGCCGTGATTACCGCTTGTCGTACCATATTTGCCACAACTCCCTCTGTGAGGGCATAAATTGGCACTATGCGTCCAATAGTGAGGGAGTCAATGGTATCTCCTGGATTTGCCAAAACCTCCAATTCTGGATTGTCCAGAGTCAGACCATATTTAGTTTCTTTTACCAATCCGCAAGCCGCCACCACAGTACCAACAGGATAGCGACGCTTTAAACTTTCTTGCCAACCGCGACTAGTAAACCGCGCACCAGCAAAAAAGCGACTGATTTTAATTTGACCAGTTTTATCCCGCGCCAAAATCTCAAATATCATTAATTTCTTGTTGCGGGGACTGACATAACAATTACAGCGCTTCACCGTCGCCACTATGGTCACCGTTTCACCCGCCACCAAATCACAGATACTCACTTGACGGGCATAATCGATATGGTCGCGGGGATAATAAAACAACAGGTCGCGTACAGTATTTAAACCAAGACGGGCAAATTTTTCCGCTTTGCGAAAGCCAATTTCGGGTAAATCGCTGAGTTTTTGGTTTAAATTAGGAGCTAATGTGCGACTTACCTCTGCCACAATGGGAGTTGTGGGATTTTGGATTGGGTATTTCTGTGTCTGTTGCTGTTCCTCTCCTCCTGTGTTCCTCACCTCTTCTTCTTTTTGTAGTTGATTAAGATATCTACGAGTTTGGGCTACTAAATGTTGTCTATCTTCCAGTCCCAAATTTGCATAGTTAGCATAAGCAGCCGCCAATTCTTGCCAACGGCGACGTTCATGGCTTGGCAAAGAATTAGGGAATTTACCGAAAGTCAGAGTCAAAAATTCACTAAAGCGATATTGTTTGCCCATCAAATCAGTGAAACCCTGTTGTGCTTCTATTGCCAAAGCTTTTTGCAATCTTAACCAATCTGGAGTGTCATTTGTCATTTGTCATTTGTCATTGGTCATTTGTGATTTGTGATTTGTGATTTGTGATTTGTCATTGGTCATTTACCAATTACCAATTACCAATTACCAATTACCAACATACTATTGTTCATACCAACTAGCACGCCATGCGGCTTCTGCTTGGGCAATTGCTAACTCCCGAAGTTTAGCTTGATATTCTCGTCCCAATTTTTGTAACTTACCCAAAATATTACGAATCTGTTTACGTCCAGAACCCACCGTTACATCTGCAAATTCAATTTCCGCTAATCTTAAATTAATAGCCATGATTTGCGTCAAACCAGAATTTTTGGACTGTTCCTCATTTTCAACTTCAACTACTAAGTTTAAAATATTGGGGGGTCCGGGCATTGCCTCACCAGAAGTTTCTGATACGGCTACAGCAGCTTCTAAAATCGCTTCTGGTATATTTTGGGCTAATATCCCAGCTTTCTGCAAAAACACATTAGCCTCACGAGATGCTTTTCTTAAGGTATGCTGTATTCCATTTTCCAGGAAATGTTGCCACTTTGCTAGTTCTATGGGGTTCGCAAAGGGATCGCTAGAACCAGTCATGGCAATTTGAGCAGTTAAATATAGGGCGATATTTTCAGCTTCCTCCTTGTCATTTTCATCTGTGTCTGTATCATTAAATAATTCATTCGATAATTCATCTAAATCATCTAAATCATCAAAATCATCTAAATCATCTAATTCTTCTAATTCTTCTGAAACATCTTGTGGAGTAGGACTTTGTTGTTCTCTTTGTTCCAGAAGTTCCTGTAACTTTTGCTCTTTTTGGTCAGTGCTAGCTAGAGATTGCAATCTCTCAGCCGCTTTTTGACCCAACATACGCATCGATTGTTGTAATTTTTGTCGCTGATTTAAGGATAATCTCAGGAAATTTTCGGGATAAGCTTGGGTACACAGGTGATAAACAGCTACAACTAACTGTCGCTGCATCCCTTGTCCCAAGTTAGTAAGATAACTGGTATAAGCAGCGTGAAGTTCTTGTGAGATATCTGCAAACACCTCTTGCAGCGCTGCAATATCCCTCTCAATTAGATCAATTGCTCTCGCCATATTTTCTATCTTTTATCAATTATTCTAAATCTAAGTAGTCAAACAAAACTAACATTGACTGTTGAGACTAGGGAACGGGGAACGGGGAACGGGGAACAGATGTAGGTTGGGTTGTAGCTTGCTTCCCCGGAGGGGTAGCATGTAGACGCAACAGCGGCTTTGAGCAGAGTAACCCAACAACCGCAACCGATTGCGTTGGGTGGAGGGGCTACGAAATTTCAATACTTCCAAGACTTTTGTCAGTCAACCAGGGGAACGGGGAACGGGGAACGGGGAACTGTTCTAGTTACCAGCCTCAGCTCTAGTTACCAGGCTCAGCCTGGTAACTAAGGGAATGAGGCTCAGCCTCATGGTTATCCTTTTTGGAAGTGCAAGTTGTTAGTAATACCAATTGACAAAAAGAATGGGACACATAATTGATTCGTAGGGGTGCAGAAACCGCACCCTTACAATTGGATCTGTAGCAAAAATTTTTTGATTTGGTATAAGCTACCCATTCTTCATTCCCCATTTGTTCTTCCCCCATTTGTTCTTCAATAATAGTGAACGAAAAACAGGTCAGCTATAATTGCTTGACCTGTTTAGGAAACAGTTACTAGTGATTAGATAGCAGTTATTAAAATTCATAACTAATAACTAAAAGCTAATAACCAATAACTAGTAACTAAATTATTATTTACCACCTGTTTGGGCAGCCACTTCGTCTGCAAAATTGGTTTCTTGCTTTTCAATGCCTTCCCCTAAAATAAAGCGGACAAAGCGACGGATTTGGATATTTTCACCCAATTGAACGACTGCTTGTTTGACCAACTCTTCCACCGTAATGCTTTGATCCCGGATATAAGGCTGATCTACCAAAGATAATTCTTTGAGACGTTTATCAATCCGTCCCTGAACAATTTTTTCTTTGACATTATCGGGTTTATTTGATATATCATCCCGTCCCATTTCAATCGATTTTTCCTTTTCAACGATCTCCGCTGGGATGTCTGCTACTTTGACGTATTCGACGTTAGGACAAGCCGCAATTTGCATGGCGATGTTCCGCACTAGGGTTTGAAACTCTTCCCGACGACCTACGAAGTCTGTTTCACAGTTAACTTCTACTAATACACCAACTCTACCGCCAGTGTGAATATAGCTGCCTACGAGTCCTTCTGCCGCTACCCGGTCTGCTTTTTTACCAGCTTTGGCAATACCCTTCTTCCGCAGCCATTCTTCGGCTTTCACCATATCGCCATCATTTTCTTTGAGTGCCTTTTTGCAGTCCATCATGCCAGCACCAGTTTTTTGGCGTAGTTCTTGGACGAGTTTTGCAGATATTTCCGCCATGTTGCCTTTTTTCCTAATTGACTGACAGTTATTATTGCTTACGGATTTGGAGTATTTCTATCTTACTCACCACCGGACACAAAAGAAGAATTAAGAACAAAAGATGTACGCCTTGTCGGAGTCCGGAGGCTAGGATAAAGGATAAAGTATAAAAAATTTTAATACTTCATCCTGATTGATTTAATTATTATTCTTCGTTTTCTGAATCGTCAGAATCAGTGTATTGATTATAATCGCCTTCGTCTTCATAATCTTCTTCAGCGCCTTCGTAATCTTCGTAGTCGTCCTCTGCTGAATCCAATTGACCGTGACGACCTTCGTAAATTGCGTCTGCTAATTTACCGACAATTAGTTTAATTGAACGGATAGCATCGTCATTGGCAGGAATGGGAATATCTACAACATCGGGGTCGCAGTTTGTATCCAACAAAGACACAATTGGCAGTCCCAATTTTTGGCATTCTTGAACTGCGTTATATTCCCGACGCTGGTCTACAATAATCACCACATCGGGGATTTTGCGCATGGTTTTAATCCCACCCAGGTATTTCATCAGTTTAGCCAATTCCCGACGCAGCATGGAAGCTTCTTTTTTGGGCAATAAATCCAGCGCACCGCTTTCTTCGCGGCGTTCCAAATCTTTGAGTCGGTCTACCCGTGTTTTGATTGTAGACCAATTAGTGAGCATTCCACCCAACCAGCGCTGGTTAATATAATGGGAACCACAACGGGCTGCTTCTTGAGCAATAATACCTGCTGCTTGCCGCTTAGTACCAACAAACAGGAATTTCTTACCTTGCTCAGATTGCGATCGCATGTAAGCATAAGCTTCTTCCATCAACTGTGCTGTCTGCACCAAGTCGATGATGTGTACTCCGTTGCGAGATGTGTAGATGTATTGATCCATCTTCGGGTTCCATCTGCGGGTTTGATGCCCAAAGTGAACCCCTGACTCCATCATTTGAGCCAATGAAACTACTGGCATATTTTTTTACTCCTATTCGGGTTTAACCTCCATCCAGGCGTATTTCCCAATTTAGGAAACACCCGAATCCCTGGATGTGTGAGATTTTAAGAACCATATAAGGGTAGCACATTTTAGGCAAATGAGGAGGAAAATTAATCAGGGAAATTAATCAAGGCAGAAATTTATTAACATGCGTTCGTTTTCCATTGGCGCACCTTTTTTTAACCAGTCAATAGGTGTTTCCTCTACGATTTTATCTGGATTCACCCACACAATATTTTTGAGTTCATCAATTTTTTGCGATGCTTGACTAAAAAATTTTCTGGCGGTGTTATCATCCAAAGATATGACTATTTTATCTGTTGCTATTGCCGCCTCAATTAAATGCAAATCTTTTACCATTTCACCACGTTGTTTATCAGTCTTAGCAAGTTTTTCTATCTGATTCCATAATTCATTATTTATTGATAAATTCAAAAATTTAAATTTTTTCTTCGTCACCATTTGAATACGCCATTTACGAGCAAATTTTGATTGATGTTTATCCCATTCCTCTTTTATATCTGGTGTCATAACAATTTGGTGACAGATATCTAAAACTGTTTTTAAAAACTCCCGACAATGTACTGACTGTGGATAAGTAGCGTCTTCACCACCAGCAGAACGTGCAACAGAAGCATCTATTACTAGACGTTTAGAAATTTCTTTTTTAGCTGCCATGTGATTGTTTGAATAAATGAGCCTCAGCAGCATTTAAATAACGGCTTTCTAGTTCTAAAGAGACATCCCCAAAATCTTCAGACCAATCACCAAAAGCCCCTGCTTCATCTAAATCAGCACTATTGATTTTTGTCATACCATTTTCTTGTCGTGTAAACCAGTGTAATTTGACTTTATCTGGTGATATTTTCTCTTCTGCAACTAAAGACTGAATTGCTAAAAGTAACTTATCACTATGGGTTTCTAAGACTACTTTTACATCTCTATTAGCAGCATCAGTTAATATTTCTGCTAAGGCAATTTGAGCGCGGGGATGTAAATGAATTTCTGGTTGTTCAAGGTAAACTAACTGTCCTGGTTCTGCTACTACCAAAGCAACTAAGACAGGCAAAACTTGAGATACACCAAAACCAACATCTGCGATACTTACCATATCACTAGCTTGATTTCCATCCTGATAATTGAAATTCTTGGGAAGACGACCAATCTGTATTTCAACCTGTGTATCATCAATTTTTCTTGCTTCTACCTTGTTAGTTAATCCTAGAGTTTCCAGGGAATTACTTAAATCATTCAGACGTTTATCTCCAGTTTTTTGCCAGTGATTGATAACAGTAGCAACGTAATTTTCAAAAGTACCTATAAATTCGTTTTTATCGTTTATCCCTGTAAGTTTGTAATTCCTTTCTGGATTACCTCTTAATCCTGGAACATGAATTAACTTGCGAATTTTTTCTTTGAATAGACTTGTATGCGAATGACTATCATATAAAGTAATAAGAGGTAGTAAAAAAAGAATATTATTGTCATTTTTTAAATTTATTGTAGAAGTGGAATATAAATCTAAAAAACAACGTTCCGAAAAAAAATTCCATCGCATATTTTTTAATACTTCTTCTCGCTCAATTGTTGCTGCTTCTTTTTTTCTATTTCTGAGTAATTCTATAATGTCATCACGAGACATTTCTTTTTTTAAAACAACTATCCCTTTATTGTCATCATATCTATTTTGAACTAATTCAATACCTCCTTGACTGTGCTTAGAAAATGTACTGCTAGCAGTTAACTTATTATCAATTTTGATTTCAATTTCTAATTCCTGACAAATTTCCATATCAGGAATTTTAGAAAACATTTGGTCAGCCAGTGTCAACTTAACATTGGGTCCATTTATCATTAAGTCACCTGGATTATAGGTAGCCTCAAGAGTTTGCTTCATCATCAACAAAGGCTGCATAATACTTGATTTTCCAGAACTGTTAGCACCAGCTAAAATTGTCAATGGACGTATTTCAATATTGCATTCATCATAGAGTGATTTATAACCACGCACTGAAATACTAGTGATTTCTTTCGCCAATTCCTTATTTTTGTCTTCATTGAAAGTGTATTGACTCATAATTATTTCTCTTGCTTTTAATTATGATACCAATTTGAAAAAAAATGCGACACATGGTTGTTAAGGTCGCAGAAACCGCACCCCTACAATTGGAGTACACAAATTTTACCTCACGACGCCACTTGCTACAACGCGGGGAACCCGCGCAACGCAGTGGCTCCCCTTCCCCTCTCCTTAATAAGGAGAGGGGTGGCTTTAGCCGGGGTGAGGTTCTGACTGTATTCCATCGAAGTGAAAACCGCTATATACTAATTTGAAATAAGAATGCGACAGATAGTTATTAAGGTCGCAAAAACCGCACCCCTAGAATTGGATTTCTAGCAAACATTTTTTGATTTGGTATTACTTAAGTAGTCGTACAAAATTAATTGTACATTCTGAAAGCTTCAAGTCCTTGTGATTACTTCGTTCGTCGCTTCGGACAATACACAATTAATTTTGTCTAAGTACTTATAGTATCCTGTAAAGATTTTGGTGCGTTAGACTAAAGTCATAACGCACCCTACAGATACTTTCCCCTCTCCTTTTCCCCCTCTCCTTTTCCCCCTCTCCTTTTCCCCCTCTCCTTTTCCCCCTCTCCTTTTCCCCCTCTTTTTTTCCCCCTCTCCCATTGGCAGAGGGTTTAGGGGTGAGAGGTTATTTATAAAGTAAACCTTAAAACCCAAGAAACCGGGTTTCTTTGAGACTAACTACGATGCAGATTCGGTACTCTACCCATAGAAACCCGGTTTCTCCCTACACCCATAGACTTAATATTTACTTTATAAATGGTCTGTGAGGGTAACTAACTCCTAACTTCTGCATAAGCTTCATACACACCTTTGACGTTATACCAATTAAGAAAAATACGAGCAATTTCTAACGCTAATTGCGGTTTACCTCGATTAATTAACCATTGTAAAAAAGGAGCCATTGTCCTTTCATTTAACATACCATTGAGTGAAAGAATTCCCCACAGCAAACGGTGTAACCAAGTCATTTGAATCATCATTCTTACTTCCCAAGTGGGATGCTTTTGATAAAACAAAACCCCCATCCGTCCCCGTTGAATTTCTTTTTCAATTAAGCTTTTTATCTGTTCTAAACTAAAGGTTGGATGCCAGTGATAACCAACCGCTTCGGGACATTTAATCAATTTTAAACCCAGCTTTTTCAGACGAACACCTAATTCTAAATCTTCCCAACCATAGAGTTTAAAACTAGTATCAAACAGTCCAGCTTTCTCTAACCAGTGTTTGGGAATAGCAACATTTCCCGTAGCGAAAAAAGCTGCGGAAAAATCAGTAATTTTATAAGGTTCCCCAGTGGGATTTTCAAAATTACAAGTATTAATCACCGCACCATAGGTAAAAAAGCGGTCGCTTCCTAATTGCTTTTGTCCCTTTACCAGTGCATCAGCATGTGCCTGTAAGAAATTTTCCGTGACTACTAAATCGCTATCAATAAAGATAATTATGTCACCTTTTGCCTGTTCGATACCCAAATTTCGAGCCGCTGCTGGTCCCAAATGCTGTTGCTGAAACCTCCGCACATGGGGAAATTCTGCTTGATGTGCCTGCAACCACTCTAAAGTTCCATCAGTAGAACCATCATCCACTAAGACAATTTCGTAACCTTCTACATCCCGCAATTGCTGCACTTCTAAGGCTTTCAGACACTTTGACAAAATCGGCTGGCGATTATAAGTTGGAATTACAACGCTAAAAAACACAGTCTCACCCACAACAATACTGCCCTTATTTAGCATAGGACAAAGAAGACTATGACACGGTTCCTTGTTCCTGATAATTTTGATAATTGCTAGCAGTTTTTGCAGACTGAAACTTATGCCAATTCTGCCAAAATATAAAGGCTGCCATTATTAAAAGAAAATAACCAAATCCTGTTTGTAATTGCTTTGCTTTTACAAATCTGACTAAATATGCTCCCGCAAATATTCCCAAACTAGCAGCTACCATAAAAGATACCATCAAATTGATATCTAAAGGCACCCGACCAAAATACCCCAAAAAACCCGCTACAGAATTAAGAACTATCACCAATAATGATGTCCCAATTGCCTGTTTCATCGGCACTTTTGCCAACAAAACCAATGCAGGAACAATGGCAAAACCTCCCCCTACCCCCACTAATCCCGTCAGTACACCCACAGCAATCCCTTCTGTCAACAGCCACAACCAGCAATACTTACACAGGGGTTTGGGATACAATTCTAATTCAACTTGCTGGGAAGAAATCTCCCCGTGGGTACTCTTGCGAATCATAAACCCTGCTGCTAGCAACATCATGGTCGCAAACAACACCATTTGCATCGTACCTGTAACAAAAGGTAAAGTTGCAATCCGCGCTCCCAAATATGCCCCTACCATAGTTGATAAGCCAAACATGGCAGCAGTCTTTAGCTTGACATTCCCTAACTTCCAGTGGGGAAGCACCCCCACTAAACTCACCATACCCACAATTGCCAAACTCATGGCGATCGCAGATTTTGGGGGCACACCCATGACGTAAACTAAGGTAGGAACTGCTAAAATTGAACCTCCCCCACCAATTAAACCCAAACTAATACCAATGGCTGCTGCTAAGAAGTGTCCAATTATCCAAATAATCATATTTCCACCAACTTAACCCACCGTAAGCGACATCACATTCCCACAGCTTTCGTTAGCTGGAACCGCTTCCATCATCTTCTGGGGATTTGGTAAATTTAAGTTCCCCATCAATTCGATGAAATCCTCACGACTACGTCCTGCAAATCGGGGATTCCAGCGTTTTTCTTCTCCAATAGTTGATACCATATGACCCCGGTAATCATGACCAGGATACACTAAGGTATTATCAGGTAAACTAAACAACTTCTCGGTTACAGAATCATACAGAGTTCCCGCATCACCACTTTGAAAATCTGTGCGACCGCAACCCCTAATAAATAAAGCATCCCCCGTCAATACCCGGTCACTATTCACTAAATAAGCATTATGGCTATCGGTATGACCAGGGGTAGCAATAGCTTTGATGGTAATCCCTCCCAATTGCAAAGTTTCCCCATGTTTAAAGTAACGGTCAGCACAAGCAGCTTGAGCATTTTCCGGTACAATACCCAAACACCCCGTAGCACCTCTTAATTTATCTGTTCCAGTAATATGATCGGCATGAATATGGGTTTCCAGACAGTAACGTAACTTTAACCCCAATTCTTCTAAAAGTTTGCGATCGCGTTCCACTTTCTCCAACACCGGATCTACCAGAATTGCCTGCTTACTATCCATATCAGCAATTAAGTAAGTATAGGTGCTGCTTTCTGTATCAAATAGTTGGCGAAATAACATTTTTTTACCCCCTTAAATTTCTTCTTTATGCTGCCTTAGTGGTAAAAATTCAAACACAAAGACAGCAAGAAAAAGAGTTTTATTTAGTTTGTCCGTGAGTGCTAACATATTGGGCGAAAAACTGCTTCATTTGTGGATAAGCGCTACAATCAAAGCCAATTTTCTCTGCTAGCCCAAAAGCTTCTTCCGGTGTCATTCCTTCCCTTGTGGCTATGTTCATCAATGCCATTGCACCCGCACGCATGGATACTCCACAGTGTATCAGGGTAGGTTTAGGTAGTTCATCAATCTGCTTCAGTATTTCTGTGGTTAGCTCTTCTGTGAGAGTGCTAACTTTTACCGGAATGTTAACGTATTCTAAACCTAAAGCCTCTACCTTTTCCTGTTCTTCTTTCCAGAAACCTTCCTCATCAGGCGATCGCAAATTTAATACCGATTTATATCCTTCCCTAGCAGCTTGTTGCAGCTGTTCTGACGTTATCTGTGCCGATACTGTTAGTTTTTCGTTAATCTTTTTGACGTTTTCCATCAATATCTCCTTTTTTAATCGCGATATCTATTGACTGTATTGGTAATATTGAGAAAGCAAACACTATAATAACTTTTGCTATCTTTTATTCTACTGTATAACAATATAGTCAATCAGTTAAAAACTTATACTGTGATTGACAATTGCTACTGTTAGGGGTTACCTGACTTTAAACTAAGGGAAAAATCTAAGGAACTTGTGAGGTTTCCCTCGTTACAAGGTTCTACCTTTGCCTTGTCCCTCGTTCCCTCGTTACAAGGTTCTACCTTGTAATGCATGATGCTGTTGGCAAATCTTTGAGGGGTTATACCCTTCATGTCTCGTTCCTTGCCAGAGGCAAGGAATGCAGTATCTGAGGCTCTGCCTGCTTGATTCATATTTAGGCAGAAGCCCACCAAATTAAGTTCCCAGTCTCTAGCCTGGGAACGAGAAATGGCTTACGGGTTATACCCCAAAGGAATTGACCAACAGTATCATGCATTTTAGGGTGGGCTGCTGCCTCCAACGGTGCTAACATATCAGTTAACATTTAAGGGAACCTGGCTAACGCTTCCCGCACCACCTCAGAACCAACCCCAGTCAGACATGATTTCTCTGTTAGCAGACGTTTCCAAGCACGACTACCCGGTTGTCCAGCAAAAAGTTGTAGCATATGTCTGGTAATTTTGTTAAGCTTTAAACCCTTTGCTACCCAGAAATCAATATAAGGGTACATAGATTCGGCAATTTGATGTCGGGTTGGAGGTGTGACATCTTCCCCGTATATCTCCCTATCAGCCAAAGCGAACAAATAGGGATTGTCATAAGCTGCACGTCCAATCATCACTGCATCTATCAATTGTAACTGCTGCTGTACCTGTTGTAAGTTGGTGAATCCACCGTTAATTTCGATAAATAGATGGGGGAATTCTTGCTTGAGACGATGTACATCCCCATAACGCAGAGGTGGAATATCACGATTTTCTTTGGGACTTAATCCTTGCAACCAAGCCTTACGGGCATGAACTGTAAACCTTTGACATCCAGCATCCGCAAGAATACGGACAAAGTTTGCCATATCTTCATAACTATCTAAATCATCAACACCGATGCGATGCTTGACAGTAACTGGTATTTGAGTTGCATTAATCATTGCAGTTACACAATCAGCAACTCGCTGGGGTTGCATCATTAAACAAGCGCCAAAGTTACCATCTTGGACACGACTGCTAGGACAACCGACATTGAGATTAATCTCGTCATAACCCATATCTTCGGCGATGTGGGCACATTCTGCCAAGTGTTTGGGATTATCACCACCCACTTGCAAGGATAGGGGTTTCTCTTCTGGGGAAAAGCCTAGTAGGTGTTCCTTATCACCATGGAGAATTGCTGCACTGGTAACCATTTCAGTGTACAGCAAAGTGCGACGGGTAATTTGGCGCATAAAATAGCGGAAGTGGCGATCTGTGCGATCCATCATCGGTGCTACACTTAAGGGATTGCCAGTGCATACATCTGGGGTGGTAAGTTGTGCAGAAGATATAGCTACAGTCATTATGGTGATTGTCACTCTTTGTCTATCCTACGCCATCAAAATCTCAACAAGTACTTTGAGCAATTAAATATAAAACCTCACCCCGGCTAAAGCCACCCCTCTCCGAACTTGCGGAGAGGGGATGGGGGTGAGGTCTGATGTTACATTTAATTATGCCTACCTAGGTTGAACTAACTGGCACGTCGAGGACGGATGTGCCATGGAGTCAACGGTTGGCTGAATTAGGAACTAAAGTTGAAGAACTGCAAATTTTGATAAATTATAAAAAATACAATTTTTAGAGGTTTAAATGAGTGAAATTCCTGTCTGTAGAATAGTAATTTCATCCCAAATACCCCCAGATGAAATCGAGTCTTTAGAAACATCGTTGGGGATGAATAAAGTCAAGGTACAGAAGTCAACTAACCGCGTGTTAGGTGTAGATGATCTACTTGTGGTGGCTACAGTGGTTTCAGGGGCAGCAGCAACGGCTCAATTAATAGATTACAGTATCAAAGTCGCCAAAGCAATCAATCATTGGCGGCGAAAATTGCGAGAAAAAGGAATAGAACCAAAAGGTGAATTAGTAAATCCAAAAAAAAGTCTTTCCCTTGATTTAAGCACTGCTACTGATGAGGAAGTAGAAGAATGGCTGTCTCAAAAGTAGTTGAAAAAATTCCTCTTAGTCCAGGGGGAGAAGAAATTATTGAACAAGATAATTCTTTTAGTAATCAAATTCTCATCTTGTTTTCAGCCCCTCTACTCAATGAAGACTTATTACCTGTAGAGAATTTATCGATACAGGAAGAAATTGATGCTATTGCTTCAGTGTTAGAGGATATATCTCATCCTATAGCAGTGGAAATAGTGTTTAAAGTCGCCACATCACAGACATTACAAGATGTGTTGTCTAGTCGTGTTAAACCACTGATTATTCATTTTATTGGTCATGGGATGAGAGAGGGTGATAGTACAGCTTTGGTGTTAGAAGATGAAGTGGGAATTACTCGTTCTTTTACTGAAGAAGATTTGGACATTGCTTTATCAAATCTGAAGCAACCACCCTGTCAATTAGCATTATTGAATGCTTGCCATTCAGAAAAGTTAGCTCAAGCTTTTGTCAAAGTAGGGGTTTTTCATGTAATTGCGGTGAATGCTGAAGATAAAATTCTAGATATGGCAGCCCGATGTTTTTCTCGACGACTTTATCAGGCATTATTCAATCAAAATTCAGTTATTGATGGTTTTTTAGTGAGTCGTAATGCAGTTAAACTTGATGATAAATTAAGGAAATTATTTAACTCCCAAACTTTTGAGCAAGGAGTGAATTTTGATGAAGCTTTCAAATTTCGATTATTACCCCAAGATTCCCATAATCAATCGCTGATTATAGAACCAGCGGATTCTCACCAGGTTATTTATCCCCAGTGGTTAAATACTAATATTCCCCGTGACGATCCAAACTTTGTTGGACGTAGAAAAGAAATACATCAAGTAATTAAAATACTGGTGGAATCGGATAAACGTTGTATTGCTCTCCATGGTATGGGAGGAATAGGTAAAACTGCCTTAGCTTATGCCATTGGTCGGTGGTTACATGAGCGCAATCGCTATAAAAATGGAGTTTGGTTTATTAGTTTGCGCGATACTGATTCTGTAGGAACTCTAATTACTAAAGTTAAACAGATTCTTGAATTAAGTAGTTTGAATTTGAAGAGGGAGTTCAGGAATCGTCGAGTGTTTTTGATTCTCGATGATTTGGATAAATTGATTGAAAAAGAATCCGATGAACTGATTGACCTTTTGAATTCGCTGTTAGAACAATGTCCTTATTTAAGATTGTTGTTAACTTCCCGTGATTCTCTAGTAAGGGATATTCTTTATTGCCATCAAGAAGAAGTTCTGAGTATGGGAGAGTCAGAAACAAGACAGATATTTAAAAAGTATGCACCAGCAGAAGAACAATGGGGAAATGATGATGATTTAGCAGAAAATTTTCATCTTTTAGTCAAGTTTCTTGATGGTTATCCCTTACCCATTAAACTAGTAGCATCCTATATGGTAGAAACTCAATCTACTATCAAGATGCTGTGTGAGGATTTAGAAATTGAACCCCTAGAAATTCTTGATAGTTATTCTCCTGAACAAAGAAAAGAAAAAAGTCTGCGGATAACTTTAGAACGTTCTTTTGAAATGTTATCGGTAGAAGGAAAAGATATATTTCCTTTATTGGCTTTTTTTCCTAGTGGCTTAAGTCGGGATTTAGCTAGGGCAATTTGGGGCAGAAGTGGGAATAAGGCTTTGTTAGAATTGTTTAAATTTTCAATGGCAGAAAAGTCTCCTACTGCATCAGATTGGAGAGTAACTTTACCCGAACCAGCCCGTGCTTATGCAGAAAGTAAATTGCAGAAAAAGAGAGGAATTGATTATCTTGCTCCTCAAGTTTTAGATTTCTATCATCGTAATTTTTGTGACAAAGTTATTCAGCTTTTTAACAATGGAAATGATAATAAGGGACGGGAATTACTTCTGCAAGAAAACTCAAATTTAATCCTGTTTTTGCAATGGGGTTATGACCATGAAATCAGTTCAGATGGAATTTGTCGCAGTGCCAGAATTACAACTTTATTAAGTTCTTATTGGCGTTGGATTGAAGCAAATCAAGACCCTTTGGTTAGATTGAATTCGGCTTTAGCAGCAGCCCAAAGAAATCAAGATAAAGAAGGAGAAGATTTAGTTACAAATGCGATAATTGCTCTTTCTTATAAAGGAGAATTTAAAGATGTTCAATCTTTAGATGAACTAAACTCCTTTGAGTTTGAAACCGTCACCGTTAACCGTCGCGGTGAAGAAATCAAACGAGAAACCAAACAAGCCCAATATTTCACCGAAGACTTGGGTGAAGGTGTCACCTTAGACATGGTTGCTATTCCTGGTGGTACATTTATAATGGGTTCGCCAGAAGGGGAAGGAAATTACTCAGAAAAACCCCAGCATAAAGTGACGATTCAACCCTTTTTCATGGGTACGTTCCCAGTGACACAAGCACAGTGGAAAGCTGTAGCCAAACTACCCAAAGTTAACCGTGACTTAGAACTAGATCCATCCTACTTCAAAGGCGATAACCGACCAGTAGAACAAGTATCTTGGTACCATGCTGTTGAGTTTTGTGACAGATTATCAAATCATACAGGACAAGAATATTGCCTCCCCAGCGAAGCAGAATGGGAATATGCCTGTCGTGCAGGAACCACCACACCCTTTCATTTTGGCGAAACTATTACTGGTGAGTTAGCAAATTACAATGCCAGCATTACCTTTGCAGAGGAAGCCAAAGGAGAATTCCGGAAACAAACCACTCCAGTGGGAGAATTTCCACCCAACGCTTTTGGCTTGCATGATATGCACGGGAATGTTTGGGAATGGTGTCTTGATGATTGGCATAATAACTATGAAAATGCACCCACAGATGGCAGTCCTTGGTTTGATGAGGATGATAATCTTTCTCAAAAAACTGGTAGGACTGTGCTGCGGGGCGGTTCGTGGTTCTTCTATCCTAAAGACTGCCGCTCGGCGTCCCGCTACGTCAACGATTGGGCTCGGCGCGTCTCCTTCGACTATTTCGGTTTTCGTGTTGTGTGCGCGTTCGGGAGGACTTTTAAGTAGCCCTTTATACTTTAGCTCTTTTCCCCTTTGCACTTCTTTTTTTTACCCTTTTTGAGTGTAGCATAGTGGAGCGATCTAAAATTTTTTTAAAATATTACGTTTTTCAAATATTTTTGAAGTTTTTCAATTTTATTTGAACCAATCACAACACATCCCTTTAAAGATATTAACTTATGTAATAGTTTGCATCAGTTGCCATAACCGCTGTAATATTTTGCATCAGTTGCCATAACCGCTGTAATAGTTTGCATCAGTTGCCATAACCGCTGTAATATTTTGCATCAGTTGCCATAACCCCCTAGGAATAAATTCCCAGGCTCATAAACAAAGTCTGATAAATCAGACTGAGTAAAGCTTTCAGTGCGTTTTAACGCACTTCGTTTATCAGCCTTGAAATTTATTTCAAGGTGGATTGTTGGCTAAACGATAAGGTGGATTGCTTGGCTAAACGATAAGGTGGATTGCTTGGCTAAACGATATTGCTGCTCATGTACTTAAGGAAGTTTAAGGCATCTAAAATCTTGGACGGTGCGTTAGCCTACTATTTTGGCTTAGATTATTATGAGGATGGGGAATAAAATCAATTAAAGTTGCTACATCACCTTTTTTTAATTGATGTTCAGGCAAATCACGGTTTAATGCCACACGTTGAAATAGTTCAAAATTCATGTTAGGACTCTCTATTAGGTTTAAGGGTAATAAACTGAAATTTGCTGTCAATAGCCCTTTGTAGCCAAACTGTAATTACTGCTAGATTGCGTCCATTTACACCGATTAAATCACCAACAACCCGATAAAATACCCTATATTCATCCCTCATCCTCCTGACACAAGAGGGAATTCTAATGCGTTAAATTAATCACTACTCGCTCACTCACTCCCCAATTACTAGCGATCGCCAAAGGGGAAAGAACAGAAAGAAGCCATTGGCTGACGAGTAGTCAAATTAAAACGATACCCTTGGGGTAAAACATGTAACTTCACCCCAAAAACTGCCAACGGTTCATCCTTGAGTAATTTATCCATATTGTCGTAAGTAGTTTCCGAATCATCAACAACTGTTACAGCACCTTCACCCACCACCTCAAATTCATCACCATCGACAATCACAGCGGTGTTCTCATCAATACCAAATCCTAAAATAGCAGGTTCTAGCAATAAAGCCGCCAGTAAGCGAGCCAAACGTCCGCGCTGGGCAAAATGCTGGTCAACTACGACACCAGGCAGAAAACCCATACCCGGTCCCATTTCCACCGCATTCATCCGGGGATGGGTATCAGATTTTCCTTCCACAATCATGATATCAGGCATCATTGCCGCTCCCGCACTGGTGCCTCCCACTACAATCCCTTCTGAGTAGCGCTTGTGGATTGCCGCATCTAATTTAGTGCCTTTAATTATACTGATAATTCGGGATTGGTCACCCCCAGAAAAAAATACTCCCGTTGCTTGCTCAATTTCCTTCACCACATCAGGTTTTTCTGCTTCCTCCCGATATCTGGTGTCCACAACTCGCACATTGGCAACTCCCAAGCGTTCAAATACGCGGATATATTCTTCTCCTACTTCCTGGGGACGGCTGCTAGCAGCTGTTAATACCACAATTTTGGCTTTCACACCACCAGCCCTACGGACAAACTCCCGCAAAACCTTACATTCACCCTCTTTATCTTCGGCTCCACCAATAATTACCAATTGTCCCCTTTGCTTACCGTTTTCCATATTGTCTCCATTTTTTTAGTAATTTTTAATCCTAGAGCCTGGATATTCTTTGTAAGATGACTGCATGACAAAAATTTAACAATTTTTATATAAATAAATACCCATAAAAGCTGAGTTAATTAACCGAATATTCAGCCTCTAGATTTGTTGTAAATACTTGTCCGTCTTGTTTTACGGCTTGTTTATATTATAACTTGTAGAAAATATAAAGTGTGAAAAATTAACTACATATATACATAAACATAGTGCCAATTAAATCTAAGATAAAACCTCACCCTGCCTAACGGCACCCCTCACCCATTGGGAGAGGGGTTAGGGGTGAGGGTACTCTCGTTACAAGGTTTTACCTTACTCTCGTTACAAGGTTTTACCTTGTAATGCATTTGTTGGAGGCTCTGCCTCCAGATTCAATGGGAGGCAGAGCCTCCAACGGATGCATTTCCAGGCTGAGCCTGGAAACGAGTTAAACGAGTTAAAGCATTACCCATTACCAATTACCCATTACCCATTACCAATTACCCATTACCAATTACCAACCCTCACAAGTTCCTCAAATTTTCTCCCTAAGCTCAAAACTGAAGCACCCTGTTTTGCATCGTCAAAGAATCACCAACAATTTTCTAGGAGGGCACTTCTATGCCATCCATCAACTTATTAGCTGTTTTTAATCCATCAAATTACTGGCGAACTGGTTATGTCAGTATACCCTGGCAACCGATCGCCCAAAAATTCCAAATTCCAGCCACAGAGCTAATATTAACTGACCTGCGTGACCTTTCCCATACCATAATCAACGCCCAAGTTGACAGAATAGATCCAGAAGATCCCAGCCGCGACACCTTAGTATTTTCCCTGAACCAAGCAATTTCCCCGGTATCAGAAGATAAGGTACTTGCTTCCGCATTTGTGAAGCTAGACCGGGGAGAAACAATACCCCAAGGCATGGGAGAGCCTGCCATTGAAGTAGTTTACGGCACTTCTGGGGAAGCCCGGGGAGTCAGACTGAGCAATAGTCATTTAATTGTCTGGTTTAATTTAATACCTGCACCCGAAGATAATGGCAGAAACTGGTATTCTGGTTCCGCTTCCAGTATTCAACTAGAACATCAGGAAATTCTCGATCCGTTCTTGGCTGCCAGGGGTGAGTGGCTGGGACAAGATCCAGAGAAGCGCTGTATGCAGGTAGCGCAACTGCAACTGCCCGGACCTCCCCATCCCAAATCACCTTACTACGAAGTATGTCTGTTTAACCATTCCTATCGCCTAGTATCCCAATCTAGCGGTCCAGTGCGTGCTTGTATCACCATTGCTTCCGAACCCTTTGATTATATGGGAGCAGACCCAGTGACAGGGGACAGTCGTCATCTAGTGTGCGAACTGTACCGGGTAATTAGCCTCTATGCAGGTGCAGACTACTTGGTAGAAGAACTATTTGTCAAAGGCAAACCCAAAGCCCCAGAAGACAGAATTGCAGGTGCCCCAGAAATTGTCAATCTCAGCTTTGCTGTGCGTTACTTTGCCCATATGAACATGGGAATAACCGCAGATATCGAGCAGGTATTCCCCGTACCAGATTGGTGTGCTGTGGGTTCTACTGCACCTCCCTATCCAGCTTACGGCTTGGCTACTAACGTGCATATAGACTCGCTGATACACCCCCATGAAGGCAATCAAAGCCATTTTTGCTGGCAGTTATCACCAGGCAAAGACGTAACTGCTGTACATATGTTTATGCGGGGTAAACCAGGAGGATTTGATGCTCAAGTTGGTCATACTTGGTATGAGCTAATTTACAAGCCTTTGAGGGCAGAAATTTACGATGATGCTATCGCCACTTACCCCAGAATGAGCGATCGCCTGATTCAGGTTTAACTCAGGAATGGATAAAGGGCACCGTGTCCGTAGGGGCACGGCGTCAGCAAGGTTACCTTATACACACTAGAGTTATGGATGCCGTGCCCTTACTATACAGCGTCAGCAAGGTTACCTTATACACACTAGAGTTATGGATGCCGTGCCCTTACTATACAGCGTCAGCAAGGT
>JASJCY010000216.1 GCA_030065825.1 Nostocaceae cyanobacterium | reverse complement strand
GGATAGAATACAGATGAACCTCACCCCCTTCCCCTCTCCTACCCTACGGGAAGCCACTCCGTGTCTATAGTAAGGAGAGGGGTGTCCGAAGGACGGGGTGAGGTTTTGAGTGTATTGAACTCAACTGAAAACCGCTATAGTCTGGCGATCGCTTCTAATTTCTGTTTAGATTCCCTTAGATCCCCTCTATTTTGGGTACAATCAAAATAAGCGTTGATTACAGGCTATGCCAATGGTGATAATTTCCAGGCAGGTTAGTGAGCTTGAATTTGATGAATTTGCAGGACAACTCACCCAAACCATTGTATTGCCCAACATTAGCTGGAAAACCTATAACGCGCTGATTACAGACATAGGTGACAATTGCTGTGTCCGTCTAGCATATAATCGGGGTATCCTGACTATCAAAATGCCATCCAAGCTGCATGAAATTATCAATCGCTTACTTGCTCGGATTGTGAAAACCCTGACAGAAGAACTTGATATGGAAGTTGTTGATGTGGGTTCGACTACCTTTAATCGTCAGGACTTAGAAAAAGGTGCAGAACCGGATACAGCTTTCTATATTCAAAATGCCGAAAAGCTGGAAGGACTCGATCCTGAGATTCCCGCACATCTAGCACCGGATTTGGTTATTGAGGTAGATATTACTAGTCCTTCTACTGAACGCATCAAAATTTATCAAGCTTTGGGTGTTCCTGAAGTTTGGCAGTATACTAAGCAGCGAGGATTGGTAATTTACTGTCTGCAATCTCAAGGATATGTGGAATCTGATGTTAGTGCTACTTTTGTGCAGGTGACAGCCACTGTTCTCAATCAGTTCTTGCAACAGCGACAAACTCAAAGTGAAAACCGTGTGATTCGGGCTGTACGAAGCTGGATTCAGGAACAGATTTAACGATTATTGTCTCACCCAGAGGCGATCGCACAATATCATCATCTTACTGATACCAATTCAAATGATTTTTGTGACACATCAATTATTTGTAGGGGTTTAGCATTGCTAAACCCCTACCCATGTACCCATATGTCCCATTCTTTTTTCAAATTGGTATGAGGTAAATGTCTGTATTGCAGTATTCCCAATAAACACGGTTTCTCCTTGGTTGGCGATCGCAAAGAATGCTCAAAATTCAGTGTAATTCCTAGTTGTCAGTGCCTAAGTATACTGGGCTATAATCTGTGGCAGGGAATTAGCAACTACCTTGATATTTTATTAATTATTATGCGAACCGATGTAGAAGATTTAAAGATTACTGACAGTAGATTTGAACAAATAACTGGTATTAAAATTGATAGATTTAGAAATCCAGGAGTAAAAATAGCAGGGGATTTTATTGTTGATTTGTTTTACATTCTATTTGGTGGTTCTTTCATCATTTTTCCTATAATTTATTATCTTATTTGTCATTTTTTTGGTGTTTCTGAATTAGACCGTTTATTAGGTAATGTTCCTAATTGGTTATTTTATGTAGCTGTTATTGTCCATATTGGAATATCGGTTATAATTTCTATAATTATAGCAATTATAACAAATAAACTATTACACAGAAAATTAGCAAATCTCAGGAAGTTATTTTTAGAAGTTGAAAATTATAACCAGGTCTTAAAAGCGATTGATATTAAAGACCAATTAGAGGATGCCGGAAATCAAGGTATTAATTTAAAGGATAGAGCCAGAGTATTAGAAGCTTTAAAGTTAACTAGAGAAGATTTAATACGAGCCTTAAAAACAGAGAAAATTTTCAGAGATAACAAAGATTTTATTGACCAAAATCCAGCTATTTTTACCAGTAATTTAGCAAGTGTAAGAGCATTACAGATTAGTGACAAAGCCAGTGAATGGAGTCATTTGCTGAATCAAACCTTACAAGTAGCGGTAGAAGTTCAAGAAGAAATGCAAAGATTCCAAAACCATAATTAAAGTGTATTTTTATAGCGATTTTTAGGTAAATGGACTACAGGGGTTTAGTAATGCTCACTAGTGTCGATTTAACGCAAAACCCACACCCTGCAAGGAAATTAATTTCCTTGCTAATAGACGAAGTCATCTAAAAGATGACTAAATAAGTCATATCTTGCATCACTATCAATAAGCATGGAGAAACCAGGTTGATGAATGTTCGCATTTAGGGTTTTGACAGGTCAATATTCTGAAATTTACCAGGTTTCACAACATAGTTGCATTCCGGTGTGATAAGCTGTTGTGCTTTTAATTTGTATTATGGGGCAAGGGATGCCTACCCCACAAGAATTCTATCAAAATTGAATATCTAATTTAAATGCGCTTTAGCTTAACCCAGTTTTTCTTCAGTCTACTTGAGTAGACTTTGTATATTAGCCCGGAACTTTAGTTCAGGGTAGGTGAGAAAGTCAACAGATAAGCAATCTCTAGCTTAAGTTGACACCAATGAGCAATGCTAAACCCATTTTTGGGTAACCTCAGAAACTGGGTTTCTTTAGGTCAAATATCCAAAATTTTCGCACCTAATCGAGAAGAAACCCGGTTTCTCTGATTAAATATAAAACCTCACCCCCATCCCCTCTCCTTACTATAGACACGGAGTGGCTACTTTCAGAAGCCACTACTCTACGAGAACACTACGTGAACGTGTCTACCCGTAGGGTAGGAGAGGGGTGTCCGTACCCCTTACGGGGAAGCAAGCTACGCGTAGCGTGTCCGCAGGACTTAAGGACGGGGTGAGGTATCTACCTACCTACTCTCGTCCCCAATCTTTAATATTCCATGTCTCTGCATCCCAAGGGGTTAAATCCACACCCACAAGTCTATTACTAACCGCGCTGACATCAGGACGAACAACTATGGGAATCATTACCACATCTGCAATCAACAAGTCATTCATTTGTATAAATAACTGCTGACGTTTATCAGGATTCAACTCAGTTGTGGACTGTTTCCAAAGTGCATCATATTCAGGATTACAATACCGTGGATAGTTCAATCCTGACCAACTATTGCTTTTCTGGGCAATTTCGTCACAAGTCCACCTCTTCATATATGTACCAGGATCGGGATTGGTATTACCGCTAGTAAACATTTCCATATCTGCATAAAAGTGACTAACGGTGTCTGGGTTAGCAGGATCGCTAGAGAAGAAAATACTTGCATCGATATTTTTCAATTCTACCCCCACACCAATAGATGTTAATGCTTGTTTGATGATTTCCTGGGTTTTCTGTCGCAGGGGGTTAACGGAAGTCTGGAAAACAACATTCATTTCTGTGCCATTTTTATCCCGGATACCGTTACCATTACTGTCTTTCCATCCCGCTTCATCCAGTAAGTCAGCGGCTTTTTTCAGGTTAAATTGGTAAGTATTATTAGGAGACTGATAAATATCTGGTGCGACCAGAATGTTTGCAGTCGCTTTACCAGTGGTACCGTATAATCTTTTAGCAATGGTATCCCGGTCAACAACATAACTCAAAGCTTGACGAACCCTCTTGTCCCTAAAGAAGGGATGGGGAAACTTGACACTGGAACGTTCTTTATCTGGAGTTTCCTTGTTAGGATCGGTGTAATTAAGTAAAATCCGCTCTACATTACCGCCAAAACTGGTGACAATTTTACCCTTACCTGCTGCTTGCAACTGCTTGAGAATTGGTGCTTCTACCTGGATATTCCAACCATAATCTACGTCTTGGGTTTGTAATACTGCTCTCGCTGCGGAAGTTGCATCCCCACCACCCTTCAGTTCTATACGCTCAAAAAACAGCTTATCTGCTTCTCGGAAGAAGGGATTTGGCTCATAGACCACAATATCACCTGGTTTAAATTCTACCACCTTATAGGGACCAGTTCCCACAGGAATCAAATTTGCTGGAGCTTCCCTAGCCTTAGTTCCATTATATTTCTCAAAGACATGGCGGGGTAGTACCATCCCATTTTCCCCCACAAAAGCCTCAGACCAAGCTGGGTTAACCCCCTTAAAATTGATTTTAACAGTATACTCGTCAATGGCTTCGACGCTTTTGAGTAATTCTGCATTGGTGGTGGAAGCTGTAGCGGGGTTGGAGAAAAATTCATAAGTAAAAACCACATCTGCTGCGGTAAAAGATTTACCATCAGACCACTTTACCCCCTGCTTCAGTTTCCAGGTAACAGATTTACCATCTTTGGCAATTCCGCCATTCTCTACGGTAGGTATTTCTGCGGCGAGGAAGGGTATTAATTTACCGTCTTTATCGTAGCTAGCTAAGGGTTCATAAGTAATGCGACTGCCTTCAAAATCTTTAATTCCTGTAGCTAGATGGGGATTGAGGATAGTTGGTGCTTGCCAATATAACAACCGTAAGGTTTTGTCTGTAGCGGAGAGAGATTCGGGCTGTGGAGAAGAACAGGCTGTTAATAATAATACACTTATTAATAATGAAAGAGCAAATATCTTACCTCTGCTAAATTGACTACAGACAAGCATATTATGATTTCCTCACGATTTGACACCATAATACCCGAATATGGATTTTAAAAAAAAGAAGTTTTCCGTATATTCCAAGAGGTATTTTTAATACTTGGCACATTAATATTGAGAAAAAGATTATACAGAAAGTTTCTGCATAATAAATAGTTATACTGCTTCAATTATTAGTAAGGATGCTGAATTTGTGTTTTAAACTTTGGGTTACTTTAAGGAGGCAATCAGCAGCTTATTGGTGGATATTCTATATGCTATTTACTACAAGTATTTTCTACCTATGAACAAGACAAATTGGCTTTCCCAACTACCTTCTCTAAAATCATGGTTAATGGCTATTAAGTTAGCAATACCAGCTTATGTTGGTGCAAATGTAGTTCTTGCATTTGAATTTTGGCGTTATTCTCTTGTGGGGAGTCTTTTAGCTGCCACTGGTAACGATGGTTTAATACTCTTTTTTGTAGTTTCTGTTATTACCTTACTCTTATCTCTCCTATGGTTTTTAATTTTGGTAGGACTGTATGGGCTTTTACTCAAGCTTTTGTGGTCAAATCCACCACAATGGCTTCGTTTACCCAAACTTAAATCCCTAATTATGCGGGATTTTGGAATACTTGTAGTTTCAGTTTTTCCAATCGTTGTAATTTTTGCAATTCATGGGCTATTAGTGAGTAACATCAAACAAACTTTTGCTGATTTGAGAACCCTAAGATTAACCTATGATTTTTTTCTGCTAAGATTTTGGTGGCTTTGGATAATATCTGCCGCTTATCTTTACCAATGGCGTCTAAGAAAAAGTTCAATTTAACCAGTAAGTCTAGATATAAAAAAGTTGAGAAGGAAATGGAAAACGAATTACGTCCTGAGTACAACTTTTTCTTGGGTTTGGATTGTTCATTATTAGGGATTTCCAAATAAAAAAAATATCCTAATTGTAAATTCGTGTGTTATCGATATTCCCGATGTTCTTCTTTCCAAATAAAAAAATATCCCAAACGTCAATTTACCAATCCAATGATTCGTAGGGGCGCGGAAACCACGCCCCTACAATGTGGGATAATTTATATTATGGTATTTCCTGACCCAATGTAAGCGTTTGTATTGCATCCATCAGTTTCTAGGGATTTTCACAAAAAAACTGAGTCAATATAACTGACTCAGTCTCAAACGTTTGTCCTTTTTTCTTCGTCTTGGTTGCGAAATCTGAAGAAAGCAATCTAAACTTTAGCCACCTCTCTATTCTTTACTGATGGATGATAACCATTAGATTGTTCCCTTTTGACATAGATAAATTCTTCTTTTCCAGTAATTAACCTTGCACCACTATTGCGGGTGAAATAGTTCCAAATCCACTGAGTCATGACTACTGTCTTGTTGTTAAACCCAATTAAGAAGTAGATGTGGACAAATAACCAAAATAGCCAAGCTAGGGAACCTCTGAGTTTTATAAACCTTAAATCTACAACCGCGTGATGTTGTCCAATTACTGCTAAACTACCTCTATCAACGTAGTTAAATCCTGGTATTTTTTTCCCTTGTACTCGCTGTTTAATCAGTGAAGCTACGTATTCGCCCTCTTGCATAGCTACCGGTGCAACCGCAGGTAAGGGTCTACCATTTTCATGGGCAAAGTGGGCTAAATCACCGACTACAAAGATATTAGAATAGTCCCCAACACTTAAATCTGGTTCCACAACCACTCTACCAGCCCGGTCAAGTTCGGCACCAGTACGTTCTGCTAACACCTTACCCATGGGGGAAGCTTTCACCCCTGCTGCCCATAATACCGTTTTGGCAGCAATTTGTTTGATTTCTTCCCCCTGTTTCATGGTAACCATGTCACCTTCGATATTCGTTACCAAGGTTTTGGTTTGCACCCTCACACCCAAGCTATTTAAAGATGCTTCCGCTTCTTGGGATAACTGGGGTGCAAAGGGAGGTAAAACTCGATCTAAACCCTCTAACAGTAGGATTTGCGCTTCTGATGTGTCGATGGTACGGAAATCTTCTTTCAGGGTATGGTAAGCTAATTCTGCGATCGCACCCGCTAATTCTACCCCAGTCGGACCAGCACCCACAATTACAAAGGTTAACCAAGCGCGACGAATTTCTGGATCTTTTTCCTTCTCCGCAGCTTCAAAAGCCATAAAAATCCGACGACGCATTTCAATTGCATCTTCCACCGTCTTCAAACCCGGTGCAAAATCTTCCCACTCATCCTTGCCAAAGTAAGAATGCTTTGCACCAGTAGCAACTATTAAGGAATCATAAGGGATTGCTTCATTACCCACAATCACCTCTTGTGCTTTGGGATTGATATCACTCACCTCTCCCAGCAACACCCTTGTATTCTTACTCTTACTCAACACCGAACGCAGAGGGGAGGAAATATCTGCGGGGGATACCGTACCTGTAGCGACTTGATACAGTAGCGGTTGAAATAGGTGAAAATTACGCTTATCTATGAGAGTAACTTTTACAGCAGCTTTAGCCAAAGCTTTTGCAGCATAAAGTCCACCAAAACCACCACCAACGATGACTACGTGGTGGGGTGGTTGATTTTCAACTGCGTTTACCATAAGAAATATTTCCTTGTGTTGAGAACCTTTAACCTTTATTAACAAATTTGTATCAAACTTGTCATAATCATTTCTGTTTACCTGACACAAATTAAAAAAAGCTTAAAGTAGTTGAAGTTACGACAAAGCAAGGAACACCGGGAATGGGGAACAGTCCTGGAAATCGGTTTGATTCTTGAGGTTTTAATAAGAATTATTATTTATAAGCTGATGTTTTAATATACATACTTTGGCGTTGCTGAATGGGAGTATTTACATACTTTCTAATTCTTGCATTCATAATCTAATGAGAAATATTCCTTTCATGAGAAAATTCTCATAAAATTTTTAATGTCCGAATGGTAGTATAAATTTGATCTTTCTTTTTAGAAAGAATTTTACACTGAACCTATTGCTAGACAAGGGCTTGAAACTGTAACCAAATCTTTGGACAAAATTCCCCAAAGTTGACATTTTGGGGAATTAACCCAAAGTGTATTCGAGCATTTAAAGAATGGATTAAGGAGTTACCGTGCTGCTTGGATTCAAAACACAATTGAAATTAAACAATCATCAGCGGACGCAGCTAGCTAGACATTGTGGCGTGTTTAAGTGTGAGTGTTGCGGTCTTCAACTTGACCGGGACTTAAACGCAGCCCTCAATCTGAACAAAGCCGTCAGTTAGGCGGTGTTAGCCTGTGGACAGAGTGCTGCCGACAGTTCTGGATGAAGCAGGAATTAATCACCAAACGCCCCTAGCCAAAGCTACCTAGCGTAGAAATGTCTAAATGTGGGTAAGTTTGGGTAAGTATTATTTAACGGGTGCATATCTATGGCAGTTTTCGATTTTAGCGAACAAAGTCTTGTCGATCAGGACTTTACAGATCAAAACCTCAATGGCTCTACATTTTTCAAAGCTAGTCTGTTAGGTTCATCTCCAGATCCAGCCTCATTTTTATTTGTGGATACAAAACTTAGAGGTACCGACTTTCGGGAATCTAATTGGGAGAATGTTAATGCCTCTGGTGCTATCTTTGCCCCTAATAACAACTTTGGTCCATCTGATTTATCTTTGGCAACCTTAACAAATGTCAACTTCAGTGGAGCCAACCTCAGACAGGCTAATCTATTTAAGGTCAGTACCAATGGCATCAACTTTTCCAACGCCAACCTAACTGATGCTATTCTAGGAGAAGCCAATCTTAGTGGTGAACAGTCTGAGCGTCCCAACTTTCAGGGAACCAACTTGACCCGCGCTGACCTCTCCCTGGCGAACCTCAAAGCCGCTGACTTGACGGGAGCTAGATTGGTAGATGCTAACTTAACTGGAGCTAGTCTGGAAGCTATTATCCTACAGGATGCAAATGCTAGTGGAGCTGACTTTAGGGGTACTAACTTTACAGATGTCTTCCTGTTCGATGTTAATTTTAACCTCGCTAACTTTGAAGGTGTCTCCCTCAGCGATGTCAACAGCGTTATCCCTGAAGGTGTAGTACTTCCTCCAGGCACAGTTGTAGACGAGTTTGGACTTCCCACGGATTTTAATCTCAGATTTCGTGGTGCAGACTTGAGTAACTTGATCGCAGATGACGTTAATTTGGCTGGTTCCGATTTTCGTTCACTGGGTGCAAATATCACCGAACTAGATGGTGCTAGTTTTGCCGGGGCAAATCTAAGTGATGCGGTCTTTACCGGAGTCGATTTGAGTGACGCAAACTTCAATGGAGCAAACCTCAGTGGAGCCGATTTCCGTGGAGCCAATTTAACAAATGCAGACCTGACGGGAGCTGACGTGACGGGGGCTGACTTCAGAAATGCTATCTTGGCAGGGGTTAGCCTGAAAGAAGCAACGGGAGACAGTCTTACCAATTTCACAGGTGCTGACCTTTCTGGATCTAATCTGGGAACAACTATCGCGGAGAAAAGCAGCTTTATTGGCAGTAACTTCCAGGATGCGATCTTGACCGACGCTAATCTGGTTGCAGCCAATTTAACTGGTGCTAACTTTAGCGATGGACCCGATATGGACAGTATCGGAGCAAATCTAACGGGGATTACATTTGTTGACGGGATTGCCATTAATGCCAACTTTGAGAATGCTCTCCTTGTTAACGCTGACTTGTCGAAGGCAAACTTCACTGGTGCTAACTTGATGGGTGCTGACTTAACGGGAGCAATTACCATAGACACCATTGGACTTTAATCCTAAAAAAGTGGCATTGCATAAATGCGGGATGATTTTGATGGTTTTGTGGGATGAGCATCTTGCCTTGTGGAACGGTCATCCCTGCCCGTTTTTTATATTTCACCAGGCAGGCAAGATGTCTACCCTACTCATATTCATCCCTTAATTCAGCAATGCCAAAAAGCGATATAAACTCGGTTTTTCGTCCAGGTACAAGATGTCTGCAAAGTTTGATTGGTGCAAAACCTCACCCCCTACCCCTCTCCTTGTCAAGGAGAGGGGTGTAGGTATCTGCTACAGGGAAGCTACCCACAACCTTCTGTACTCTACTCTTCTATACATAGATATGGCGTTTCGTCAAGCTACGCTAATACCAACTCCCTATTTTTTATCGGCGATATTCGTCACCACAATCGCCAATTAACTGATATAAATCCCGTGATTGACTGGAGATATCATCTATTTGCTTTAAATCCTCAGCATCGAGACTAAAATTAAATACCTTGGCGTTATCTTCTATATGTTCAGATATTCCTAATCTTGCACCTACAATTACACCCCCTACAGCTGGTTTATCTAAAATATAACGCACAGCAATATTAGGAATGCTAACACCATGTTTATCTGCAATTTGCTTCAGCGTAGTAAGTAATTGCTGAAAGAAATTCCAACCACCCCAACCATCAATCATATTCTTGTATTTGCGTAAACTCACAGTTTCTAATTGAAATTTTCCTGGTTCTGGCTTCCCTAGATATTGTTCCGATAAAAAGCCACCACAAACAGTACCGTAAGTAAAAAGTTTGATACCATGTTCTTGGCAGAATTTAATCATGTTGACTTCAGGACGACGGTCTACCAAGGAAAATTGCACTTGATTGGAAACTATTTTGATGCCAGCATCGATAATTATTTGTAGATGTTCAGTATCAAAGTTTGTCAATGCCAGATGTTTAATTTTGCCCTCAGTTTGCAATTCTGCCATATATTTGAGTGCATCCAGGTACCCTGAATCTCGATATTCCCACCAGTGGAATTGCATTAAATCTAATGATTCGACGTCCATCCTTCGTCGAGATATATTAATATTTTCTTCCACAATTTGTTTGGTCATTTTACCAGGACGAGGCACCCATTTGCTAAAGGCTTGAATATTAGCTAAAGCCTCTTTCCCACGGGTAGCAATTACCTGTCGGCGAAATTCACCAATGAAATCTTCTGCGGGTCCATAATGGTCGGCTAAATCCCAAGTTGTAAAGCCTGCATCCATATATTTAAACATAGTTTGGATGGCGGTTTTAGGGTTAATGCGTCCGTGTCCACCAGAAACTTGCCACATTCCATTTAATATCCGGCAAATATTTAAATCGGGGGTAAACTGAAGACGACTTGATGCAGGTAGATTCATGACAAATTAATTTAATTTTAAGAACAACAATCCATTTTCTCAGAAAAGATGAAAGAATATCAAAATTCCAAAATCCCGACTTCTCTAAGAGGATGTTTGAAAAGTATTATGTCTAAATCACAACCCTAAAAACCTAACCCCTAACCCCTAGGGGAAACCCTCTCCTAGAAGGAGAGGGAAGCGGAAAAACTTTTAATGCTGGAAGGGGAACAGAAAAATAGGGGTTTCAAAGTCTGTTTTCTCCTAGGAGAGAGATAAGAAGTGAGGTTTTTTCGTAAAGCTTTAGACTTGACAAACAACCTCTAAGAAGTGAGGAATCTTATTTATCAGAAGATTTTGATAATCTCTACCTATAGGCATAGTAGTTAATTTCACTATCGAAAGAATCATAAATTATCAAAAATTTATATGATAGTGTTGACTGGTTGAAAAACTTTAGGAGTACTTTATGTCTACATCTATCATAGCTAAAAATAATATGCCCTTTCTAGAAAAGGTAATGCGTGAAGGTAATCTCAATGATGTGTATGAAGCTAGAGATTTAACAGAAATTGTCTACCGCACAATGCGCGACTTGATGAATACAGAGACAATCGACAAAGTAGCATCGGAATTAAAGAAAGAAACACTACCCACCACAGATAAAACTCTACAAAACGAAATTGCCGACCTTTGGCAAGATAGAAATCCCCTTGTTGCTTGGTTAAGCAGAATTCGTCCTCAATTTAAAGGTGCAGTACCTTTTTCCTTTGATGATAATTTGTTTATTACTCGGGTGGAACAAGAAGGAGGAATGCCACAAGAAACTAATGGTGAGACAGTAATTAAAGCTGTTTTCTCAGCTACTAAATACGAACTATCTCCAGAAAGTATTCAAGAAATATCTGAAGTATTGCCTGGGAAAATTAAAGAAATTTGGCAGCAAGCTTAGATAATTAAATTTTTGATTTGAGATATTGGATAATAATTGATAATCTCAAATCTGATTTCATTTATTTATTTGAAACAACAATATCTTAGGAGTTTAGCAATGCTAAACCCCTATAATAGCTGTAAAAATTCTCAAGGATTAATTATCATCTCTCAACCATAAATTATAAAAGTATGGTTTGTAAGAAACTAGAATATACAGCAATGCCAGAAACCGGGTTTCTAAACGCAAAATGCAAAATAAATTATGATTTTACAGGTCAAGATTCTTAAGAAACCCGGTTTCTCTATGCTTGCCCGACCAATGGTATAACTTGTTAAATATATCCAATTTTTAATGCAGAATTTATTACTATAACTTACGAAAAATTGATATAAATATTTATTCCTTAATATAATGCAATCTCTATCTTCAGAAAATATGAAATTTCCCACCTTAGGAAGGTTTCTTTGAAAAACTAGAGTAGTATCCTCATGCTCAACAAACCTTTTGAGGTCATTTTGTGGACGCAACTTTAACTAGAGCCAAAGAGTTAAAAAAAACACTATTAGATTTTGTTCTCGAAGCTGAAGGAGATTTAGCTGTTTCCCTAGAAACCTTTAGTGCAGAACAGTTATCTCATTTTTCTAAATCTCAGTATCAAGACACCAGTAACGATATGGTATTGGATATGTTTTTGACTGAGGGAAGAGTGGGAGATAAGACACCCATTGATTTATTTTTGGAAAATCATCCAGATTTATCCGCAAGCGATCGCACCCTTGTTAACGGTTGGAAACGTGGTTTTGTGGGTTTGTTTGCAGTTAAGCAAGTCTTAAGTGACGGTTTCGAGTTGATGAACTGGTTAACAGCCAAGGATTATCTAGTCAAAACCAAGGATTCCCAAGAAGCACAGCAATTAAGTCGAGCCAAACAAGGAGAAATTTTACTCACCCGCATTGCACCTATCACTGATACTGACTGGATGTTTTCTGCTCCCATTACTTTAATGGGTAAATTAGGAAAACCCAAACTAGCTGTGGCTATTGGTAATTTTAAAGACCATTACAAAAACAATCTTTACGGTGATGCACCAGAACTGTTAGCAGAAGCATGGGATTCTGTGGAGAAATATCACCAAGATTTTATCGACTTTTTCGGTAGCGATGAGGTGACTTTATCGGGATACGAACTACAAAAAAAACTTACAGAATTTCAACAGCAAATTACTCAACGACGGTTGGAAGCTGCGGGAATTGATAGTTCTAAATCTCTGCAAGAATTGGCACAATCAGCTGGGATTTCTCCTGAGGAAATCACGGAAACAGCAGAGTCAATGGGTATAGATCCACAAATGGCTGCTCGAATCTTAAATGACAAGAAAAGTGCCAAAATGGTTATGCCTCAAATTGAGTTACCAAACCACCTCAAAAAAGCAGAAGAAGTAACAGTTATTACCCATCCTCGCTGGGGACAGGTATTTTTAACTAACTATTCTCAATTTAAAACTTTGCTAGAAGCTACAGATTGGCAAAATACACCGGAAGCCGAAAAATTGGTAAGGGAATATTTAGAATCAAAAGATATCAACGCTTCCATTTGGTTCCGTCTAGCGCAGCAATATCCCGTGCAACTAGAAAATATGTTGCGAGAAACCTTAAAACGCCCAAATTTCAATTTACAACAAGATTTAAACGATTTATTAAAAAATGTGAACAAACCCATCAATCCAGCATTACCAGAAATCGCTAGCGTACCAATACATTTGCACAATTTGTTTCAAGAAGCCTTATCAGAAGTTAACAAAAAGACAAAATCTAAAAGTAAGAGCAAATCGAAGACAGGGTTTGGATTTCAGTCTTGAGATAGTTTACAAAACTATACTTTGGGTACATATTGAGTTGCAAAAATTACTACAAATTATAGAGGTATTTTTCAATGAGAATTTAGTAGAATAAAGAAAGTTAAGCTTGTGTGTATCAAAGGTTAGATTATTTTACCCAAGGCTGTGAAACATTAATGATTGTTAAACGCTTACCTCTAACAGCCTTCTAATCATCAAAGCTTGATTGAAGAAGTAAGTATCAATTGGAAAGTAGTTTGTTTGAGGAAAAAATATGAATATTATTGCTTGGGTAGTTTTAGGACTAATAGCTGGGGCGATCGCTAAAGCCATTTACCCCGGACACCAAGGTGGGGGAATACTAGCGACGATGCTTTTAGGTATTGTAGGTGCTTTTGTGGGAGGAACTGTATTTCAACTATTGACGACGGGAACGCTACAGTTGACAGCAGCTAGTTTTAGTATTGGTGGAATTATAGTTGCTATCATTGGTGCGATGATTGCTATTTTCCTGTGGGGTTTAGTCACCAGCGGAAGCAACGCTTAATTGAGTTGTAATCAAGATACCATTAGGCATAAATTAATTGACTGTTGTCGGAGCAATTTCCATTTTTCAATTAGGGGCTATGACCACTAATTAGCCCCTTTTGCTTTTGTTTTAGAGGTAAAAAAATTAGTTAACGCCAGCCTTTTGCAGCCTGTTCTAAGACATATTTAGCGACAGCTTGAATTTCCGCTTCTGTGAGGCGATCTTTATAGGCTGACATATTGTTTTTACCATTTGCCACAATATTTACAATTGCATCTTGGGAATCCATACCGTATTTTTTTAATGCTCTCATTTTCAAATTTTTACCACGTCTAACAATATTACCCCCATTGATATGACAACCTGCACAATGAACTGTAAAGATTTTTGCACCATTTGCTGGATTTGCAGCCAAAGCTGTGGGGATCAAATTTAGATTACAAATAATTAATGTTATTAAAATAATCTTAATAAATTTTATCAAAAAATGATTTAATTCTCTTTGATTATAGGTTAAACAACTACCATTAAACAGCCACATTATCGAATCCTTTTTGATAACAACTTATTCATTCATCATCTCACGAACTGTTAAAAGTGTATAATTTATTTTTGAAATATAAGTAGGGTGCGTTACGCCAAAGGTTAACGCACCAATTTCCTGAGATAGATTTTTCAAAAATCAAATTTGATTGTTATATATCACCTGCTTTAGCGCTTAAGTAGATAAATAAATCTGTCTTTAGATAGTGTTATAAATATCAAAAAAGTGTCATAATATAGTATTATATAGGAATCAGGTTGAATTAAATAATATCAAATCCAAAAATGTTTGCAACATCTCTAATTGTAGGGGCGCGGTTTCCGTGCCCTTACCAACCATGTGTTGCATACTTTAAATATTAATCGAAATTAATTAAATACCAACCTCTGAAGATGACTAACAATATCAAAGAACAAATAAAGACAGACCTCCAGCAAGTAAAAGAAACTGGACAACAGAGAACCGAACGAATCCGCGAAATTGTCAAAGCCGCAGTTTCTCAAGTTTCTTCTGAGTTAAAAGAAGGTTCTAGTGAGGTACGTTCAACTGTAAAAGATGCTGTGTCGGTAGTGATTGAAAACTTACAAGAAAAAAGTAGTGAAATCAAAGAAGAAATAACAGCATCCATTGAAGGAGCGTTAGAAGCTATTAACACAAAAAGACACGAAGATATTGCCAAAACCCAAGTAGAGTTAAAACGACTCCAGGCAAAACTGGAAGCAGATGAAGATAAAATTGAGCAAGAAGTTGAACAGATTCTCACAGATATTCAAGAAACTGCTCAATCAGAATCTGCTGAGACAAAAACTGCTATGGAATCTGCTATTAATGCCATCAAAGATAGTGAAGAAGTAGCTTTGTTAAAGAAACGTTATGCTCAATTACAAGCACAGCTAGCCGTTGTCAGAGCTAATTTAGCTGCACGTTATGGCGGACGGGCTGATGAAGTTAAAGATTATTTAGAAGAGGCAAAGGAACGGTTTAAACAAGTAGATATACAAGCAGAAGAAGTTGTTACTCAAGTACAGGAAAAGCATTCCCAATTAGAAGAAAAATTGGGGGAAGCTGGAACAGCAGTAGCTAAAAAAGAACGTCAATTAAAGCAAGTTTTGCGGGAGTTGTTGCTAGCAGTTGCTGACTGGTTAAAAGACAAAGAACCTGTGGATAAACCTATTAATAAAAAGGACATTGGAGACTAAACTATAAAGAAATTGGCGTTGCTGAGAAGTATGAATCCGGCTGGGTAGCATCCCAAATTTTTAGCAATACCCTAGAAGGGTATCGCTATACGAACAAAGCCTGCCGACCCAGGCTAGAAACTTTTAGCCCACGCAGGTGGGCTTTGCTTGTATGGTTCCTCACCCTTCTAGGGTGCAGGTGCAAGATATGAGTTTGGAAGGGTTTTTTAGCTTCACATAGTTAATTTGTGGAGAATTCTAATAAAATTTTTCCTCATTCATGGTAAATTAAAAAACTATATCAACAAATTGAGCAACTCAAACCAGGAATTCAATGTCTGCATCAAGCAAAATCTGTATTGAAATCCCAAATAGCTCTAAATAGTATTTTATTTTTGCAATGAAAATCCATTATAAATCTCTCGAAAACCCTAAATCCTCTGAAAGTGAGCGTCACTCGCTACACAATCAAAAATTTGTCGCTCCCCCACTGGATGATGAGTTTTATGCTGAGAGTTATGAGTTACGCAAAGCAGCTTC
>JASJCY010000215.1 GCA_030065825.1 Nostocaceae cyanobacterium | reverse complement strand
TTAGCCAGGGAGTTCCCGGAAGCTGCTTTGATGAAAAGCGAACCGTCTAAAGCGGACGGTTTACCTCCTCTTTGGGCTTGGTTGGCTGGTATTAAACGTAAGACAAAACGTAAAAATAGTTACTATGACCGGGTTTACCAAAATTCAATTGCTAACCAGTACGGGGTAACTATTAGCACTTTCACCAGGAAGTTATCAAACATGCTGTGTGATTTGCGCTACTGGGAGATGGAAATCCAAGACGAAATCTTGGATATCTTGAGTTCCCAGCAATTCACCCCTTACCGTCAAACCATGAGTCAATTTGGTATTGGAGTTAGACCCCAAGCTTTACTAATTTCCCAAATTTACCCAATTACCAGATTTGACTCGGTTGGTAGATTTAAACGACGGTTGGGGATGGCTAAAGATGAATTTAGCAGCGGGGATAAGGAATTTACAAATACTGGGTCTGGTTCTAAATTATGCCGCTGTCAGTTGTATTTGTGGATTTTGGATGCGATTGCACCAAAACATGCTCTTACCAAAAACGATATTGGGCAAAAGTTGGGGGAGTTCTACGATTCCCGAAAATCCCAATTTCAAGATAATCCAGAATTATGGAAACAGAAGGCTGTTGCTAGATTTCAGCAACAGGCACTTGTGGAATATGGCGCGATCGCTCACCCAAAATCTAATTCCAATGGTTACCAAGGAACTCCAACCACAACTGGAAGCGACTTTAAACCTTACACTGCAAACCATGCAAATGGGGTTAACTTCTTCAATGATTGCGGGTGATATTGCCCCTGGGGTTAAAGATAAGGAGGTGAAAAGAGGATTTGGTAATTTGGTTATTTCCCAAACTGCTGCTTACGGTTGTAGGTTATTGTTTAAGGAATTGAAAAAGGTTGTAGTCTAATTGTTAACCCCCCCGCAATGGGGGGTTATTTTGATAACTACTGTCTAGCTAAAGTGAAAACAAGAAACTATAGCGCTAGAGTTTGGGATGAAATGGGGACAGTTGTAGTCTAGTGTTCTGTCCCATTAGTTCTGAGGGGTTTTTATATCGTTAAAACCCTTAATTTATATAGCATTCAGGATTAAGACAAACTCACAAAATTAATGGGACAAAGCACTAGTAATCTATCCTATTAATTTTGATGGGTTGGGCTTTTTTAAATCTTCTGATTTTGTGCCATCATTACATCAGTTGTTAGATTAGCCACAACTAAAGCACAAATAAGGAGATTCAAACCATGAAATATGTATGTACTGTTTGTAACTATGAATATGATCCTGAAGTTGGCGATCCAGATTCAGGTATAGAACCAGGAACCCCCTTTGAAGACATCCCAGATGACTGGTCATGTCCGGTTTGTGGCGTCACAAAGGAGGATTTTGAACCTGTGGAATAATTAAAGATTGATAAGCAAACTGGTAAGAAAACAGCTAGTCTGAAATAGAGAGGCTGTTTTTTTATGGTGAATTTCTTGGCTTTACAAACTTTAAAAGTCGTTGTTGTTGGGGGTGGTGCAGCTGGTTTTTTTGGAGCGATCGCAGCTGCTGTTGCTCATCCTCATGCCCAAGTTACCTTATTAGAAGCTACTCGCCAACCTCTAGGGAAAGTTCGCATTTCTGGTGGAGGACGGTGTAACGTCACTCACGCTTGTTTTGAACCAGCTTTGTTAGTGCAAAATTATCCCCGAGGGGGGAAAGCGCTGCGGGGTGCTTTTACTCGCTTTCAAGCCAAAGATACAGTCACCTGGTTTGCTACCCACGGAGTACCCCTCAAAACAGAAGCTGATGGACGAATGTTTCCCATTACCGACTCTTCGGAAACAATTGTCAACTGTTTGATGCAGACAGCCAAGGAATCTGGGGTGATAATTCGCATAGGAACCCCCGTTGTCGCAGTTAAACCTGGTAAAGAAGGATTTGAGATTGTTCTCAAATCGGGGGAAACTATAGAATGCGATCGCCTACTTTTAGCTACGGGAAGTAACCCCATAGGTTATAAAATTGTCCGGGAGTTAGGACATGAAATTCAATCCCCAGTACCCTCTTTATTTACCTTTAATATTTCCGATGCACAGTTAAGGAAGTTAGCAGGAGTAAGTGTGAATTCTACACGTTTAAGGCTATGTGTACCAGGGGAACCCCAACTAGAACAAACTGGACCATTATTAATTACCCACTGGGGTGTAAGTGGTCCTGCTGTCTTGAAACTTTCTGCTTGGGGTGCAAGAATTCTCCATGACAGCCATTACCAAGGTACTTTGTTAATTAATTGGTTGCCTGACTTAAATCAAGAACAAGTGCGAGAACAACTATTAGCAGTAAAGAAGGAATGGGGAAAGCGGACAATAAAATTACATCGTGGCGTTGATTTACCTCACCGTTTATGGCAATATATCGTTTCTCGCTTAAATATTAATACGGATATAAAATGGGCAGAAGTATCTAAACAAATATTAAATAGATTAGTGCAAGAACTGACTCACGGAGAATATGCAATTAAAGGTAAAGGAGTTTTCAAAGACGAATTTGTTACCTGTGGAGGGGTAAATCTGAAGGAAGTTAACTTTAAGACAATGGAAAGTCGCATAATTCCGGGACTCCATTTTGCAGGAGAAATCTTAGATATAGATGGTGTAACTGGGGGGTTTAACTTCCAAAGTGCTTGGACAACAGGATATTTAGCGGGGTTGGGGTTAGGAATTATAAAACGCAAAGTTAGAAGTTAGAATTTAGAATTTAGAATTTAGAAGTTAGAAGTTAGAAGTTAGAAGTTAGAAGTTAGAAGTTAGAAGTTAGAAGTTAGAATTTAGAAGTTAGAAGTTAGAAGTTAGAAGTTAGAAGTTAGAAGTTAGAAGTTAGAATTTAGAAGTTAGAAGTTAGAAGTTAGAAGTTAGAAGTTAGAAGTTAGAAGTTAGAAGTTAGAAGTTAGAAGTTAGAAGTTAGAAGTTAGAAGTTAGAATTTAGAAGTTGGAATTTAGAAGTTAGAATTTAGAAGTTAGAATTTAGAATTTACCAATTTTTAATTTTTAATTTTTAATTGTTTTGGGAGTTAGAAGTTAGGAGTTTGGGTTTAAAAGTTAGAAGTTAGGAATTAGAAGGTTTCATTCTCCACTCCTCACTCATCACTAATCACTCCAGTCTTAAGTAATGCTTAACTTCCACCCATCACTCCACTTTTCGGTAACCCATCTTCTCCATCTCCCCCTACTTCCCCTACTTCCCTTACCTCCCTATCTTCACCTAGTAAGGTGGATAGCCAAAATCATCTTCATCAGCATAAACGTAGGAACTAGAAACGTCTGCTACCGCCATTTTTGCTGTGTCTGATTTCACCGGTTCTTTGCCAAAATCCTTGTATTCTTCAAAGTACTTAGAAATAATTGCAGACTCAGGAGAATCAGAAGCAATCATATATTCTGTTAACGTGGCAGCTGTAGGATGTTTGTAGTCCACAGTGGAAGTGACTAAAACCGTATTTGGTTCAATTCCTCTTTCTTCACAGTCAAGAATGGGGGAAAAAATGCCATGGGCGTGAAATAATGGACCTTTAGGTGTTAATGGTTGCTTGCGAAATCCAGCATAGGCACGTTCTAATTCAGCCAAGAAACCACCACTAATTCTTCCTTGTTGATATTCGCAGTAAGACTTACTGAAACTTGCTCCTGCTGCACCATTTAAAGTTAACTGTAGGGGAGATTCATGCAAAAATTTTTTATTTGCATCCACTAAAAAAATGAGATAACGGGTGAAAGTTTTAAATTTAAGCTTGTCTGCTAAAAAAGCATCATAATTCTCTTTCAAAGTACCCAATTTTATTCCCGTTTCCCTATCTTTCACAGATAAAGGTCCTCGACGCACAATCACCAACCGGGGAGTAGTAGCCATATACACCGTTTCTACTGCAGAACTAAAAGCATGATCCACCTGATGCCAATTTTGATCGGGTTCAAAGCCAACAGCCTGAGCATTATCTAGTTTAATAGCCAAACCATAGGATGCGATGCCATTATCTCCGTAGCGGGGATTGATCATCTGACACCAAGGAATGACTTGAGAAGGTGGTGCGTTAAACTTCTCATCATCAAAGTCGAATTTTGCTGATGGTTTCATTTTTTTAGACTATCAAGAGTGTTGTGCGGATTAATCAATCAGGATGTACTCAACTGGCACATTAATTTTGTTTGTAGTTAGCACTTTAGTGGCACTACTTGCATACTAAATTACTCACTACAAGCTGCCAAGTAATCCATTTGTACCATTGTTCTGGCAGATACTCTAGTTTTGTAAAGCTGATTGTAACAAGAGCTAGAAGGATTGGGAATTGGGATTGGGAATCACTCAAGAGAGATTTTTATCCTCACGGGTAATTGTTAAATGATATTACATTCCTCAAAATGGTATTTTTCTGCCAAAAAACATGAGGTTGATAACCGTTCTCATTTTTTCGCTGACAATATTTCAATGGTTTACAGCATCAGATTTTTGCTATGATGGGAGTATACCTACCATTGTCCTGGGATTTTTTTTGTTATGATTCGCTAACATAATTTTGGATGGTTGTGGGGTTAAATTATCGGTAAAGGAATTACATTTTTTAAAAAATCGCACCAGACGCAGAGGAAGAGATAATAGATATTTAGATTTTATGTTACCAGCTTATAGCTGGTAACGAGTTATTTAGAGAACAGCAACTTCTGCGATTAATTCATCTAAGTCTCTGTCAATTTGTTCCAATTTATGACGAACACCTGCTAATCTTATTAGCTGTGCATCAACATTTGCTTGACCTTTTTGTTTTTCGTCTAAAATCGACTTAACTTGGTCATGAATACTTTGGATTTCTTTCCCCAGTTCTTGATTGACAGCTTCTTTGATTTTGGCAAGTTGCTTAACAACGTTTTCACTGAGTTCATCTGCTCTTTTATAACTGTCTTGACGCAGTTGATTGATAAATTCTTTGGTAACAGATTCTTTGATTTTATCGTTAGTCGAATTCATTTTCCAAACACCCTGAACTATACCAGCAATAGCCATAGTTGGAATTAATAGAGGTGGGAAAAAATTAATGTTGCAATACCTAAACCTATTTGGGGAATCAAGCTTTTAAGCATTTCTTGGTAACCAAAAACTGCTCCCAATGCTGCGGAACCAAAATCACCAATTAAATATCCACCAGCAGCAGCTAAGATTCTTTCCATTAAAGAGACTTCTGCTTCTTGATATTTGATAGAATCTTTTTCAACCACAGCATCATTAAACAATTGTGTTTTTAAATTTTCAGCATCTTTGGTAAATACTTTTGCTCTTTCTTGTAGTTCCATTGTCAAGTTTTCTAATCGGTTAATTAACAATGGTTGTAATTCAGAATTTTGCCAAGAAACAAATTCTGATTCTATCTTACTAGCAAGGTGATTTGTAACTTCTTCTACCACTCTGTTTATTTGTTGTGTCACCCACTCCAATTTGAAAAATTCAACGGGTTCCTTGATTTCATATTCATTCATCCACTCATTTAATTTTTTATCAGCCAATTCTTGATAAAATGCGAGAGCTTTTTGTTGAACGATAGGTTTGGTATCAGCAATAAAGTTAGATAAACGACTAACTACTTTCTGACGTTCTATCTCAAGATTCTTTAACGGTACTTGAGCAGTTTCATATCTCTGTTCTAAAGCTTTTAAATCCGTTCGCAGCATTCCTTCCCTATCATAGCTAGTCTTTCGTGCTTGCTGAATACTACCTTTAAACTCTTTAGCTGGTTGGAGGATTTTAATTCTACCTTTGTGACTTGTCAGAAACTGAGCTAATTTTTCCTCAAGCTGCGGTACACCAGATACCTGTACTCGTTCTTCATATCCATCTAAACGTCCTTCTAAAGCACCTAAAGCATCAATGAAAAATATTCCTTCTCTTCCTAGTTTTGTCTGACTTTCTAATTTCCCGTAAGCGTGTTGTTTGATGCTTTCTCTTTCTTTACTTCTGATATTATTTATCCGATTACAAATGAAAAATATTTCTTCATGACCTAAACTTTTTAGTTTATTATCGATAAATTATATCTCACTTTTAGATGCGAGGACTTCACAAGACATGACAAACAAAATTGCATCCACAGTAGACAAATAATCTGTTGTCACCTTTTGACGAATGTCATGCTCATTTAATCCAGGAGAATCAATAATTTCTACACCATCTTTACAAAGTGGTAAATTCCAAAATAATTCTACTTTGTCGTAAGGACTTTCTTGAATTTCACCCACATCATCCTTAATCACAACATATTTTTCTATGTCTTTAACATCGATTTCGATTGGAAGTTTTACTGTGCCATCAGATTCTGGTTTATAATGCAGTACAGCACGGTTATAATCACCCCATTTCACCTCATTAATAATCGCAGTGCATGGTTTAGCATAAGCTGGTAAAACTTCATCACCAAGCATCGCATTAATAAAGGTGCTTTTACCCCGTTTAAACTCTCCTAAAACCAATACCTTAAAGCTGTCTAATTTCAGACGCTTTTGTAATTTATCAATCGTCTCAGCTTCCACTTTCATATCAAGAGATTCTAAAACATCGAGTTGACGCTGAATCAAATCAAGCAGATGCTGACGACGTTTTTTAAAAATTTCGTACTGTTTGTGAGTATTAATTAAAGTTTGTGTCATTTTAACCTCTGAAAAAATTACAAAATAAAAACCTGTATCGAATTTAGTATCTATTGAACCACCAAGACACGAAGACACCAAGAATTTAAACTAATCTATCTATCAATTTTTTTTGCTGTGCTTCTAAAGTCTTACGTCGTCTTTCTATTTCTTGTAAATCAGTGGTAATTGTTGCTTGTAAATGATTCAAGCGTTGCAATTCTGCTTTCTGTTCAGCGAGAATTTGATCCACGGTTTCTTGATAATGCAACATATATGTCTCTATTCGCTGTTGCAGTGCATTCTGTACAATACGTCCATGATTTTCTGTAGCTTGTCTTGCTTGTATTTTGACAGTCTCAAAATAAGAAGATAGAGAAGGATACAGTTTTTCCCACAGTTTTTGTTTGCGATTATCTAAAGAAGCAAAAAACCCAAGAGACGCTACAAAACCAATTACCCCACCAACAACTGTCCCAAAAACAGGGATGATAGCACTACCGATAGCTGCACCTGCTGCTGCACCTCCCCAAGCATAATAATCTTCTTGAGTATCTATTTCTTCATTCAGGGATTGCATGGAGGTAAAAACACTAGAAGTGTTAATAGAGATACTATTATTTGTAGTGTTTTGAATTTCTACCTTTGCTGTCAGAGTTTGTAACTTGTTATAAGCTTCAGCGAATTTCTGATCAAACTGATTACTAGCTTTTCTTGCTATCTGGGAAATATGTTCCGTTTTACGCTGTAACTCCACTTGTAAATCCTGTTGTGCTTGCTTGAGAATTTCTTCAGCGTCACTGTTTACAATTCTTTCAAGTTCAGTTTCATCATCAGCGTTAAAAATTTTAGTGCGTATTCGGGAAATTGTTTCTTCTCGATATTTCTGCACTAACAGATTTACCTTTGCAGTTGTAGTTGAAATTGCATCTTCTAACATCCCTTGACATATTTTTTCTTCCGAAGCAGTGAAGGATGCTAAATCAGGAATAACTTCCCGTTCAATTGCAATTTGACGCTGTTTATACTCCTCCCATTGAGTTTGTAAATGTCCATCTAGCTGTTCAAATAATCTCGTCAACACCCGCAAGACATTTTCCGCAATACTGAGTGATCGCTCTTTACTTAAACGACTGAAAACAGAGTTTTCTAACTCCCGAAATTTTTCTGTCCACACCATTAAGTGTGATGGTACTGGTTCCTCTCCAGTTATCTCATCCAATATCACCTGTGCGGAACAGGGATATAAAACCGGAGATTGAATACCTAACTGTTCTGATAAACGCGATCGCAAATTATTTAATAAGTCAGCTTGCTCTCGCTGTCTCACCTTATCTATCTGTGTCACCACAAAAACACAGCGAATTCAGTAAAGAATCTGACAACCTAACCGTAAACTTTTGTTAAAGCTCCAAAAATGCGATTTCCCTGCCAAAAAACATGAGTATGATAACTATTCTCATTTTTTCGTGAACGATATTTCAGGCTTTACACCCCCATATTTTCTGCTATAATAAGAGCAGTCGTTGGTTTATCCTGGAATTTTTTTTATCATGATTTCTTGACATTAGAAGTATCATGAAACGATGATATTTTTAATTTTTAATGAAGATTCCCGACTTCTCAAAAAAGCCGGGAATCCGATCTGACTAGTTCACGGATATAAGCCCCTATCAGATAACGCCTGCGCTACCCTACCGACACCAAGCACATAAGCAGCTAACCGCAGAGAAACTTGGCGCGTCTTGGAGGTTTCAATGACATGACGATATGCTTGTACCATCAAGTGTTCCATTTCTCGATTCACCCTTTCCTCATCCCAAAACAGATAAGAAAGACCTTGTACCCACTCCAAATAACTAACTACAACTCCCCCAGCGTTGGTTAAGATATCTGGTAATACCGTCACACCCCGCGCTTCTAATGCTTGGTTAGCACCCAGAGTTACCGGACCATTAGCAGCTTCTGCAATGATTTTGGCTTGTACACGATCAACATTTTCTTCAGTAATTTGATTTTCCAAAGCTGCGGGAATCAACACATCACAAGGTAAAGTTAGTAACTCTGCATTGCTAATGGGTTTTGCTGATGGAAAACCAACAACACTCCTACGATTCTCATCTGCGTAGGCTTTTAAGGCAGGAATATCTAGACCATCTTCCGCAAAAATACCACCACTGCCTGTAGAAACAGCAATAATTTTAGCTCCCGCTTTATGGAGTAATATAGCCGCAGCACTACCGACATTACCGAAACCCTGGATAACTATACGTGTCCCAGCTACGGGTTGACCTTTATCAGTCAATGCTTCGCGGACAATAATCATCGTACCGCGTCCCGTTGCCATTTCCCTTCCCCAAGAACCACCAACAGAAAGAGGTTTACCAGTGACTACACTAGGGACAGCATGACCGACGTTCATAGAATAAGTGTCCATCATCCAAGCCATTTCTCGGGCAGAAGTACCCATATCTGGGGCAGGAATATCTATTGATGGACCAATATCTTTGATTAACTCACTAGTATAACGCCGGGTAATTCTTTCTAACTCACTCACACTATAGCGTTTTGGATCTATAGCGATACCACCTTTGGCACCACCATAGGGAATACCCAGCAGCGCACATTTCCAAGTCATCAACATTGCTAAGGCTGAAACTTCCCGCAGGGTGACAGCTGGATGGTAACGGATTCCCCCTTTAAAAGGACCCAAGACATCACAGTGCTGCACCCGATGTCCTGCTAAAACCTGTATTTCCCCATTATCTCGTTTTACGGGAATAGATACGGTAATCACCTTGGCGGGGTTGCTGAGAATTTCTACAATACCTGCATCTAACTTTAATTCTTTCGCCGCTGCGTCTAGATAGCTACAGGCTTGGTCAAAAGGACAAATATGGGCGGGTGATGGTGCTTCTAGAGGCAATAGGGGTGTTGAAACCATAATAATTTTCTCCTCATCGCGGTACTGTTGCGAACCCGATTTATATGCCTAGGCTAACGTTTTTTTCTGGAGATAATGGAAATTCTGTAAGTTTCGTTACAATTTTATATTTATGATTGTGTATGAAATATAGTAAACTTAACAATCCTTGCGGGAAGTCCCCCGGTGGAGTCTACAGCAAGCTGAAAAATCGGAACCGGGGGGACGGCAGTTGCTTTAAGCCAGGGAACCAGAGCAACGCACTGCCTCATGAGAGCAAGGGCAGGGTCTTGAGTGCCGAACTAATATATGGGAAAATACTTATGGTCGATGACCCACCCGACTGACTAAGAGGCCACCCTTTGGGTATAAAGTATGTACTCGGCAGAGTTCGGGGAAGGAACATGGTCACTGGCAGGCTATAGCCGTAAGTTGGACACCAAACTGTGTTGTGCGTAAAATAATCAAACTGCCTGCAGGAGGCGGGCGGCTGCGCGGGTTCCCCCTTGAGGGGATAAAGGCAGAAATGCCAGAGACGCTGTGTAAGACCATTATCGGGTTTAGTCCCGAATACCTTTGTGGTATCCCCAACGTGGCAACAGCGAGTGAGACGCGAAGCCCCTAGTTTCGCTTCGCGAAACTAGGGGTACTTCACAAATGCATCTAGTAGCGTTATTGTTCTTGACTGAATTATCTGTGCGGAAAATAGTTATTGCCGGTAACTGGAAAATGTTCAAAACCCAGGCAGAATCCAAAGAGTTTTTAGAAGGATTTCTGCCCAGCTTGGTGGACACTCCTCAAGACAGAGAAGTGTTATTGTGTGTCCCTTTTACAGACCTCAATCTCTTATCCCAGAGTTTGCATGGTAGCCGTGTTAACTTGGGTGCCCAAAATGTCCACTGGGAAGACAATGGAGCATACACTGGTGAAATTTCAGCTCCTATGCTGACGGAAATTGGTGTACGCTATGTCATCGTTGGTCATAGCGAACGACGGCAATATTTTGGGGAAACCGATGAAACCGTGAATTTGCGCCTTAAAGCTGCTCAAAAACACGGTCTAACCCCCATTTTATGTGTAGGAGAAACTAAACAACAACGAGATGCGGGGGAAACCGAATCAATAATTACCAACCAGTTGCAAAAAGACTTAGTGGGTGTTGATCAAAATAATTTGATCATTGCCTACGAACCAATTTGGGCAATTGGGACTGGTGACACTTGCGAAACCATAGAAGCTAATCGCGTCATCGGCTTAATTCGCACTCAGCTCAACAATCCTAACGTCACAATTCAATACGGTGGTTCAGTTAAGCCGAATAATGTTGATCAGATTATGGCACAACCAGAAATCGATGGTGCTCTGGTGGGAGGAGCTAGTCTGGAACCAGCAAGTTTTGCTCGTATTGTCAACTACCAATAGGTGGATATTAACCACAGATATAGCAGTTATCACTTGGGTAAAGTATAGCTGCCTCTGTGGTTTCAAATCAAAAATCCATGTCAATCCCAAATAATCTAATTATCCGCGATCGCTCTTTCTCTTGGGGACTGAAAACTTATATAATGGGAGTTTTGAATGTCACTCCTGATAGCTTTAGTGATGGCGGCGAATTTAACACCATTACTGCTGCTGTAGCTCAGGCAAAGGCTCTTTTAGCTGCTGGAGCTGATATTATCGATGTGGGCGCTCAATCCACACGACCAGGGGCTGAACAAATTACCCTTGCAGAAGAACTGCAACGTTTAATACCAGTGTTAGAGGCATTGCGCCAAGAAATTAATCTACCTATATCCGTAGATACCACAAGCTCAGAAGTGGCAAAAGCTGCTGTACAAGCGGGTGCAGATATAATTAATGATATTTCTGGAGGCAGTTTTGACCTGGAAATGTTGCCTACGGTTGCAGATTTAAATGTACCAATTATATTAATGCATATCCGTGGAAATCCGAAAACGATGCAAAACCAGACGGATTATGAGGATTTAATCAGGGAGATTTATAGTTTTTTGGCAAGGCAAATTGCAGTAGCAATAGATGCAGGCATTGACCAAGGGAAAATCATCATCGATCCTGGTATTGGTTTTGCAAAGAACTACGAACAAAATTTAGAAATTTTTCGCCGCTTGCCGGAACTGCGAACACTTAATTGTCCAATTTTAGTTGGACCATCCCGCAAAAGTTTTATTGGTCATATTTTAAATCAACCAGACCCTAAAAAACGAGTTTGGGGAACCGCAGCGGCATGTTGTGCTGCTATTAATGCTGGTGCTGATATGCTCCGAGTTCATGATGTTAAACAAATGCGGGATGTCTGCTTAGTTGCTGATGCCATTTTCCGACAGACTGTTTAAATTTTAAATCAGCTTCAGATTATCAGGAACCCTAAGAAGTGATTCTTAGGAAGCCTACACCATAATCTTTGATTTGGTGTAGGAGGATGTCACAAAGAACCATTTTCGGAACTGCTGCCATTACCTACACCGCTAACTTCATCAGCAACCATTTGCTCATATATTTCCTTCGATTTGCCTGGATCCATAAAGATAATTTTGGCATTAGTACTCTCGCTGAGTTTTTGGCTTGCGTCCACGTAATCTTGAGCCACCAGATAGCGGAGAATTTCCCGACTTTCAGGATTAGAACGTAAGGCTTCAGCAATAATCCGCATTGAATCTTTAGTTCCCTCTGCTTTCTTAATTGCAGCTTGCCTTTCCCCTTCTGCTTCTGTAATCATAGCGCGGCTTTTAATTTCTGCAGCCCGTTGTTCTTCCATGGAATCCCGCACGCTTTCAGGAGGTGTAATGCTTTGAATATCTACCCGCAGAATTTCAACTCCCCAATCTCGGGTTGCTTGATTTAATTTTCTTAAAATGATTTCATCCATCTCATCCAGTTGTCTGTTGGTTTCCTCCAGAGTTTTCTGGGCAATAGTTTGTCGCAGAGTAGTTGTAGATAGATTATTCAATGCTTCTTGCAAATCATCTATTTGGTAAAAGCTTTTCTCCATATCAACAATATGCCAGTAGACAACAGCATCCACTTCTAGATAAATGTTATCGCTGGTGATTACATTCTGGGGCTTAATGTCTAAAATCTGTTCCCTGGTGGTATCCTCCATCACAATTTGATCCACCAAGGGAACAATAAAGTTCAAACCAGGTTTAAGTGTACGGTGTCTGCGTCCCAAGCGTTCCACTAAGGCTTGGTTTCCTTCATTAATCAGTTTTGCTGATCCTAAGGCATAACCTATCAGCACTAGGACTATAGCAATAATTGGCTCAAACATGTATGCTCCTAAATTTAAGCTATTGGGGAAATTTACTTTCAGGACTTAGTTATACTGTGTCTTATTTTTTAGTCTAATGTTGTGTTGTGTGTAATCTTCTTATCACAAGCAGCGATAACAGGCAAGATGTTGGGGAAAGAAGAGAGAGAGGGGAGAGGGGGGAGTTGGGGGAGAGGGGGAGTAAGGGAGTTGGGGAGTAGGGGTGCAATGCTTGCACCCGACGAGGTTTCCCCTTCCAAGACTGGATGAAGATGGATAATTGCAATACCAATCAAAAATCCATCACCATTTTGATGACGGATTTTTGATAACTGATAACTGTTAACTAGGGCTTGCTGTTCGCGTAGCGCAGCGTTAGCTGTAAAAGTCCTTTGGTGGGGGTAGGGAACTCTTAACGGGGAACTCTTAACACTTTAACCCCTATTTTTTCCAATTTTTTGGAGTCCAAAACATTGGAGACGCAAGGTTTTTATAAGAAAATCGGGTGAAAACCCTGCGTCTAGTGACCGGGGATGTTGGCGCAGCCTTCGGTGTAGGGTAAACCGGTGGCAGGATTGATCCTGCCTTTGTGGTAAAATAGCGTTAACAGGAACGGTAATCAACCTGTATAAAAACCCAACTGCCTAGCGGCAATCTGTACCTTGACAATTGTAGGCGTTCGCGCAGCGTGTCGCTTGCGACTCAGCCTTGCCGAAGGCTAGATATAGGGTTCTATTCCATAGTTCTAGTTCTGCCTAGGAATAGGTAAAATCTTTATAGGGACTAGACGACACAGAATTTAAGCAAAACAAATTTTTGGAGTAATCCAACTACCCCCACCGCAGGGGGAAAGTCAACGCTTGAGGAGAGAACCACCTCTGGGCTAGATACCGCAAGGGATTTAGTTTAAGTGGACTCGTTGTAGGCGTACCGCAAGCGGAACCCGTTAGGGTAGCCTTCTCGAAGAGTACCAAGAATCTCCTCGCCTTTAGGCAGGAGAGTGTCAAGTCCTTATATCCCTATTCTGTTGCACTTTTTTCGACAAAAATAGCCTGAGGGGCTTACAACATAAGAGTTTTAAAGTTATTCAGCAGACCCTAACTGTTAACTATTGACTAATTTAGCCACCGCTTGATGCTAGTTGGTAACTCGGAAGTAAGACGTAGGGGGAGTTCGTCTGTCGAAAGAGATTGGGCGTAAGCTGGAGTGAGAAATGGTTGGTAAATTTGCGCTTGTGGTGTTAATTGCTTGATAAATGCTAAACTCACACCTTGAATTAATTGTCTTAGAGGTTTAGTTTCTTCCCCTTGTCGTTCTTTGGTAATGGCATTAATAGCTGTATTTTCTTGATATGGGCGATCGCTAATACTGGAGTGGGTTGCACCAATAGCAGTTAACAAATACTTGGAACCCCGCAGTTGGTTAAAAGGTTGGATTTGATGCTTTAATGCTGGAGTAAGGGCATCTGCGGTAGCACTAACGATTAATACAGGCTTTTTAACTTTGTGCAAACCCTTTTTACCAAATAGATTACCAATCAGAGGATTGAGAGCGATCACACTTTGAATACGTTTATCTTTTAACTGTAGCTTTTTATCTTTTAATTCAGCCGCCGCACACTGTAACCAATCTCCGGGAGATTCCCCCAAAGAAAGGTTATTTCGGCAGAATTTTCGTAATTCCTGCAAGTCAATTTTCGCCCCAGCTAAAGCCAAAGCAGTATAACCACCTAAGGAATGACCAATAATAGTTACCTTATTGGTATTGAATTGCTGATAAAATTTTCCTGAGTGTTGATTGAGTTTCTCCAACTCATCCAACAAAAAGCTGATATCCTGGGGACGAGCTACAAATTCACTAGCTGGAATCAATTTTTTTAAATCCCCTGCACTTGAGGCTCGATTGACTGCAATGGCATTGCTACCGGGATGTTCGATGGCAGCGACAGTGATACCATAAGATGCAAGATGACGGGCTAGATAACCCAAAAACTGGCGGTTGGAACCAAAGCCATGGGAAAGAACCACCAAGGGATTTTCTCTTTTAGGGGAACTCCAATAAATGTCTACGGGAATTGTTCGCTTGCGCTGTCTATCTTCTAAGGTAATTGTTTGCTGTTTAACAGTTTCTCTGCCCTTAGCTGCTGGGTCAAAATTTTTCCGAAATTCTGTATTGTTTTTAACAAATAAATCTCTTTCTAATAAAACTCCCAAAGCCTGACTTTGCAAACGATTGGGGTTAAAATCTACTGCCAGGGATATAAAACGCGAAGCATCTAAAGTTACATTTTCTTCGGGATAAGAGCGCAATAAACTCACTACACTTAAGCCATTCACTTGTCGTAGTGCCAGATAAACCGTTGCTTGTAGGGTTTCTTTTGTACTTCCGGGAATTGCAGCACTCAAAGAAGAAATAAATTTTCTACCCGCAGCAGTTTTTTGTAATTCATCCCAGAATTTGTCTGCCATGGTCGGATCGATTTGCAACCGCTTTGTCAGCAATTCTCGCACTTGTGATGTTAAAACTGGTGAGAGGGCTTGCAAATTGTCTGGTAGTTTACCTGTTTGGGCAAACTTTTCTAAATCGGCGATCGCCAATGACTGCTGAAATGGTCCTAAACGGATAGTAATTCTTTCTGCTGCCAAGGTAGAGGGCATTCCTATTCCCCAGGTGCAAGCGAAACAGAGGCTACACAACAATCTGTATGCCCAGGGATAACGCCACCAATTTTTTCCGCCAAGTTGGAACTGCATTACTTTATTGTTAGTCATGAGTTACAAATCGAGGCACAGCACACGCAATATCCACGCAATATCAAAGTGAGTATAAAATAATTGTACTGACTTTTTACTTACTCTGCACCGAAGCCGCTACTCTACGAGAAGCCACTACGTGTCTAGCGCGTCTATGACTTTTTATGTCGTGCCTTTACCTTATACCTTGATGGATTTAACACTCCTTGCGGGAAGTCCCCCGGTGAAGTCTTCGGAACCGGGGGATGAGAGCAAGGGCAGAGACTTGAACTCATAACGAATATATGGGAAGATATTCATGGTCGTTGACCCACCCGACTGACTAAGAGGCCA
>JASJCY010000214.1 GCA_030065825.1 Nostocaceae cyanobacterium | reverse complement strand
TAAGCAACCTCGCTATGCTCAGTCGCTTTGAGGGAGGGGATTCCAACACCTTGCGATGCTGGTTTTCTGCTTCGTCCTGTGCCAACTAGAGTATCGCGTGTGATACTCCCCGTCGCTTCCAGTCCACAGACGTTATAAAAATGCGACAGCGTTACAAGAGCAAGAGAACATCCCAAATTTTAATAAAAATAGCGTTTTTCGGTGTTTGTTGAAAGCACCCCACTGGCAGCGCACCATCCGCTATGAATGGAAGAAACACTATTCCCCTTTTCCTATTCCCGTTTCCCTGTGTTTCTTCAGAGATTCCCGACTATAAGCTTGATATAACTCGGTATTTACTTTGAGTATTAAAAATTATATATAGATGCAACAATATAATATCTGAATTTACTCTACAGTGCTTTGGTGTAGGGTTGGGTTGACAGATGACAGCACATCTTCACTTGGTGTCAGTAATTGTTTGAGAGCTAACCACATAAAAGGTGGAATAGTTTTAGCATAACGATGCCAAAGTCTGCGTGGTTCTTGAATGAAACGATATAACCATTCTAGACCCATATCTCTAATTATACGAGGCGCTCGCTTATGTATGCCTGCATATACGGGGAAAGCTCCTCCTAGTCCAATCATAACTGCTTTAATTTTACCTTTGTGTTCAGCCATCCACTTTTCTTGTTTTGGACATCCCAGAGATACCAAAACCACTCCTGCACCACTTTCGTGAATCTTTTGCATCAAAGCCTCATCTTCAGTGGGTGTTAGAGGACGAAAGGGTAAAGGTTCCATCCCTGCAATTTTCAGATTGGGGAACTCTTTATTTAATCTTTTTCTCATGGGAGAGAGAATCTGTGTTTGAGAACCAACAAAAAATAGGCTTGTATTTTGTGCTTGAGCTTTTTCGCACAAAGTTAACAAAATATCCATACCAGCCACACGATTTTGGTTACGTGCTCCCATTTGTCTCATCATCCAAACTAGAGGCATACCATCTGGTGTAACTAAGTCTGCATTTTTTAATACGTTGGCAAAATCTGGATTCCAATGAGCTTCCATCAACATATGCACATTAGCTACACATACTGTCTTGCTTTCACGAGTAACAGCCCATCTCAGAATCGTTTTTACCTGATCTTCTAAAGGCAAAGCAGTGATAGGAAAATCTATTACTTTTTTAGAAGGTTGAAATTTATTCTCTCTCATAATTTACTCCTTAATATTATATATAAATAATTCAGATATAGGGTTAAGTATTCCTGAAAAATTATAGTTGGAACTATTTCATCTTTATATTCGTCTACGCAAAAATAAGCATAAATTTCTTCGGTTGCATTGAAGCTGCATATAACGAATTGCCGACTACGTATTATTACTCTACTCATTACCATAATGAATGTCAGAGTTTTTTTGCTAAATTCATTATTACTTTATAAATGTTATCTGTTCGGTTTATGCAAGCATTACAATCTTCAATAATTCTATTGATATATCATCCGATAGCAGATAGAGAATATCAGTATTTATCCCTAATTAGTGACTGAATTAAACGTAAGAATTGGCTAGCTTTACTTACCAATATTAAAATAGTCTGCCACCCTTAGTAGGCAACAGAAAAATCATTAATATATCATCCCCATTCCCTATGGTTACGGTTTCTCGTCCAGCCGCGACATTATTAACACACCCTATTATATTTGAGAACATTTGATTAATAAAATTCACATATTTAACCTTTAAAATTTACAATCACTTAAGACTGGAGTCAGAAATTAAACCAGTAATTACGATTTGATTTCATGCCCTCTAGCTTGTCTTAATTGCAAGGTGCTACATCATAATCAAACTAGAGAACAAACTACATACCATTAGTCAAATTAGCTGATATTTTAGTTGCCTAATTGCCTGAGATAATTTTCCTGGTTTACTCAAACTACTATATTTGCTAGTGATAGTAACTAATCTGTCAAACTCAATTCATGAAAAGTTAATAAAACTAAATGTTTTGGTGACAAATATCCACAATTTTTACGGATCGCTAAAGTTAGTCTTCAATATTCTGATAGGGACGCATTAATTTTTATACGTTAATATTCATCATATAAATACTTATAAACAGCTTGACAATAGAAAACAGGAAACAGAGAACTTGCTGAATCCATGTATGAAAATGACCTTGTGTAATTCCAAAACCCTTGTTCGGTGACGTTGCACTGCAACGTCACCGAACACCCGGATTCATACTTCAAATCAGTTCAAGCTCTCTTACTAGTTCTTACGTAGAAGCAAATTCATTTATGCAGGCTAGGTTATATCTTGCACCATTCAAGGGTAAGCATGGAAAAACCGGGTTGAACTCGGAACTCGTTTCCAACCAGCAGCCCAGAAACCCATCTTAGAAGGCTGAGCCTCCTAAGATGCATTACAAGGTTTTACCTTGTAACGAGAGATTGCTGTAATTGTTGTGGGGTAGGCATTGGGTGTCTGCGCTTTAATACATTTACCTATAAACTAATACAGGAACTCTTTTATAAGCGGGAGTACCACAACGAGGATCTATTTCTGCCTTAAATAAAACATTGGCTTCGGGATAAAACATAAATGCTACCCCTTCTCTAATAGCACCGCTAATAATCTCTATATTCTCTAATTCTCCACCGTCTCCCCTTACTTTTACTCGTTGATGTTCCTCAAATCCGGCTTTTTTTATATCTTGGGGGTTGAGTAAAATACAGTGACGATGAGGCATTCCCCGGTATTTGTCTTCAGTGCGATATACCACGGTGTTATGCTGTCCGTAGCTTCTCCCCGTGCCTAATATCACTACAATTCCTTGGGATGGGGGAGAAATATTGAAGTCAGAGATGGGAGGTATATGCAATTCCGGTAAGGGTGTCACTGATAATTGGGCTTTTCCGTCAGGGGTAGGAAATTTGGGTTCTGTGAAAATCCTGCCGTCAATGGTAAATTCTTGTTGAGTTGCATCAATTTCGCCGATTTTGCCATATCCAGGAATTGTTTTGGCAATTAATTGACGCACATAACTAGTATCCTGTAATTTGCGCCAGTTAATTGGGGTTTCACCGTGTAAACGATGGGCAATTTTTGTAATTAGTTCGACTTCGGAAATTAAATCGGAGTTGTTTGATTGTAAATGGCTTTTACCTTCATTATTCAGACGTACAAAGTTATTCCCCGATTCTGTTGTGGTTTTGTGGGAATTTTCAAAGCGGTTATATACAGGTAAAATCAGGGTATTTTCTGCTGCTAAACCGTGAAAATGTCCTAAATTGGGTTTGGTTGCTACATAGAAAATTGTCTTAATTTTACCTAATGCTGTTTGTGCTTGGTGTAAATCGGGATTAGCTGCATAGAAATTACCACCCAAGCACAATAGACTATTAATTTTACCAGCTTCTGCGGCATCAATTAAAGCGCGAGCATCATAACCTTTTGTATCGTTTAAAGGATGTCCTAATAGTTGGGATAAAGCTTGTTTTATTTCCTCCCGCAAGCGGATTGTTACCCCCATGGAACCAAATCCTTGGACGTTGGAATGTCCCCGGATGGGCATTGTTCCTGAGCCTAATTTTCCGGCATTTCCTGTTAATAAGGCAGTATTGGCAATACTTTTAACGTTATCTACACCGTTACGATGTTGGGTAATTCCCATTGCCCAAGCAAACACAACTCGTTCGGATTTACCAATAGTATAAGCGACTGCGGTAATTTCTTCGTGGGATATTCCACAGGTGCTGGTGATGGTTTCCCAACTGGTTTGTTGGGCATATTTGATAACTTCTTGCCAGCCTGTGGTATATGCTTGTAAATAATCTGGTTTAATTAAATTTTGTTCAATCAAAGACTTTTGAATTCCCACAAATAAAGCTGTATCACTTCCAGGAATTGGTTGTAAATAAAAAGTGGAAATATCGGAACCACCTGTGAGTAAATATTTAATCGGAAAAGCTGGGGAAGCAAATTTAACTAAACCGACTTCTATCTGGGGATTAATAATAATTATTTTGCCGTTTCTCTCCCGCAATTTAATTAATTCATTCATTAATCGGGGATGATTTGCGGGTGCATTGGAACCGACTAAAACTACACAATCTGCGTGTTTGAGGCTTTCTAAACTTACCATTGATGTGCCGGAACCAAACACCTGTTTTAAACCAACGGTGGAAGCTGCATGACACAAATCAGAACAATCTGCGAGATTATTACTACCTAAAGCTCGCATCATCAATTGTAATAAATAAGCCGCTTCATTAGAAGAACGTCCGGAACTATAGGAAGCAACTTTTTCGGGAGGTTGACGAAACGCTTTGTCCGCAATCTGATATACTTGTTCCCAAGTGATACGTTTATAATGGGAATCTCCTGCTTTCAGGAGTAAAGGATAACTTAGCCTACCCAAGCGATCGCACTGTTGGGAGTTGAGTTGTTGTAATTCTTGAATGCTATATTGCTCAAAGAAATTAGCTGCAAGGGGTGGTTGTAATTCTGATGCGATCGCTTCCACACTTTTAGCACAGCGTTGTAAATATTCTCCAGCTTCGTTAACAAAGCCTCCTTGTTGTCCCCCTGTTCCCCAGGCACAAGACAAACAAGCGCTTTTATGATTGAGAGTTTGCCACAGTTTTAATCCTTGGGGAGACAAACTCTTTTCCAGCCAATATTGAACTACGGGTAAACCACCCCCCGCTTCGGGTTTTGGAGAATGACTCATGACAATATAACAGCTTCAACTGTGGCTATTTTCGGGATTACTTTTACTGTAGCACTCCCCAAGAAACTCCCTATTTCTTCAAAAACCAACATTATTAACTTTTTAATGTCAAGCCATTTTGAAAAATTGGAACTAATTTTTATATTGATTTATATAAGTTAACAGTCCCCAGAAAAATAACTATTAAGCTGGTAGCCACAGTGCCCAAATGACAATTATTCTATAGGTAGTCGTCGAAAATGGGAACATGGTCATTTTAATAGTTTTGTTAGCTACTTTTGCTGCTGCTATTTTAGTTAGATTGATAACACAAAGGCAGATTAACTTTTATTTATGCGGACGAATTGCCTTTGCTGCTATGCTATTTTTCGCCGGAGTTAGTCACTTTTTTTTAGATGATGGCATGGTAAAAATGCTGCCTGAATTTGTCCCTCTTCGGTATTTGATTATCTATGTAACTGGAGTAATGGAACTGGTGTTTGCAGTTGGTTTGCTAATAAAAAATTACTCTCGTTTGACAGGAATACTTGTGATTTTGTTTCTTATTTGCGTCTTTCCATCTAATGTCTATGCAGCCCTAAATTCAGTAGAGTTTGGTGGTAACGTAAATGGACCGATATACTTACTATTCCGCGTACCATTGCAAATTTTCTTGATTGTATGGGTTTGGATTTCAGCGGTGCATCAACAATCGAGTTCCTAATCCTAGAGTCAGTACCAATCTGATACTTGTTGACGCATTTCTTCTAAATCCAAATAATCGTTTGCAAAAGCTTTCCGCAACAGAGAATGAGGAATAAATTTATCATACTTTTGCATTTCCGGTGCTTCTACATCAGTTAATAAGTCTTCTGCGGTAATTCTTTGTTGACACAGAGAGATGATTTCTGGATAAAGTTCTTTGATTTTCTCTTTTCCTAATTTAATGGTTAAATAATAGGGATTGACACCGCGAATATTGGTAATTTCTAATGATTCACGACACCAATAATTAAGCAGTCTTTCCAAAGTACGAAAAGCAACGGTACCCATCCAAGGGAAAAGACAGCATTGATTTGGGGAAACTTGCACAATATTATGCTTATCTAGTCCTACATTTTTTGTCAGTTGACGAACTTTGTGCAAGCGGTTCAAAGCATTTTTTTGTAAATAAGGATATTCTATATTCTCAATTAAAACTTGCTGCATTCGTTGCAAAATCTTGGTATGAATATTCCCACTACCACCACGCCAAAAAATACTTGCTTTACCTCCAACCTGCTTAACTAAAATAATCTTTTTTTTCAAGTTTATTTCTACGACTTCCCAAGTTTTACCTGCTAAAGCAAATTGATGTCCTACAGGTAGAGGTATGACGATACTACCAATATGTATTGACCCTTGTTTTACCTGATATTCTTGTATTTCTGGAAATACGGCATAAAACTGAAATTTATTGACAATCTTTTCACCAGTTAAACCAATAATCAACTTACCTAACTCAGTTTTTTGAATATGATTAATATCAATTAAATAGCGTAGTAATACTTTGAAGTCTTCTTGAGAAATAGCTGAAAAAGTAGATAGACCTAAAATCTGTTTAGCAAGCATCGCGGGAGAAATTTCACCTTGGGCTGAGATAATACTCATAGTTTGGTGATACAGCAGACTTAAAGGATATTTTAGAGGTTTTATTGGTTCAATCCAGCGTGATTCTAAATACAGTTGAATAATGGCAATACACTGCAAAAGCTGCCAAGGAATTTGTTCTGGTAACGGTGCATCTGGGGATACTTCATTTTCAGCACACACAAAGCGCATATCAGCAGTTTTTCCCCTTCTTCCCGTGCGTCCTAAACGTTGTAAAAAACTAGCTACAGAAGGGGGTGATTCTAATTGAATAACACGTTCTAATTGACCAATATCTACTCCTACTTCTAAAGTTAATGTCGCAGCAGTGACAGCAGGATTATTAGGTTTCCTCATTGCAATTTCCGCAGCTTGACGTAAACTAGCAGAAATACTGCCATGATGTACATGATAAATATCTGGTAATCCTGTGGTTGTGGCAATTTTTCTTAAAGATGCAATTACTGTTTCAGTTTGAGTTTTATTATTAGCGAATATCAGACACTTACGGGATTTACTAAGATTGAAAAGATATTTTTCATAGTCTGATATTTCCTCCTCATCCACGTCATCACCCAGATAAAAATATTCTACTGCCAATTTTACTTGACGTTTTCCAGCTTCAATTTTCGGAGTAATTACTTTCTTCTCAGTTCCAGAACTTAACCAATCCTCCGCTAAAGAGTAATCACCCAAAGTCGCTGATAAACCAATACGACGGGGTTGGATTTGGGTTGTATTTGCTAATCGTTCTAATTGACAAAGAATTTGACAACCCCGTTCCGAACCCATAAAAGCATGAATTTCATCGATAATAACAAAACGTAAATCGCCAAATAAACCTATTAACTCTTGATTTTTATTAATTAACAAACTTTCTAAAGATTCCGGCGTAATTTGTAAAATACCTTGAGGTTTTTTTAAAAGCTGTTTTTTACGACTCTGAGAAACATCACCATGCCAATGCCATACAGATATATCCGCTTCTTTTAATAATCCATTAAGACGTTCAAATTGGTCATTAATCAATGCTTTAATCGGACCAATATACAATGCACCAATAGTATTTGATGGCTGTTCATATAATTGAGTTACAACTGGTAAAAAAGCAGCTTCAGTTTTTCCAGAAGCCGTACCAGCAGCAATTAATAAATGAGCATCACTATCAAAGATAACTTTACAAGCTGCTATTTGTACAGGTCGTAACTCAGTCCAATTGTGATTATAAATATATTCTTGAACAAAAGGTGCGAGACGAGAAAAAATATCACCCATATAAATTTTAAATTTTAGACTTTAGATTTTAAATTTTAGATTTTGAATTTTGTAGCGCATTGCGCTTCCCGTAGGGTATTTTTAATTTTGAATTGTAGATAATTATAAGATTATGAGGTTTTATAATACTGTGTTTTTGACTCTTGTCCTAATTTTCTATCAACTTCAAATAAAAAACCATATTTTATCCCTATCCATCCCCATCCATTCCCATCCATTCCCATCCATCCCTGTCCATCCGTGTCCATCCGTACCCATCCGTGATCTATGGTTGCATTTTTCTAAATATGAACTGATACTAATCATCATCAAGTAATAGTCATCAGAATACAAAATGGATATTTTCTTTGAACTCCATAGTAACCTTCCCCGAGAAGCACCGGGAAATAATGATTCCACAGCCAAAGCGCTTTCCTTTGTCCCAAAATTACCACAAAATCCCCAAATTTTAGACATCGGTTGTGGACCTGGAATGCAAACCCTAACTCTAGCAAAAATCACAGGAGGACATATTATTGCTATAGATAACCACCAACCATATCTTGATGTGTTACAGCAATGTGCTGAGTCAGAAAATTTATCAAGTCATATCGAAACCTACAACTGTTCAATGTTTTCTCTAGATTTTGAACATGAAAGTTTCGATTTAATTTGGTCAGAAGGTGCAATTTATATTATCGGTTTTCAGCAAGGGTTACAAAATTGGTACAGTTTTTTAAAACCTGGAGGAACAGTAGCGGTAACAGAACTATCTTGGTTAGTAAAAAATCCCCCTTCTGAACCTCTTCAGTTTTGGAATCACGAATATCCCAATATGAAATATGTTGCAGAAAATATCTCCATAATTCAAGAATTAGGATATACCTATATCCACAGTTTTAATCTTCCAGAATCAGCATGGTGGGATAATTACTATATTCCCCTGGAAGATAGGATATCGCTACTACAAACTAAATATCAAGGTGATGTAGAAGCACAGAGTATTTTACAGTTAGAACAAAGCGAAATTGAACTATATAGAAATTATTCTCATTGTTATGGTTATGTTTTTTATATTATGCAAAAGTAAACCTAGTACAAGCAATATCACAAACTAAATTCCGCCACATCATCCTCATCTATATCTGTATCTTGACCTGCAAGCGTGGGTTTAAAACCCGAACCATGAATCAGTTCAGAAAAAGAAATATCGGAATTTTGATAGAGTATATTCAACACACTAATAAAATCCCGGATAATTTCCCCCGGTGTTAGTAAAGCTTCTGCACCCAAGCGGTTGACAATTTCTTGGATAAACTCTGTTAATTCGTTATTTTTCAAACAGTTATCATAACCAAAATTAAGAGAATGAATCTCCATTAATCTTTGTAATAATGTCAGTATTTCTGCTTCTAATAGAGGGTTTAACCGCATCACGGGTCCCATAAACTCTTGCACACCTGCTTGAGTAACAAAACGGCTTTCCTTGGTACGTCTACGCCAAGCTGTATCTGCAAAAAGTCCGCGATTTGGGTCTTCTAAAAATTTTGTCGTTCCACCGATAAAAATACCCAGATTTTCGGCATTACATTGCATAGTATCATTAAAAATTCCTAACAGCCTATTGTAATTTTTTTCCCTAGTAACTGTAGTGGATATCTGATATAAATTTACAGCTTCATCTAACATAATTAACAGTCCTTTATAGCCAATTTCTGCCACAAATTTAGCTATTAATCTCACATAATCATACCAACTATCATCATCAATAATTACTCGCACTCCTAAAGCATTTCTTGCCTCAGTTTTAGTGCTAAATTCCCCTCGCAACCAACGTAGTGCAGCAGCTTTTAATTTATCATCATCCAAGCGATAACCACGCCAATAAGCTACAATTACACTACCAAAATCAAAACCATGAACTAAGTCTTCAATATACTGAACTACTTCCCGAATTTTCGCTTCCACTTGGTCATCAAAACCCTCATCATTGGGACGTAAATTAGTTTCTTTGACCACATCTTGCTGAATTTTATTAATCCATCCTTCTAAAATTGCGACCAAAGCACCACCATCAGGACGGGTTTTTGTAGCCAGACGACTCATTAATTCTCTATAGGTTGCTAAACCTTCATTATTAGTTCCTGCAAGTCTACGTTTTGCAGATAAATCTGCATCCGCAACTACAAAACCTTGCTGCATTCCACGGTTACGCAATAGCTGTAACATGAAGCTTTTACCCGAACCATAGTTACCAATTATAAAACGAAATGCTGATACACCTTCGCCAATATCATCGAGGTTTTGTAATAGGCTTTTTAACTCTTGTTCTCTACCTACCGCTATATGTTCTAATCCTACTCTGGGTACTACTCCTGCACCTAGAGAGTTAATTAAAGCGGTGGTTATCTTCTTAGATATTTTGAGTTTTGCCATGTACTTCACCCCACTTAATTTTTGAATACAAAGGTAGATGGAATTAGCATAGCCAACCCAATCTCATAATTATTATACGATGATAATTAACTTTTAATTTGATGAAGCTTGTTTGGCAATTAGGTCGTCATAGATTGCAATCACTTGACGTACTTCATCCATATATTCTGGATAAATTTCCGGTAATTCTGAGTTGGTATTAATTATCAATTCGCCAATAGTGTTCTTAGCGAGTTCATTGATGGAATCAATTAGTAATTGTGGCATACTAATACTTGATTCTGCTATTTGCTTAATGGCAGGATGAGGATTTTCTTCTTCTAATAAAACTTTTAATACCTGTAACTCATATTCTGGTATTTGCTTGAGGAAATGCTGCCATTCTTCCGTTAAATTTTCCGTTTCCTTACCTTCTAAATCTGGGAATTCTAAGCTTTCAATTAAGTCCGCAAAAGGAAACATTTCTCCATCTCCTTCATGTATTTCTTCTGGTAAATTTTCATGGGAATAACTGTCAACTTGCGGCAGTAATTCCCAAACTTGATTTTGTAGCTGATCTCGTTCAGTTTGTAATAATAAGACTTGCTCTTGTAAATTATTTAATTCTGTTCTTTGCTCGACAATTTGCTTTTGTAATAAAGTTAATCTAGATTCTAGACGTTCTGTTTCAATACTCTTTGATTCCAGAACTTCATTGTGCTGTTGATGTTGAATTTCTCGCTTTTCAATTTCACCGCGTAAGCTATGTAACTTTGATTCTAATTGGGGCTTTAATCTTTCCAAAAGTGTTAATTCACTTTCAAGATTTTCTTTTTCCTGCTGTATTTCACCTATCTGGTTATGTAACTGAGTAATTTCTGCTTTGGAGAGATTAAAGTTTAATTCTAAACGACGCTGTTCTGCATTAATAGCCCCACAGGTATTATTCAATTCTTTTTTAGTTGCTTCTAGGTTATCAACTTCAGTTTGCAGGTAGCTAATTTGTGATTCTACCTGTTTTTTTTGGATAATAAAATTACTTAACTCTCGGTTTAAACTATCTCTTTGGTGACGATATTCTAATATTTGATTTTGGATTTTATTTGCCTCTTTATGGGATGCAGACAGATAAGATTCAAGTTGATTTAATTCTGCAACTACCCGTAATTTTAATTCTTCTAACTCTTGTATCCTCCTGTAAAGAAAATCTCGCCGCATCATCATTTCATAATTTCTTTGGCGCTTATCTATATAAAGTGCGGCATAAGTAAAAAATATCGTAATGAAACCTGTAATTAAAGCTGTAATAAATTCCCAGGTAAGAACAAGGCTAAGACCAAAACTTACACCTAGCGCGACTATACCGAGGATAAATCGATTGCTTACCATTGCTGATTGCATATTGCTTGTTTTGAGCCTAGTAAAATTATCAGAATAATTAGCTTTTAATGTCATTTCCTCCTCGCATAGTCACCCATTCAAAAATCAGAAGTCATAGACGCGTTCGACGTAGTCGTTCCCGCAGGGTAAGCGGAACCTCTCGAAGAGTAAGTCACGCATCCATGATTATGTTTATTTTATAGAACATTTGGAAATTCTGTAGTAAACATTGCAAAAAATATTAATTAACTAAGTATTATCTTCAGAACTTTGACAACCAAAAATCATTAACTCCGCTTTCAAAAAATCAATAAATTGCCTTGCTGTTCTCCCAGAACGACCATTGTGACGAGTTGCCCATTGTAAAGCTTGAAATTGCAAATCCTCCTGATTCATATTAATTCCTGCTATTGTCGCCAGATGTGTCACAATTTGTAAATAAATGTTTTGATCTGCTCCTTCAAAGGTTAAAGTTAAACCAAAGCGATCGCTAAAGGAAAGTTTCTCCTGCATAGTGTCCCAAGCTTGAATTTCGTCTTTATCCTTAGGAGAAGGTCGTTCAGCAAAAAATTCCCTAACTAAGTGACGACGATTAGAGGTAGCATACACCACAACATTAGCTGGACGTGATGTTAAATTACCTTCTAATACTACTTTGAGGGCTTTAAAAGCATCATCATCTTCTTCAAAGGAAAGGTCATCGACAAAGATAATAAATTTCTGCGGCACAAAGCGCAACTGTTCGACAATTTCTGGTAAATCTTTTAAGTCTGATTTTGCCACTTCTAACAACCGTAGATTCCTCTTTCCATATTCGTTTAATAGGGCTTTTACTAAAGAAGATTTCCCCGAACCACGACTACCATAAAGTAATACATGGAGTGCAACTTGTCCCGATAATAAAAATTCTGTATTTTTCAGGAGACTGTCTCGCTGGGATTCGTAACCCACAAGTTCACTTAATTTCACTGCATCAGGATATTGAATGCCGATAAATTTCCCCTTTTGCCAGCGTAAAGCCTGATATTTTGCAAATAAACCCGTGCCAAATTCTCGATAATAAGCTGCTAAATCTTCTACAGCATCAGCCCAATTTTCTAACTGTTGTAATTTCTCCATCAAGGGCAATTCGTGACCCTTGCTTACCCCATCCACTTCTTGATACCATACTACCGGTGAAATAGGTAGATGAGCTACTGCTTGCACCCACTCACTTAAAACTGCACTACTACATTCATAAAGATTTTGTAGCACTTGCAAATCATGTTCACAAGCTGCAATCAAAGCTGGAGATAAATCCATAAAGTCTGTTTGTTGAGCTAGCTTAGAAAAAGGATTCTCATCCCGGAGAATTTGAGTGATGAGATATTCCTCCCAGTTTTGTTGTTTTGCTGCCAAGGATTGAAAATAATTGCCATATGCTTGCAGACAATCCCTACCATCGGCATCACTGTAGCGTATAGCTTGTAACAATTCAATAAAGGTTTTACCCACTTCCCCTTGCAGCACCGATTGGTAAACTAACAGGGAAGCTGCTTGCCGTTGCAGGAATTGTACCTTAGTGTAAGGTGAACTACTTGCTGAAGACATGGCTTGATCGCTCATCAATTTACTAGATGATGTAATTAAACGACTATGGTAAATTGTCTGTCGATACTGGCAGCAAAATCAAAATCGACACAGGTTTTAACAATGGATCTGGGTGTGATTTTTGCCATAGCTTACGGTATATTATCAATGATTAATGGCATAATTGGCTACTAACAAGATAGAAATAAAAAGTCACTGCTGACTGATAGTATTATGAGTTTATTATTCATTTTTGCCGGTATTCGTGGAAATTAACGGCAAATTTACTTGGAAAATCCTATTAGTATATTTGCTGCTGTGTAAGTGTTTAACTTAGCATCTTTGTTTGCAAAAATATGCGGATTTCTATCTGGGGGATGAGGGAGAAGAGGGAGAAATTCCTTCTTATAGTTACCCATTCCAGCATTTTTCTAGAAAATTAAGATAGGGGGTGAAACCTGGTTGTGCAATTGGTCATCATTGAGATATTAGTAAAAAATAACTAAGTAGACATCATTAACTGGGTATACCAGGATGCATGAAAATACCAAAGTCAAAATTATTAAAACCCCTTGATAAGAATGAAACAAACACTCATGGAGCAAAAATATGGATTTTACAAGGGTTTCGGCTACTATTTATTCAAAGTTACCCGTTTCCCACTTAGATGACTCTTAAGCACCAAATCATATTTGTAAGTAAGCAGTTTTGTAAATTAAAAAAAATAAATGTTATTCATGTCGCAAAATCTATAAGATTGTTCCCTAGTAACAATTTCCCCAAAATAATCAGGACTAAAGCCACGTGTCACATTCAAAAATAAACTTTTGGTTCGTAGTGAGTAGTACAGACGTAGCATTGCTACATCTCTACTCAAAATCCGGGTTAAAACCCTTACTACAAACACTATCAATATCCCAGTTGCGTAAGTCCTAATAATAAAACTTTCTGAATTGATAATTAAAAGGTGGCAAAAAGTACAAAAATATATTTTTCAGCAGACAGTACATAAATTGATAAATTTAATGGTAAGTTACGAAGATTGTTTCAATAATAGTCATTGATTGTTTCACCATGATACCAAGTAATTTCAACAGGAGAAAACTGATATACGAGATATTATGTACAGATAAAGTAGTAAGATAAAAAATGAATTGATTTTATCCGGACATCAAACAATATTCATTGTAATTTATGGTTATTGGTAAATAGTAAAAATAGAGCCTTAATAATAGTTTTGCAACCACAAATCAAGAAATAGACAATGGCAATGTCAGTAAAAATTCTCAATTTTGTAAAGATTTAACCCTGTATAGATGTAAAATTTAAAGTAAGAATCAAGGTTCAATTGCCACTTTGGCAAGTATTGTAGCAAAAAATCGGATATTAATAGAATAGAAAAATTCAGATTAATATTCGTACAGTAGTTGCTATCCACTAAATACAGAGTATTGTCCACAAAAATGCTGAGATAGCTGATTTTTCAAGCCATCTTATTAATTATAGGAAATCACACATGTTACTTTCACTGTCTTCTCACAACGTTATCCAGTATCTGCAAGATGCAGGTCTGTGTAGCTCAGAAGATGGAGCTGCTTTTGCACAGAAATTACCAAAAAATAGCAATAACTTTAACTTTCTGGTAAGTATATCAGCAAAGAATCACAAGTTACTTGTAAAACAGGAAGGCAATGGTAAAAACAACGAAATACCTCAAGAGTTTTTTAATGAGTGGCTGTTTAAACAACTGCTAGATAGCTTTCCTGTATTAGCAAATATTTCTGCAATCACATCATTAGTTTTGCATTTCGATCAGAACAATTCCATTCTGGTGCGTCAGTATTTGCAGGAATATGTAGAACTTGCTTCATTTTATCAGCAAAATGAGGCTTTCCCAGAAGCGATCGCCACTGCTGTGGGCAATAGTTTAGCAACACTACATCGTACTACCTTTAATTGTCGAGAATATCGGGAGTTTATGTCAACAGCTCCACAAGGACAATTTCGCTATCAATTTTACAATCCAGCCCAAGGTATAGGTTCCATAGGACCAGAAATTTTTGGTCAGATACCCGGGGATGGGTTGAAATTTTATGCTCTCTATCAACGCTACGAAAGCCTAGAAGCTGCGATCGCTCAATTAGCATATGAATGGCATCCTTGCTGTTTAACTCATAATGACCTGAAATTAGAGAATATCTTAGTACATTCCCGCTGGGAACGGCTTGATAATTGCTTGGTAAGACTAATTGACTGGGAAGCTGCATCTTGGGGAGATCCAGCCTTTGATTTAGGAACTTTACTGGCAAGTTATTTAGGGATGTGGCTAGATAGTTTGGTGGTAGACTACACCATAGAATTAGAAGAGTCTCTAAATTTGGCACTGATACCTTTGGAAGTTGTTCAACCTTCAATACTTGCCTTGATGAGTGCTTATCTCGATACCTTTGGGATGATTTTGAATTATCGTCGGGACTTTATTTTGCGAGTCGTTCAGTTTGCAGGTTTAGGATTAATTTATCAACTCCAAGACAAGATTAATCGCCATAAATACTTTGAGAATCTTGGTACATATATCTTTGAATTTGCCAAAACTTTATTAATTATGCCTCAGGAATCTGTAATCAAGATATTTGGGATTTCTGAATTAGAACTGATTCAATCTGTAGCAAAATTAGAGAAAATCCCCCAACAACAACAAGAGCAGAATTTATTGCGTATTTATTACCCCAAAACACGTTTGCGCGGTTGTTAAGTAAATGGAATAAATTAAACAGGACTTACGCAACTGACCCATTGTATATTGTAGGGTTTTGCTATAGCCCTCCGGAGATGACTAAATGCAGGGTTACCCCGTTAGGTCATATCTTGCACCATTCAAGGGCAAGCATCGAGAAACCGGGTTCCGATGCGAATATTGACTTGTTAAAACCCCAATTTTTCGTTCATAAACCCGGTTTCACAACCCAGGTG
>JASJCY010000213.1 GCA_030065825.1 Nostocaceae cyanobacterium | reverse complement strand
CACTTCTTCCTTCTTCCTTCTTCCTTCTTCCTTCTTCCTTCTTCCTTCTTCCTTCTTCCTTCTTCCTTCTTCCTTCTTCCTTCTTCCTTCTTCCTTCTTCCTTGAAGGTCGAAGACCTTCGGTCATTGGTCATTTTAAATTTTGGTTCTTCAATACTTACTTGTTATGCCAAATTATTAGTTAAAACGAAAATTTTGCTGTTAAATCAAAGCTTAAATGACCAGAATGCTTCAAAAGCTAGTTTTTGTGAAAAATTAAAAGATGTGTCCCTTGCATAGCTTGATTTTTGAGCTTTTAATAGAGATTTTTAGCATAATAGGTACTGAAGAGCCTAAATTTTAAATTTCACGAACTAAGTTTTACATATTTTTCCAAATCTTCAATTTGCGGATTGGGTAACTGTTTTAATATTCGCCAGATAACTGTATAAGTACCATCATCACGACGACGCACGGGACGAAATGCCAGAATTGTGTCGCTACTTTGCATTTCTAATAATTTATCTAAATAAAGACGTTCTCCCCGAGAAATATACCTATTGTTCATAATTATCTCTGGTAGTTGAAATTGCAGTGTTCGCACTAAGTAAGTATGGTTTAATTTGGCTTTTGCACTATCGAATAAAACTTGAGTGTAATTCCAATTTTGGTTCTTACCAGTGATTAAACGACGTCGTTCTACTTGTAGTGCTTCCAGTTGCTTGGGAGGCTGATAATTGAGGAAAAATTGCCGTGTTTCCCCTGAAACTGCTTTGAGGCTAGAATCTAATTTTTCTATGGGTATATCCCCCACATTCACCATAAAACTGTAGTCTATGCCACTAGGTAATATTTGGAATTTATTATCTACTATTTGAAGTGCTAAACTGGGAGTAAAACTTCCCACACTTTCTCCTAAAGTAGGAAATGGATAGCGTTCGCTGACGCTTTTTTGTAAGCGATTTTCAACTTTATTCAGCGGACGATAGTAAGCCCAATGGGGTAAAACTCGAAAAATCCCTGTATTCGGCAAATCCAGAACCCTAGCGTAAGTTTGAGCTTCTCGTGGATCGATGTCGTAGGCAAAGCGATCCAATGCAGCAGCTGTTTCCCGGGGATCTTGAAACTTGGTTCCCGAAGGAAATGCAGTCACTGCCTTGGCTAAAAGCTGTCGAGAAGTTTGCAAAGTGGCGATCGCCCCTTGGGGAGGTACAATTGCTGGCTGCATCGGTGGCTGGTAATTAGCTAGGGGTTTCTTTGCTGTTCTACCGATGATTTGCAGTGTGGTTGTTGCAGGTAAACTGGTACTGTCAGGCTGTGCTGTAAAGGATTTTCTGCCGTTATAGGCATAACGTCGGGGTGAAGGTTGGTAAGTGGTTACGGGTAAATTCGGCTCTTGTGTGGCAAAAGGAGTGGCTTTCTTGCCCAAATTGGGACGCTGTACCGAAGCAATGGAAAGTACAGGATGTGATTGCATCTCTCCACTCACCAAGGGTAGTTTCCTAACTAATCCGAGTTCACCACGACGAGACAGCAGTACATCCAATGTGGGAGCTAGTTTTAACAGTTCCTGGTTGGTAGCATACAAAGAGCAGTAAATTTGCGCCTCTTTTGCGGTTAATTGGGACCTTAAAGAGGAAACGGTTGCTGTTCGGGTACATCCAGCTTTTTGCTGGGGAGAATGGCGTTTGAGGAAGTTATCTACCGTCTTAGTGTAAACAGTTAACTGTCCCCGCACCACTCGCACTTGATTGGCATCTGGATGGGATATTGCCCTTTCGATGCGAGCAATCAAGTTAATATGTTGTTGTACTAGCCGACTAGCCCTGGTATAAAAGTTTTCTTTCTCTCTTGACGAAAGACGTTGCAAGGGCGAAGATTGCCACTGAGTTTCTTTGGCTAAAGCACTGCTGGCAACAGCAGCTACGTAAAAAGGGAGCAAAAGACTGAAAAATATATATCGCATATTAAAAACTTATGTGGTGTATGATTCTGAAAAATCTAAAATAGATATTAAATTGATCAAAAACAAAGAACCTGCCATCGACAACCGTCAATCAGTTCGATTCGCTCTCAAGCGTCGTCGGTCTGTTATCATTTTTGAAGTAAGATGACATGCAAGTTTCCCAGGATATCCAGCTTTATTCTGAGGCTCCACTACAACTGTTATTATTTGTCGATGGACGCCCAAAATCTCGACAACACGTGCAGCGTATCCGCTCTTACTTAAAACAATTGCAGGCTGAGTATACTTTTGAGTTGCAAATTATTGATGTTCGGCAACAACCCTATTTGGCGGAACACTTTAAACTAGTAGCAACACCAGCATTAGTTAAAATCCATCCTGAACCCAAACAGATACTAGCTGGTACTAATATAGTCACACAATTAAAAACATGGTGGTCTCGTTGGCAAGTAGCTGTAGAAGCATATTTAGAATTACAACACAACTCCCAACAACAACAGGAAAATGGTCATGGTAAGTCGCCAAAATCCTCTATTCGTTCTGTAGCTGCTTCTGCTGAATTAATTAAACTCTCAGATGAAATTTTTCGCTTAAAAAAGGAAACAGAAAAACTCCAAGAACAGCTACAGTTTAAAGAACGGGTAATTGCGATGCTGGCACATGACCTGCGTAATCCCCTCACAGCAGCTTCTATCGCTGTGGATACCCTTAACTCCAACTACAATCAAGATAAGGGTGAATTCCAACGTCTGACACCAGCTATGACAACACGCTTATTCAAGCAATCCCAAAATCAATTGCGGATTATTAACCGCATGATTACCGATTTATTGCAAGCAGGTCAAAACAATGATGGGGAATTGTTTATCCAACCGCAAAAAATGCAACTGGGTGAACTTTGCTTGAATGTACTAGAAGAATTGCGCGATCGCTACATTACCAAGTCCCTGAAAATTGAAAAAGATATTCCCCAAGACTTACCTCCAGTTTATGCAGATCCGGAACGAATTCGTCAAGTATTAGTAAATCTGTTAGATAACGCCATTAAATACACCCCCGCAGGTGGTACTATTACTATTGCTGGACTGCATCGCACTACCCAAAAAGTTCAATTTAGTATTGGCGATACTGGTCCTGGTATTCCGGAAGAAAACCGTGATCACATCTTTGAAAATCTCTTCCGTCTTGAACGTGATGAAAACAAAGAAGGATACGGTATTGGTTTGAGTTTATGTCAACGTATAATTCAGGCTCATTACGGTCAAATTTGGGTAGATACTGCTCCAAGTTCGGGAGCTTTATTTCACTTTACATTGCCGGTTTATCCAAATTAGTTTATTGTTAATTTCTGCTGAATACTGATTCAATTTTCGGTTTTTTTGTCAAAGCGAAGGAAGAGGGTTTGAGCGGAAGAAGGAAGAAGGTTTGAGCGGTTTTATGTTTGTGTTGAAGCTTGCACTCCTACCAAACTTTACCCGTCTTTTACAATTTTTTTATTTTAAATAAACCGGGTTTCTAGAATGAGTCAATAATTACAGCAGAGCCATTTAACCTCCTATTATCTTATTATATTAACTTAGTTAAGGAAAACTACATAGTTACTAATTAAAATCATTATAGCTATTCATGAAGTATTTCTAAAGCATAATTCATGAGATTTTAGCTGCCATGATAATTTAATAAAAATTAGATTCCAATAGAAAAATTACTGATTTTTTTTTGCAAAGCTTCGATGATTTGAATGTTTGCTTCCGGAAAAGTAAATTTTGCTAATTCATTTACACTCACCCACCGAACTTCAGCACATTCCAGTGGTTGGGGAATACCCGTAAGATGGCGACAGTGATGTACTGTGAGGGTAACACGGAGATGAGTATAAGTATGGTCAATTGTAACTAGATGATTCCCAACTTCGATATCTATTCCCAATTCTTCGTGAATTTCCCGTTTAATACATTCCTGGATGGTTTCACCATCTTCAATTTTACCCCCAGGAAATTCCCACAAACCACCCATTACTCCCTGGGGAAGACGACGATCTATTAAAATTTCTCCAATTTCATTCCAAATAACAGCAACACCAATGATTTTATGGGGTGGATGAGAACTTGTTTTATTCATCTTTGTTGAGAAGAAAAATTTGATAATGAAAGGTAATTTTTAATTACAATTACAGCAATTTTGATATATAAAATAACAAAACTCGGTAAACATCAAATTAAGTTACCGAGTTTATATTTTATTACAAATTACAGATATTTTTTTATGTTTGATCAACACTATATTTAAAATTAAATAAATTAAATAAATTAAATCGTTGAATTGAAAATGGAAATCTCATTGATGATTTATTGATGATATTATTTTCTTCCATAGAAAGGGGATTCGATATCCCCTTATAAATATCTAGGAAGGTAGGTACGAAAATTTCCCACAGAGGAGTTTGTAATTTTTCTTGATGAAAATATGGTGAAGAATGAACCCAATAACAATAACCTCGAATTTCCATTAGCTAAGTCTCAACTGCTAATCTGCCTCTGGATTGTTGCTGTTATTGCTCTCAACACCTTGCAACGCCATTTCAAAGTTCATTCTTTGCTCAGCATTTCGTAAGAAATAACCACTAATCATTGCTGATGCTAAAAGGCGACCAAGACTTTCTCTATTTGTAGTAATCGTAATATCAAATTGTTCTGAAGGTAGGTTACCTAATAGTCCCACAATATTTTGTTCCATGACTTGAAAAACTTCAGAAGATGTGGGTTTAGAAAGATGGGTAACAGTTTCTGGACTTAAAGATTTTACATACTGCAATAACAAGTTACCATTTTCTGATTCACCATTAAAAAATTCTGATACTCTATTGGATGATTTGCTCACTTTTTTCTCCTTGATTGTCACAATTGCAGTTAAGCTAACTAGGGAATAGGGAATAGGGAATAGGGAATAGGGAATAGGGAATAGGGAATAGGGAACACCTGATTAAATAATCAAGTTCTTGCTGTTATGTGTTCCTGCTAACTAATTTAACAAGATGCTGATGTTGAGGAAGTCGGTGTAACCGTACCAAAAACAGGGTATTTTCTCGCCTTATTTCCCTTTGATATAGTTATCATCCTCTTTCGGCATCCATAAGGGGTTAGCAGTAGGTAAAGGGAAAAGAATAGTTAACTCCAGTCCCCAATGCCCAATCCCCAGTCCCTAACTCGCTAGATATTCATTCATACCGGGTTGGGACTTACGCAGTTTTGTTAAGGCTTCCCGTTCGATTTGCCTCACTCGTTCCCGACTGATACTCAGATGTTCACCGATTTTTGCCAAAGTCATGGGCTGTCCATCCACTAAACCAAAGCGTAGTGATAGAACTTGCTGCTGCTGGTGGGTAAGTTCCGCCATCAAATTATTTAATTGATGAGATAGGGAAGACTGCATCACAAAATCCTCTGGAGATGCCCCTGTATCTTCTAACATTTCCCCCAGTTCAGTGTCATAATTATCTCCCAACCTTAAATCCAAAGATAGGGGTACACGGGACTTTTCTAGATACTCCCGTACCTGTTTGGTTGTTAATTCCAATTCTTCGGCTAATTCAGCAACTGTAGCAGCACGCCCCAGCTGTTGCGATAGGCGACGCTGTGCTTTTTTAATTTTGTTCAATTTTTCGGTAATATGAATTGGTAGCCGAATCGCCCGACCTTTTTCGGCGATCGCTCTGGTAATTGCTTGACGTATCCACCAATAAGCATAGGTCGAAAAGCGATAGCCTTTGCTGGGGTCAAATTTTTCTACACCCCGCTGCATACCAATACTACCTTCTTGAATTAAGTCTAGTAAATCGACGTTACGCTTAATGTATTTTTTGGCAACGGACACCACCAGCCGCAAATTGGCTTCTACCATCCTGCGCTTGGCTACTTCACCTTTGGCGATCGCATCTGTTAACTCATCTGGTTCTAATTTTGCTGCAACTGCCCATTCTTCATGAGTTGGTTGATGACCTAGTTGCCTAGCAACAGACTCTCTCACCTGCTGCAAGGCATTGGCACGCTGTACTTGTTTACCATAACGAATTTCTTCCTCGTGGGTTAAGAGTGGCACGCGACCAATCTCACGCAGGTAAGTCCGCACGAGGTCTGTGGGTGTCTGGGCGGTCTTCATGGCGCTAGTGTGTGATAATAGGTTGTACGGTAGGGTCTTTCACTTATTAGATGATGTTTCTGTTGGGTACTATCCAGTTACACTGGCAACCCATGCTGTGCATTGCAACTTAAACGCCCGAGGAATTAGGCTGGTAATGGTAATTAAATTCAATTTTTAATTGTCTATCTTTTACGATTTCCCCCCCTGTTCGCAAGTATCTACGGTTAGAGATTCGGTAGTAAGTTAAACATTATTTTATCGACGAAATTTTAATAATTGTAACATTTATGAGAAGGTCTTGACTAGTACCTTTGTCTTGATTTCACTACTTTTACATTGATTTATAAGCAATTCACAATTTGCAAATATCTATTGTTCCATCTCAATTGTTACAAAATTATTAGATTTATTAACATAACTCAATGATAACCACAATTATCTTTTGATAGATAATGGGGAGTAGGGGCGGGGTTTCCCCGCCCGAAAGATGGGGAAGAATAATAACCAAACTTTTGGACGCAAGCTTTGCCCCCCTACAAACTTTTGGACGCAAGCTTTGCCCCCTACAAACTTTTGGGCGCAAGCTTTGCCCCCTACAACCTTTTGGACGCAAGCTTTGCCCCCCTACAAACTTTTGGACGCAAGCTTTGCCCCCTACAAACTTTTGGGCGCAAGCTTTGCCCCCTACAAACTTTTGGACGCAAGCTTTGCCCCCCTACAAACTTTTGGACGCAAGCTTTGCCCCCTACAAACTTTTGGGCGCAAGCATTGCGCCCCTACTTGGTTAATTGAGCATACAGTAATCTTGGATGACTCTGACATCCAAAGTGGTGGTTTGTATGGAACGGATGGCGGCGACGGTAGCTTTGGCACCAGCAATCGTGGTGATGATGGGAATTTTGTAGATTAAGGCGGTACGACGGATTAATCGGGCGTCTGTTTGGGCTTCTTCTCCGGAAGGGGTATTGATAATTAGTTGAATTTTGCGGTTTTTGATGGCATCTAAGACGTGGGGACGACCTTCATGGAGTTTGAGTACTAAGTCTACATTTAATCCATGTTCTTGGAGAACTTTGCGGGTTCCGTCTGTCGCCATGACTGAGAAGCCTAAATCCAGAAATTCCTTGACCACGTCTACAGCGGCTTCTTTGTTGCGGTCATTCATGGAGACAAATAAAGTACCATTTAAGGGCAAACGTTCTCCTGCACCCATTTCTGCTTTGGCAAAGGCGCGTCCAAAGTCGCTGTCTATGCCCATTACTTCGCCCGTGGAACGCATTTCTGGTCCTAATATAGTATCAGTACCTGGAAATTTATTAAAGGGCAGTACGGCTTCTTTGACGGCGATGTGGGAGGGAATTACTTCTTGGGTAAAGTCCAACTCTTCTAAGGTTTTACCGGACATAATTAAGGAAGCAAGTTTTGCTAAGGGTACTCCTGTAGCTTTAGAAACAAAGGGGACGGTGCGGGAAGCACGGGGATTGGCTTCTAAAATATAGACTTGGGGAGCATAGGTTTGGGTTCCCACTACCGCAAATTGAATGTTCATTAAACCGATGACATTCAGTGCCTGGGCAAGTTTGACGGTGGCGGTACGAATTTGATTTAACACCGCTGGAGGCAAGGAAATGGAAGGTAGGGAACAAGCAGAATCTCCTGAGTGAATTCCCGCTTGTTCTATGTGTTCCATGATGCCACCAATTACTACTCTGCCGCTGTGATCGGCGATCGCATCTACGTCAACTTCGATGGCGTTTTCTAGGAATTTGTCAATGAGTATGGGATGTTCGGGTTCTACCTGCACCGCAAAGGTCATATAACGTTCTAATTCGGTGTCGGAGTAGACGATCTCCATTGCCCTTCCTCCCAACACATAACTAGGACGTACTACCACGGGATAACCGATGCGTTTTGCCACAATTAGGGCATCGTCGTATGTTCTGGCAATACCATTGGGTGGCTGGGCAATATTTAATTCTTCGAGAATCTTCTCAAATCTTTCCCGGTCTTCCGCAGTGTCGATAGAATCGGGGGAAGTACCCCAAATTTGGGTGTTAATTCCTGCTGTTTGTGCTGCTTGGCTGTTTAAGTATTTCTGTAAGGGAACCGCTAACTTTAAAGGTGTTTGTCCGCCAAATTGGATAATTATCCCCACGGGTTTTTCCGCTTCGATAATATTCAGGACATCTTCTTTGGTCAGGGGTTCAAAGTAGAGGCGATCGCTCGTATCATAATCTGTAGATACTGTCTCTGGGTTAGAATTAACCATTATGGTCTCATAGCCTGCCCCCTTCAAAGCATAGGCAGCATGACAACAACAGTAGTCAAACTCTATTCCCTGTCCGATGCGGTTGGGACCTCCACCCAAAATCATCACTTTGGGCTTTTGTGTGGGTACAATCTCGGTTTCTTCTTCGTAGGTAGAGTAGTGGTAGGGAGTAAATGCCTCAAATTCTGCGGCACAGGTATCTACGGTTTTGTAAACCGGAATTACCCCTAATTCCTGGCGATATCCCCGCACTTGATCTTCTGTGGTTTTGGTAGCATAGGCAATTTGGCGATCGCTAAATCCCTCTCTCTTAACTGCATACATTTCCTCTTTTGTTAATTCCCTCAATGGCTTGCGTTTGAGGAATTTCTCTACTTCCAGGAGTTGCTGCATTTTATCGAGGAACCAGGGGTCAACTCCTGTGAGTTCATAGATTTCCTCAATACTCATCCCCGACTTCATGGCGTGACGCAGGGCAAAAATCCGTTCAGGGTTTGGTGTTCGCAGTTGGGCACGAATTTGTTCGCCACTGGGGAGTTTTTCTTTTCCATCGCATCCCCAACCACCCCGTCCGGTTTCTAGGGAACGTAGGGCTTTTTGGAAGGATTCGTTAAATGTGCGTCCAATCGCCATGGCTTCCCCGACGGACTTCATTTGGGTAGTTAGTACGGGTTCGGAACCGGGGAATTTTTCAAAGGCAAATCGAGGAATTTTGGTAACTACATAATCTATAGTTGGTTCAAAGGAAGCTGGGGTTTTCTTGGTGATGTCATTCTTGATTTCATCCAAGGTGTAACCAACTGCTAGTTTTGCCGCCATTTTGGCGATGGGGAACCCGGTAGCTTTCGATGCTAAAGCAGAACTCCGGGAAACCCGGGGATTCATCTCAATTACCACAACTTCTCCATTTACGGGATTTACGGAGAATTGAATATTAGAACCGCCAGTTTCTACCCCAATCTCGCGGATGATTTTAATTGCCATGTCCCGCAGTCGTTGATATTCTTTATCAGTCAGGGTTTGGGCAGGGGCAACGGTAATGGAATCTCCGGTATGGATACCCATGGGGTCGAGGTTTTCAATGGAACAGATAATCACCACGTTATCTGCCAAATCCCGCATTACTTCTAGTTCGTATTCTTTCCAACCTAATAAAGATTGGTCAATGAGAATTTGGGATACTGGTGAGGCATCAATACCCACCTGTGCCATTTCCGCAAATTCTTCTTCGTTATAAGTAATACCGCCACCACTTCCACCCATGGTAAAAGCGGGACGAATAATTAGGGGATAACTACCAATTTTTTGGGCGATCGCTTTTGCTTCTTCTAGGGATGAGGCTGTACCGCTAGGGCATACTTTCACTCCTATTTTTGCCATTGCCTCGTTAAACAGCTTTCTGTCTTCGGCTTTCTCAATTGCGGGTAACTTGGCGCCAATTAACTCCACATTGTACTTTTCTAGTACCCCATTTTTCGCCAAGGCAACGGCGATATTAAGGGCGGTTTGTCCCCCCATGGTTGGTAGTAGGGCATCTGGTCTTTCTTTGATGATTACCTTTTCTACCAACTCCGGTGTTAGCGGTTCAATATAGGTACGGTCAGCAGTTTCTGGGTCGGTCATAATGGTGGCTGGGTTGGAATTCACCAGTACCACTTCATAACCTTCTTCTCGCAATGCTTTACAGGCTTGAGTCCCAGAATAGTCGAATTCACAGGCTTGTCCAATCACGATCGGACCAGACCCTAATAACAGAATTTTTTTAATGTCTTCGCGGCGAGGCATAGTAGTTGGGTTGGGAAATGAAAATACTAAGTCCTGATCATTTTACGGGTCTTTATCCACCCAAAACGCTATTTGTTATCAACTTTTCTAGATTTAACGGTACAGATAGGGTTGGGAGTCGTAGCATTTCATTCCTGGCGACTACTAGCTTGAGGGTAGGGAACTCTTAACAGGGAATAGGTAACAGGGGTTGGGGAAACATAACGGTTTTACCCCTCCAAAAAACTCTAGCGCTATAGTAAGGGTCACAACCCCTCAAAAAACTCTAGCGCTATAGTAAGGGTCACAACCCCTCAAAAAACTCTAGCGCTATAGTAATGGTCACAACCCCTCAAAAAACTCTAGCGCTATAGTAAGGGTCACAACCCCTCAAAAAACTCTAGCGCTATAGTAAGGGTCACAACCCCGGCAAAAAATCCCTTCGCGCTTAGTAAGCTGTTACGCATTTAAACTACTCCCTTCCCGGCAAAAGATTACCTATAACGTAGGTTGGGTTGAAGGTCGTGAAACCCAACGATATGCTGGGTTTCGTCCCTTAACAAGCCCCTACAATTTTTCGGTAATTTAATAGCGGGAAGGGAGTAGTGTTCTGTCCCATTAGTTTTGATGGCTAGTTTTATAGTCATATTTATATGACTTTGACTATTAGACTGGGACTTATAGTCCCAGGTGGGTGTGATGGAAACCCCATCATATTTTATGGGACAAACC
>JASJCY010000212.1 GCA_030065825.1 Nostocaceae cyanobacterium | reverse complement strand
ATCACCAACCTTTCCTTGACTATCTAAGTCTTGTAAATCTGTTTGGGATTGTGGAGATTCAGCAAATATTCCTTCCGTATTTGATTGTTTATTAGTATCTTGGGAATTATCTAACTCCGCAAAATCTTCTAAGTCGAAATCTTGGAAAACAGTAGCATTTATTGGAGATACATCACCAACCTTTCCTTGACTATCTAAGTCTTGTAAATCTGTTTGGGATTGTGGAGATTCAGCAAATATTCCTTCCGTATTTGATTGTTTATTAGTATCTTGGGAATTATCTAACTCCGCAAAATCTTCTAAGTCAAAATCTTGGAAAACAGTAGCATTTATTGGAGATACATCACCAACGTTTCCTTGACTATCTAAGTCTTGTAAATCTGTTGGGGATTGTGGAGATTCAGCAAATATTCCTTCTGTATTTGACTGCTTGTTGGTATCACCTGAAGTTTCTCTAGCAAATAAATCTTCTTGTTGTTCTGCAAAGAGATTATCTGGAGTTCTATCTACCTGGAGTGCTTCAAATAAATGCATTTCCAGTTCAGTAGATGCTGATTCCTTTAATTCTGGTGTCATATCCACAGTTTCTGGAGATAGAGACTGTTGAGAAGGAATTTTTTCATTAGTAACTGAGGGTTCGTCCCCTGCATTACTAAATGTCGAATCTTTTAACAAATCATCTTCTTCCTGATCCCAGAAATTATGGAAATCCTCTTCCGGAAGTACTAACTCAATATATTCACTTGATGCATCATTAAAGAAATCACCATCTTTATCCACATCCTCTAGAGAGAAACTCGTATCTTCTACATCTGGAACAAAAAGTTCTTCCCAAGTTGAGTCTTCATCTTTACCTGGAATATTATTTGACTCCTGTGGTTCAGAGGCTTTTTCATCCTTTGAGAACAACTCATCAAAACTGCTGGTAACATTATTTGCAGATGGCTGGAGTTGTATTTGCTCAACTTCAGTTCCAAATGGTGATTCGTTATTTTCTTCTAATGAAATTTCTAACTCTGGTGCGCTATCTTCCCTCTGCAATTGGGAATTTTCATATTCATCTGCAAATGCACTTAAACTATCATCTTCCAAACTATTTATTGTATCGCCATCTAGAGAAATATTACTTAATTCTCCAGCAGCAGTTTGTTGATTTTGGTCTTTACCATTCTCTGCTTCTGGGAAGTCATCTGCAAATAGCTGTATTAAAGATAAGTTTTCTGTAGTATTGTTGTTTTTATGGTGATTTTCAAGGGGATGTTCATCAAAAGATAGAAAATCTGCCAATTCGCGATCATTATCTTCAAGTTCGCTGTTGTTATTGCTAATATTTGTTTGAGATTCGCTGCTACTATTGAAATCTAGGATATCCTCTTGTACCCAAGCAGCATCAAATTCTGTATTCTCACCTTCAAACAAATGGGCAAGAGTACTTAATTCAGCTGTTCCTACTTCTGGTCCATTGGGATCTATACTACTATCGCTAGCCGGTAAATCATCCCCATCATCACTCTCAACTTCCTCGAATAGTTCAGAAAAGTTGGTGATACTATCTTGGGGTTGCAACTCTACTGGCTGCCCTTCCATTGTAGAATCGATGACGGAGTTATTATGGTTTACTTCCTCTGCCAATTCTATGGTATCATCAGAAGATAGTTCCACCAGGGAAACAGCTACCTCATCCTCAGTTGCCCCAGGTAATTCCAGCAATTCAATTTCTGGTAAACTTTGGAGAGCTTCTAGTTGCTCACTTATAGTAATTTCCCTGTCCTTATGAGCCAGAACTAATTCCAAAGCTTGTTTAATATCAGTAATGATTACTTTAGCTAAAGCCAGATAGCTATTTTCTGGATTAGCAATTGCACTTTCTGCCTTGCGACACAAATTACACCAATTTGATAAATTTAATTCTTCCCCAAGTTCAACAAAATGCTGACAGGACTCCTGAAGACTCTGCCGAGTTTCAGGTGTTGCCGTTTGCTTAAACAGTTGCAACATTTGCCGCAGTGTTCTTACCACCTGAGTTTGCAGCTGTTCAAATTGGTAACTAGTTTTAGATACTGCTACTTCCTCAACTTTTGCCGAACCTGTATCATTTACAGTTACTGTTCCACTAATATTTTGTCCCAGCAGTACTTCCAGATGTTTTTGTAGTGACTCAAACATCGGTTGTGCTTCTGACATTAAACCATTAGCCGTCTCTTCTGTCAAGCCAAACGGACCTTGCAAATGCTCCAACAGCGCTTTTAGGATATCAAAAACATCCAGAAATAAAGACTCTAACTTTTGGTCAACTTCAACTGGCTGTTCTTTGAGCAGTTTAAAACAGTCTTCCAGACGGTGAGCTGTGCGTTGAATACTACTCAGACCAAGCATTGATGCTGACCCCTTAATGGAGTGAGCAGCGCGAAAGACTTCGTTAATGGCTTCCGAGTCGTTCAGGGTACTCTGGAGATTCAGCAACCCCTGTTCAATGGTGTTTAACTGCTCTTTTGCTTCCTCAATGAAGTAACCTAAAATGCGCTGTTGTTGTTCCGGCTGCATAGGACAAGGATAGATGAAGATGAAAGATTAGTGATTAAGGATATTGGCGTTACTGTACCGCAAGGGGTACGGTAGGGGATATTGGCGTTACTGTACCGCAAAGGGTACGGTAGGGGATATTGGCGTTACTGTACCGCAAAGGGTACGGTAGGGGATGTTGGCGTTACTATACCGCAAAAGGTATGGTTTAGCCCCCGCTACACACCAAGTCTTAGTGGTGGGTTATTGACCCTTTATCTAGATTCATTTGTTTCCACTCGGAAACGTTCCACAGAGGAAATCAAATCACGGGAGACAGCAACCAAGTGTTGCAGAGCTCCAGAAACTCTCTGTGCTTCTTGAGAGGTTTCTTGTGCTGTGAGTTCCACAGATTGCATTACCTGAGCCACAGCGCGGGAAGTATCCGTTTGATTTACAGTATCCGCAGTAATAGAGCGGACAAGAATATCAATACGCTGGGCTACTCGAATAATGTTATCTAGAGAAACCTTGGCTTCCTCTGCCAATTTTGTACTTTTAATTACCTGTTGTGTGCCTTCTTCCATTGCAGTCATCACCGAACCCGTTTCGCTCTGGATTTGCATCACAATTTGTTCAATTTCTTTCAAAGATTTAGCTGATTTATCTGCCAATTGCCGGACTTCATCAGCAACGATGGCAAATCCCCTACCTGCTTCTCCTGCCCTTGCTGCCTCAATACTAGCGTTAAGTGCTAACAAGTTGGTACGGGAAGCAATCTGGGAAATCAAAGCCACGATTTTAGAAATTTCTTGAGAAGATTCCGCCAATCGCTTCACTTTTCGGGTAGTTTCGGCAACGGTTTCCCGAATTTCCAAAATCCCCGCTACGGTATTTTCTACCGCTTCTCCACCTTTAATAGCAATGTTACTAGCATCATGGGCTACAGCTTCTGCTTCCCTTGTAGCCTCAGCAACCCGCTGAATGGAGTCAGTCATCACCTGTACCGAATTCAGGGTAACAGCCAACTCTTCTGCTTGTCTGAGAGCATCGCTAGATAAAGCGCGAGCAAAAGTTTCCGAATTGGTTGCCCCTTTAGTCACTTCCTTGGCTGCTACTTTTACCTGTTGGACGATATCCCGTAGGTTTTGAATTGTCAGGTTAAAAGCGTCAGCAACCGCTCCCAGCACCGATGCAGTTACCTCTGCTTGTACCGTTAAATCTCCCCTAGCAGCACCTTCCACATCGTCCAACAAGCGAATTACTTGCCTCTGCAGGTTTTCATTTGCCTCTTCCTGTTGTTGTGCCTTATGTCTAGCTTCATTGGTAGTGGCTAAAATTACCTGCGCCATTTCATTAAAGCCAGTGGATAACTGCCCAAATTCATCTTCAGAATACACCGTAGCTAGGACATTCAAATTGCCTTGACGCACGGAATCAAATTGAGCTTGTAAATCCTTGGTGGTGCGACGTATTTGCCTAACGCTAAGACTACCCATTACACCAGTAGTGGCAAAGCTGGCAATTCCTGCAGCTAATGCCATTGCCCAACCTGTGTTGCGCACCGATTCTCGTTGTTCGGGAGGAGAAAAATTAGTAGCAGCAAAGCTAACTGCCGCTACAGCCACCGAAGAAACAACACCCACAGTAATAGCAATCAACCATTCCTTCTTTCCCAGGGGTGCATTCTCTAACGGTGCCAGCCAACCTTGTTCAACACTGACTTGAGGTTCTATATTGCTGATATCTGATTGGGTAAATACTGGCACTCCATCTTGGGAACCAGTAATACTAAATAGTTCATCGTCCTGATCGCCAGTATCACCAATTGTAGAATTCTCTAAGAATTGACCAGTGTTGGAAACACTATTGTATTCCTGCCCAGAAGGTGAATTAGAATTACTCTCAACAGAACTATCTGTAATATCAAATCCTGGAATGTCTCCTAGGTCATTAAAATCATCAAAATCATCTAGAAACTCAATATTATTATTATTCGGGAAAGAATGTTTTTTGATTATACTGTTTGTATCTTCATCAGCAGTCAATTCCTCCGAACCGAATGCCGAAAAATCCTCAAAATCAAAACTATCCTCATGCTCCCAAAGATGTTCCTCAATCTCTTCCTGAGATTTAATCTCGCTTGTTCCGAGATTAAAAGTATTATTTAAAGAACCTGTTGCAGAAAAATTTTCTTCACTAGTTTCTGACAAATTATTTCTTATGGATACATCCACATCCCTTGAACTTTCATCCAGAAATAAGTTTTCATTGTCAAAATTACTGCTTGGAAAATCCTTGTTTTCATTTGTTACTAAAAACTGGTTTTCTATCTGTTGTTTTTCATCTGTAAATATATTCTTTTGATTTACTTCTAAATCATTTGCTCTCAGCCTCAAATCATTAGTATCTTCTTCAGCACCTAAATTATTATTGACAGATATTTTACTATTTTCACTTCTTTCACTTTCATCATTTTCTGGAAATGACAAACTATCAAAAGAACTTTCTTCTTGCCAGACAGGAGATAAATCTGATTCTATTGTCTCCTCCCACATATTATTCCCAGACTGATCGTATCCATCCGATATTTCAGAGAAGGCAAACGGATTTTTTCCCACATTCTCTGATGAATCTGATAATCCCCCGCTATTTTCATCCATCTCAAATGGACTACTCAAAGAAATTTCTTCTTTAAATTCTTCTTTAAATTCTGTAGGCGGTTTATACTCCAAAAGAGTATTCTCATCCGCTCTATTACTAAAATTAGACCTATTAATTTCTAATTTTGGTTCTTGTTGATCAACTGCCAACTCCTGGGAATTAGAGTCAGAATTCATGGGAGAAATTTCACCACTATTCTCACTTCCACCAACCGCATATTCTACTTGCTGTTGCTGTTGATCGATATTTTCCAGACCATTTTTAGCCAGATTGATAATTTCTTGATCATCACTTAACTCTAACACAGTTTTATATTCTGCTTTTGCCACCTCATACTGTTGCAGTACAAAGTAAACATGACCCCGTAGCAAATGTATATTGGGGTCATCTTGTACAATATCTACAACTTGGTCAACTAAATTAGCTGCCTCCTCATAATTCCCTTGTACATAGGCTTTATATGCCTGCTGGTATGTCTGCTGATAATTTTCTAAACTTACTGTCATTTCCTGCCTCCCAATATTATCCTGCCCACCTAGCACTCCGCAAAATTGCCATCGGATCGAGCAGTCGCAAACACCTATTGCTTTGGGCATCTAATAACCACTCACCCCGCAAGAAGGGAGCCATAGTATCGGGTATGTTAGTTGGTGCCACCAGATTTTTGATATCCAGCCAATCCATACCCCCGATAGAGTCTACTGCTAAACCAACTATTATGTCTTGCTCCTCCACCGCAATCACTGGAATCTCTGCTCTATCAGTATTTAATGGAGTTGCTTCCCCCAGGAACTGACCTAAATCAGCAACCCAAATTACTCGACCTCGTAAATTTAGAGTACCCAAAAGTAAGGGAGAAATATTAGGAATTGGGGTAATTCTATCAGGACTAAGTTCAATTACTTCCCGGATGCCAATGGCTGGTAGTGCAAACTCCTGATGCGAGGGAATGTAAAATCGTAAATGTAACTCACCTTCAGGACTTTCTACTTGCAATTCGGGACGTAACTGATCTTGTCCGGCACCTTCTAAAAAGTCCGGTTTATTCATCCTTATCCTCGCAGCAATTGTTTGACTGTTCCCACCAACTCCGTTGGTTGAAACGGTTTGGCTATATAAGCATCTGCACCTTGCTTCATACCCCAATAGCGATCAAACTCTTCCCCTTTGGAAGAACACATCACCACTGGAACATTTTGGGTTTTAGGGTCGGACTTTAACCTCCGACAGACTTCATAGCCATTCATTCGAGGCATAACGATATCTAATACAACCAAATCGGGAGCAGTGCTTTGAATCGCGTCTAAGGCTTCTTGCCCATCTTTGGCATGGGTAACTGTTAAACCACTCGCCATCAGGAGGTCTGTAATCATCTCCCGTTGGGCAATACTATCTTCTACAATCAGAACTGTACTCATAATGATGCCTATCTCCCTCCTGATTTCAATCTCCCTATTGGGAACATTGGCTGATTTCCCCCCAGGTTTTTAATGTATAAAATTATTCTAATCATTAATTTATTGACTAGAGATAAGTCTAACCTTGAAATTGCTTGATTCTGTGATAATATTTCTAGCCCATTTTTGTGCGGATCAACAAGTGTTGTGTATCTTTTCTATCTTTAAGTCATAATTTTGAACATAGATATTTTTCTACAACCATTACTAACTCATTGTGCCCAAATGGTTTGATTAAATAATCGTTTGCTCCCAGAATTTTTGCCCTTAGACGATCCATAAATATTTCTTCAGCAGAAAGGACAACAATTGGTACCTGGCGAAAATCCGTGGAATTTCGGAGCATGGCACAAATATCGTAACCGTTTAATTTTGTCATGGCAATGTCGCATAAAATTAAGTCTGGTTGGAGTTCAAACACTAAAGACAGTGCCTCTAGGGGATTGTTGAGGGCGATCGCTTCATAGCCTTGTGGTGCCAAAATTGACTTGACTGTTTCGCCAATACTAATGTGATTATCAATACATACTATCCGCCCTCTGGGTTTTTTACCCAAATTGCTCTTCTCCGAAAAATTACATACTTTATCAACACTTGAAGACGCTATTTTTACTAGACCTTCTTCCACGTATGGATATATAGCTTGAGCAACTGTTAAAATATCACTGTTGAGATAACGAGCCAATTGACGCAGGGAAGTTTTCCCATCTGCGGACTGCTGTAGCTTATTCATTGTTACTGCTGGTAATGCAACCTTTAATTGAGCTATATCAGCCAGTACTGGGCATTGTTCGGGAGATTGAATGTAAGAATATAGTTGTTTCCACTGTTGCACCTGACGGGTAACTTTGCTAATAATGGCAGTCACATTTAAATGAGTTAATTGTGGTTCCAGTGGCGAATCTAGAGTAAAAATAAACTGACCTTGAGTTAAAATAAGTAAGTCAAATAGAGTCTCATATACCAAGCAGTGGATGATATGACCCGCTTGGGTTGGATTGAGAAGATTTTCCTCCAACAAACTCCATAAATAGCTATACTCTGGTACATTTAAAGATGCTAAATCCTTTAGTTGTATTTCTTCTTGGTTGACCTGGATGCGATAACGACGTAAGTAATCACTCAGTCGAGATAAGCTGCTGTCCCCATCACTAGCGTAGGTTATGTAGCCATTATCAAAAAAAATATACCAAGATTTGTGCCTGTAGTTACCTTGAGAGCAAATACCCAGTCGTTGGGGAACACCATAACTATATGCCTCTACCAATAGTACGCCAGTTCTCTGCCCTAACTCAATTAATTGCAGAATGCTGCAAATGTCAATTTCTTGTAAATTTCCTTGCATCTAGCTAATATTCACTCCTTGTAATATTTTTGATATTTCTTTAGTCGTGATCAGATCGGTACTCTGAATCCCCACAGAATCTATTCAACCAATTCCGGTAACAACCTCCCAAGGTAGCCACCCACCCCTACCTTAGCTAAATCTCCAAAGCTACCCAGCACCATAAGTAAAATTACAACAGAGTGAATGTTAATATTCTTCATTTTTGCGTTTTGTAGATAAACTTAAATTTGATTTGACCTCTAAAATGTCTCTTTTTACCCGGTCAAATCTGTTGTCTAATTCATAAAGAATTGCCAGCAAATTGCTATTAATTTGTTCGTAGTTTCGCTTAAGATGAAGGAAATCTCTTTCTAGTCCATATTTTCGTTTTTCAGAATTAACGTACCAAAGAACAATTGCAATTGCGTTACCTCCAATACTTAAAAGCAAGGGACATAGAGCAATTAAATCATTAACGCTCATAGTATTTATTGAGAAATTTGTGGATATGAATATTCTGTCCAATCAACATTTACTTTTTTTGTGACTTGAGCGTAAATTGCACCCTTGTAAATGCGGTTATCAACCACAGGTAAAGGAATAGTTTTACCTTTATCAATTTCTGACAAAAGAAGTAATGGCTGACCATCTTAATTAAACTTATCAGCCCAAACATAAACCGGAGAACCCCCAGCGCGAATACGTAAATAAGCCCTGTTAGGATTGGCTGGTACGGTACTAAAAGTTGAGCATTAAAACCTGGTTTAAGCTCTATATAACTTGATACGGTAATTAAATTGTGTTTTGCCATATTTGTAAACAAAGAACTTGTAATACCAAATCGAGCTAACAAGTAATTAGCAAAATCATCTTCAACAGAATTAGGATGAAAGCCTTCAACTTTTACTACCCAATTTCCAGGATTATCGTCTATGGGAATAAAACCCAAAGAATGAGTCGGTAAACCTGCGGGGAAAGCAAGTTCAAATATTTGAAAATCTTCTCTGGGTGAGAAATAACTAGGTTCAAACGTATTTACTTTGGAGTTTTCATCAATAAAACCTGTGGCAATAGTTGCCCGTGGCTTTGATATAATACCACCATCAAGAAAATGAGATATTCTAAAAATTTCGCTATTTGTCGGTTGAACAAAACGCCACTTATTAATAAGCGTATACAACCCTAACGTTTTCCACATCGTTAAATTGAGTAATCAAAAATGTTGTCTATTTTGTTTTCGATTCTGTCTAAAGTCTTGCAAGTCTCGCAATTATCAGAATTATCATTCTGCCAAATTTGTAAATTTATCTCTCTGTGCCACCAAGGAAACCAAAAATTTAATTGATAACTACTGCTACTTTTATCAATATCTATACATACTGGTTCATTTAAGTAAATTTTTTCAGAAAACAGCTTGATTCCTTAAATAAATATTGTGGCAGTACTTACATACCGCCAAGTAGCAGGAGCATATCTATTTTGTATTTTAATTACACAAAGTGGTTTAGAAATAAAAACAGTTTGAGGTGGAATAGGCTCCCATCGACCGGAACTAATTCTTTTAGCACTGTATGTTCTTCTTACTGCTAAATCCCAATTGCGTAAATCAAAATCAATCATTAGATAAGAACACGGCGTTTTGGAATATAAGCCCGTTTAATTTTGGCATTGTAAACGTTCTTTCCAACCAAACCAGTTAAAGCAGAACTAATTTTGTTGATTGCACAAACTAATTTTAAATTTTTGCCAGTTTGAAGCCCAACAGATAAATAAACAAAACCTGTGCCTTGCTTTAATTTTCTCCCTGTTTTTCTAGTTTCGTAGTCAGTCTCTACGTTTTTTAATCCCAATTCATCGGCAACATCTTTGTATTTATCGATTGGTGCTGTAAATTGATGTCCGCTATCTATAACTTGCCAAAGTACATATTTTTTAACATATACTTCACTCGCACCACCAGGACTGTCTGGTTCTGTTGGATTGGTTCCTTCTGGGGTAGCTTTAGCCATTTTTATCCTTCTATAGGAATCCGGTTTGATTTGTAAAATTACTCGTGATGGTAGGGAACGGGGAACTCTTAACAGGGAACAGAAAGTGTACTGAGATTTTTAAGCGCAAGCGCAGGCTACGCCAACAAAAATCAAATAGTAATCCTATATTATGTTAACTACGTCAATTATGCCAAATAAGAAACAGCGCTAATTTTTACACTTCCGTCTGTATTTACAGAAAATTGAATTGGGTTTTCAGCAGCAGGTTCAGTAATACGCTGCTTAAAAGCTTTAAATATACTTTTTATAATGCCAGCGATTAGAAATGGTAAAGCTGGAGGAATTAAACAGTATCTTCAAGGTGGCAAAAGCTATAAAACAACTCATACTATGAACTTAGGTAAGGATAATGAAGTAAATGAGTGATTTATGGATTGTTTGTAAATATCAAAAAGGTAAACGGGGAAAATATGGAATTGAATATTTGGCTTATGTAGTTTATAAAGTGACAATTGCTTTAAATTACATTTATCAAGATTATCGACAACGTTTTGGGATTGAAACTAGTTATCACCTCAAGAATGTTTGTCGAATTAGAACTACTACTAAAAATCCAATAATTAGATTATTATATGTGAGAATTTCATTTTTAATAGTTAATCTTTTGATTTATATTTTATGGTCTAAAATATCTAAACCTAGACGAGGTGGTTCTTTAGTCTATCAAAACAGATTCACTCTAAAACAAATATTATCATTTTTATCTAACGCAGTAAATCGAATTTATGAAGTGAGAGAAATAATCTATATTTCTGACGGTTAGTTAATAGTTTAAACGCTAACAAAAGTCTTTTATTTTTCATTTTGAGAATTATTATATAGCGAGCGCCTATTTCAAAAAAACTCATTGGTTCCGACCGAAGACCGAATAATACTGGCGCGCGCAAGGGACAACTTTTGTCAAAATAGACTCAAATTATGATATTTATTAGAAAAAATTACATCGAATCAGTCAATTGTTTTTGACTAAATATAAGTAGAAAATATTCTCGCTCGTATAACAGTTTTATCCCCTAAATATCCAGTTCCTACTATAACTCAAATGAGACCAAACTACTTTTATAAGTAATACTTATACTTACAGGACTTACGCAACTGGCACATTTACCCTAAAACTGTCACATAGTAGTGATTTATCTATAATGCCTATAAATCAAAGAACATAGAGTTTTATTTCAAATTGAAGTATGTGTGCCAGTTGCCATAATTTTGTGACGCTTGCGTAAGTCCTAACTTAAGGAGAGTTTTTTAGAACATTAGTACTGATACAGATTGTGCCTAGAAGTCAACTTTAAGTTGGTGATCGCCTATGCACAAAAACTTGTCCATCTACTGATAATGACCTTTATGGTGGTAATATCGACGCTTTGGGAGATGGAGAAACCGACACCTTTATGCATTTAGTAACACGTCTTTTTGCACCCTCTGATAGGGGTCATCACGCCAATTTGTAAACATATCCCAATGTTGGAACACGGTATCAGTAAGTTTTCTTTGTCACGAAAGCTTTTTGATACCGTGCCCCTACTTTTTACCTTAGTGACATACTCCCACACTGAATCAGAGATTACAGTGTTGGCTTCTCACCAACTCCTGCCATTGCATAGGATATAAGGGTGAGCTTTATTAACGATACGGGATGCCCCTGGGCACCGGAACTTGACTTGCATAGTTCTTTTTTCAAATAGTAGGTGGCGGTTAGCTCTTAAATTAATATCCCTACTATGTTTATTCTAACTCAAAAATTGCCCTATAAACCTTGCCTCGGCTCTCATCTCACACTTCCCTTGCGGGTAAGACGTGAGGCTTCCCGCAAAAGAAAGCTAAGATTTCGGTTTAAATGTCGAAGCAACATGTAACTCTTTCAACTGCTTGACATCTACCCCAGAAGGTGCATCTGTCAACAAACAACGTGCTTGTTGTGTCTTGGGAAAGGCAATTACATCTCGAATGGATTCTTCCCCAGCCAGCAACATTACCAATCTATCTAAGCCATAGGCAATACCACCATGGGGGGGTGTACCGTATTCAAATGCTTCCATGAGAAAGCCGAATTTATTGTGTGCTTCTTCTGGGGAAAGTCCAATGGCATCAAATACCTGTTGTTGAATATCCCGTTGATAAATCCGCAGACTACCACCCCCAACTTCAAATCCATTAAATACTAAATCATAAGCTTGAGCGCGGGCAGTTTTTAAGTCTTCTAAATCATCGGGGTGGGGTGCGGTAAATGGATGGTGTAATGCTTCTAAACGCTTTTCGTCACCGTTCCATTCAAACATGGGGAAATCGGTAATCCACAGCAGGTGAATTTTATCTGGTTCGATTAAATTAAACTCCTTAGCCATGACTTGACGCAGCCTGTCTAAGGTTTTATTCACCGTTGCAGCATCACCCGCACCAAATAATAATAAATCCCCTGTTTTTGCCCCTGTACGGCTGAGAATTTCCTGTTTTGCCTCAGTACTCAAATTATCTTTAATTGCACCAATGGTGTCAATTTCACCGTCTTCCCGGACACGAATATATGCTAATCCCTTCGCACCAGCTTCCGCAGCTTCTTTGAAAATGTCGCCACCGGGTTTAATACGGACATTAGAAATTACATCGTTACCGCCAGGGATGGGGAGAATTTTCACTATACCACCGTGGGAAACGGCTTCCCGAAAGACTTTGAAACCGCAGTCTTTAACTACATCCGAAACATCAACTAGTTCTAAACCATAACGTGTATCGGGTTTATCACTACCGTAGCGTTTCATTGCTTCGGCGTAGGTAAGACGGGGAAAGGGACGGGGTAAGTCAATCCCTTTCACGGTTTTGAAGATATAACAAACTAATTGCTCATTTAGGTCTAGAATCTCCTCTAGGGACATAAAACTCATTTCCATGTCCAATTGGGTAAATTCTGGTTGTCTGTCGGCACGTAAATCTTCATCCCGGAAACAACGGGCAATTTGGTAGTATCTGTCAACACTAGATACCATCAACAATTGTTTAAATAACTGGGGTGATTGGGGGAGAGCAAACCATTCCCCAGGATTGGCGCGACTGGGTAAAATATAATCTCGTGCCCCTTCGGGAGTAGAACGGGTAAGGATGGGAGTTTCTACTTCAATAAATCCCGCTTCGTCTTCTAGGAAGCGACGCATGGCTTTAACCACTTGGTGACGTAATTGCAGGTTACGTGCCATCCGTTCCCGGCGTAAGTCCAAATAGCGATATTTGAGGCGCAATTCTTCCCGTACCGGATCTGTTTCAGCGGTGGAAACTTGGAAAGGTAATTGCTTGCGAACAGGGTTAAGTAGTTGAATCTTCTGCGCGTAGATTTCTACTTCCCCTGTAGGTAGACGGGGATTCAGGGATTCTTCGGGGCGTCTTGTAACATTACCAGTAATTTTTACTACGTATTCGTTACGGAGGGCGTCAGCTTGGGAATAGGATTCTGGTGTGCGTTGGGGGTCGCTAACAATTTGGATAATGCCAGAGCGATCGCGTACATCTAAGAATATCACGCCTCCATGATCGCGACGACGGTCTACCCATCCGTATAGGGTGACAGTTTCTCCAATGTGTGATGAGTTTAGTTCGCCGCAATATTGAGTTCGCATAGTGATTTAGGTATAAGTGACAAAAGCTAAAAACAACAAAATAAATGTCAAGGCTTTTTTATTATCTAGCATCATTCGTAATTCTAGTCATTCTGATTACAAAAATATCCTGCCAAAATGGCTAAACACCAACAGAGAACTTCTTTCTTGATGTTCCGGCTTGCAATATGGGAATTTTCCAATCCCAATCATACAATCAACAACCTCACCCCTTCCCCTCTGTTGCAAGTTCGGAGAGGGGTGTCCGTTAGGACGGGGTGAGGTTTCTGTTACACGCGATTAAAATCCGCTACAAACAAATTTCAGATGCTGTTTGTTTATTATATTATTTATCCTCAGGACGGGGTGCTGTTAAGATGTCCCAAGCGGCTTGAGCAGCTGCTTGCAGTCTATCTCCCAGTTCTTGGACTTCTTTGAGTACGGAATCCCAATTTTTCTGTGCTTCTTGCTGCACCATTTCAAAAGCATGTTCGATGCGATCGCGTTCAATTAGTTGGTTGCTTTCGATAATTTCCCTAACTTGACGTACAGCGTTTAAGTAGGTATCCCTGGTGAGAGTACCAGCGGATTGTGCTTCTGATTGGGCACGTTTTTTAATGGCATCAATTAGGGCTTTGGTTTCACTTTTAAGGGTATCGCTTTCGCCAGCCATTTCAGTTTCTACTAAAGCGTTGGTTTGAGGGGTAACTTCTACAATAGCTTTGGATTCAGTGTTTTGATCGCTCATGATTCCATATCCTTTTGTTAAGTTGTTCTGTCTACAATACTTTTGACTGTTGACTTTTGAGTGTTAATTGTTGACTTTTGACTTTTGACTTTTGAGTGTTAATTGTTGACTTTTGATTTTTGACTTTTGAGTGTTAATTGTTGACTTTTGACTGTTGCCTGTTGCCTGTTGCCTGTTGACTTTTGACTTGATTTAATAGGCTGTTGTCAGGTTTTTTTGCTCTATTTCCAGCAATTTTTGAATGCGTTCTTCTGTAGAAGGATGACTGGAGAACAAGTTACCCAGAAATTTACCAGACAAGGAATTAATAATTAATAACGGTTCAAAAGCTGGGTTTGCTGATAAAGGCATTTGCCTTGCTGTGGCTTCTAAACGCTGTAGCGCACTGGCTAAAGCCCGGGGATTACCTGTTATTTTGGCAGCACCAGCATCAGCAGAGAATTCTCTAGTACGGGAAATTGCCAGCTGAATCACAGTTGCAGCCAGGGGTGCCAAAATTACCGTTGCTAAGACTCCCAAAGGATTACCACCTCTGTCGTCATCTCGTGACATACCTCCAAACCAGAGGCTGTAACTCAGCATTTGTGCCAAGAATGAGATAGCACCAGCAATGGTTGCAGCTACTGCTTGGGTAAGGGTATCACGGTTAGTAATGTGGGTTAATTCGTGGGCAATTACCCCTTCTAATTCCTGTTGCGAAAGGATATTCATAATACCTTCGGTGACAGCGACAGCAGCGTGTTCTGGATCGCGTCCTGTGGCAAAGGCATTAGCGGTGGGGCTGGGAACGATGTATACCCTAGGCATGGGTAAATTAGCCCGTCTAGACAATTTTTCCACCATTGTATATAGTCCTGGGGCTTGGTTCTCGCTTACTTCTTGGGCACCATAAGCTGCCAAAGCGATTTTATCTGATTGATACCAGGAAAATAAGTTGGTGACTGCTGCTAAGCCAATACCAATAATTAAGCCAGTGGAACCCCCAATTACCCAATAACTAATTGCAATTAGAAGTCCACTGAGGGCAGCAAGTAAGGCACCTGTTTTGAATTGATTTCCCATAATTTGCTCTTCTCCTGCTGATGCTGTATTCTTAGCCTTTTTTAAACAACAGCATTGTTTAATCGCACCTTTATTGTATCGACCCTTACACAAACTTATCAGGTAGAAATAGCGCTGCAATTGAGTACGGTTTTCCTACTCATCAAATTTTGGATCTGGATTTCTGATTTGGGATTGTTAATTTTTGATTACATAAGGTCTTCTGTAATCATTCGATTCTATTTTTTAGTTTTCTATTTATTTCAAGATAAAAATTCGGTTTTATTTCTGTTAGAGTAGTCTGTCCTTAAACTTATAGAATATAAATTAGATATAGCGCTTTTCAGTTGAGTCCAATACACTCGAAACCTCACCCCGTCCTGCGGACACCCCTCTCCTTACTAAGGAGAGGGGAAGGGGGTGAGGTTCATCTGTATTCTATCCAAGTGAAAACCGCTATATTT
>JASJCY010000211.1 GCA_030065825.1 Nostocaceae cyanobacterium | reverse complement strand
AAATGGGTCGAGGCGGGTAGGACTGTTTGAACCAGTCAAAGCCCCTTTGGGGCAGAACTAGAGTTGTGAAGCACGTCTTTAGACTGCTGAACAACAACAGTTCGGAATCCTGGTTTTTTCAAAGCCAGGAGAGTTCAATTAATGATACAATTGGTAAATTGACAGATTGGGATATTCCCTAATCCCCAGTCCCTACCCCCATTAACTCGTTTCTGGGCTGCTGCCTGGAAACCCATCCCCCAACTCGTTTCCAGGCAGCAGCCCGGAAACCCATTTTTTGGAGGCTCTGCCTCTCATTAAGTCTGGAGGCAAAGCCTCCTTAAAAATGCATTACAAGGTAAAACCTTGTAACGAGGGAAACGAGGGAATGAGGAAAGGTAAAACCTTGTAACGAGGGAAGTTCCTAAAGTGGCTACAAAATTGCTTCTAATGTTGCAGCAACAACTCGATGATCCCCATCTTGTCGCAACTGGATTAAAGCAGCTTTTGCCCTAGGATCATCAAAGTTTCTCAAAGCTTTTACCACTTTTATGCGAATAAACGCTGGCTCTGCGGTGACTAAAGAAAGGAGAATTTCTAAAGCTTCCAAGGCTTGGGTTGTTTTCTGTAATTGTCCCAAATTAGCGATCGCAGCTCCTTTGACTACTAAATCTTCTCCCTCAATTCCCCAGCGACAAAGTTGAAACATCACATCGGGACGATTCATTTCCTCCATAGCGGCAAAAATGCTCTGTCGCACTAGCCAATGAGTGTCTCGCTCAAATAGTTTTACCAAATGAGGAATCCCCTTTGAACCATATTTAGCAAGGGAATTAGACGCTTCTGCTCGAACATTGGGGTCCTTATCCTGTTCAATTAAATGGACTAACGCTTCAAAGCCTTCATCAGTCCGCTTATTGCCTAAACCCATAGCCACAAAGGAACGAACGATAAATTTTTCATCATGCATCCGCTCTTTGAGTAAAGGGACAACTACTTCTGGTGTATGATTTCTTAATTCAACAATCCCCTTCATCCGTTCTTGAGGATTGGTACTGTCAAGATAGGTTTTAATTTGATTCAGTTCCATAAGATTATCGAAGATTTTTAACTAAACTAGTGGGTTATGGATCTTTTACGTGCAAAGAGGGAGCATCCCAATCTTTGAAAAACACCCTACTTATATTTTAGTTTACATTTATTTACAAATCTTCTCATAATCGAGATTTAAACCACTCTCTTCGGTGTTCTAAGATTACCTATAAAAATTTCTCCCCCCTCTTCCCCCTCTTCCCACTCTTCCCACTCTTCCCCCTCTTCCCCCTCTTCCCCCTCTTCCCCCTCTTCCCACTCTTCCCACTCTTCCCCCTCTTCCGTAATCTTCTAAGGGGACAGGAGCAGTTTGTAGGCGATCGCCACAAAATCTACTAATTATCAACGCAAGCAGCGGTATAAAATATCTTTCCAGCGCTGGACATTAATCGACCAAATCACGGTTATATTTGGGGTTTTATTTAGCACTCCTAATTCATCAACTACCGTAGCGCCACGGGTCAAATTACTAGTAGTTTCCACATCAACAAAGTATTTACTTTTATTGGTAACTATAGAAGGTTCTAAGGCAACAGCCATAGCTACAGGGTCAGCAAGTGTTAAACCGGGGGCACTCTGGATTTGCAAACAGGCTTCTGTTGCAGTTTTGTTGCAATCCATAGCTAACCTTGCTGTTTGAGTATTAAATTGAACAATATCTGCAATTTCTGTAGGGGTTAATGCCGCATTATAGCGACTTAATTCCCAACCTACCATTTCCGCAGCCATCCCACTGTGGAAAACAATCTTAGCTGCTTCTGGATCTACCCAAATGTTATACTCTGCCGCTGGAGTAACATTACCTACAGTATTTGCCGCACCACCCATAATTACACAACGTTGCACCAAGGATGCAATTTCTGGGGCACGTAGGAGGGCTGTAGCAATATTTGTTAGGGGTCCAAGGGTGACTAGGGTAATTTCACCAGGGTTAGATTTGATAGTGTCAATAATTACATCTACAGCATGTTCTGATTGGGGCTGGAGTTGTGGTTCTTTGTAGTGCATATTACCCATGCCATCTTCACCGTGAAACCAGGTAGCATAGATAGATTCCCTGAGCATGGGTTTAGCACAGCCAACATATACAGGTGTGGTGGCTTGACAGATTTCCAGGGTATAAAGGGCGTTTTTTGTCCCTTGGGCAACGGGTACATTACCATTGACAATTGTTATTGCTTCTACACTGACATCAGCCCAACGGTGCGCCATGATTAAGGCAACAGCATCATCAGAAGCGGTGTCTGTGTCGATTATAAATTTACGCATAATATGAACATACCAATGGTTAGGATCTGACAAGTTATAGGGAATAGGGAATAGGGAATAGGGAATGGGGAATGGGGAATGGGGAATAGGGAATAGGGAATAGGGAATACTAATTTCAAAAAATACTACTGCACAGCAATTATCTGAATCTGTTGCCTGTTGTCTGTTGCCTGTTGCCTTTCCTAACCGAAGTGTAGCGTTCTTAGATGAAACGGGTTTTTTATCTGTTATTTGTTCTTTTGACAACAAGAGGATTTTTCCGGTACGGGGTCGTACCCACCGGGATGATAGGGATGACAGCGTAAGATGCGACGAATTGCTAACCATCCACCCCGTAAAACTCCAAATCGTTCAATTGCTTGGATAGCATACATAGAACAAGTTGGTTGAAAGCGACACATGGGAGGAAATAGGGGAGAGATAAACATTCGGTAAAAGCGAATTAGCCCAATCAATAATAGTTTCATTGATGTTACCCAAATCTAATACAGTGGTTAAAAGGTCAATATATATTCAGTGTCAACCTTGCTGAGTTTATTTCCTGCTTTAGAATCAATTTCTCCCTCATGGCTACAATTTGGCAGTGTTACGGTTTGGCTGTCAATGATTCTGCTTATAGCATGGGGGGTACATCGCTTTGCCAAAGCTGATTCGGAAATCGTGCGTAAGATAGTGCATATCGGCAGTGGTAATGTAATTTTGCTGGCTTGGTGGCTTTCTATTCCGGCAAGTGTGGGTATTACAGCTTCGATTTTAGCTGCTGGTGTGACTTTATTGTCCTATCGTTTTCCGATTCTTCCTGGTATTAATAGCGTGGGACGGCAAAGTTTGGGAACTTTTTTCTACGCTGTGAGTATCGGTATTTTAATTGCTTGCTTCTGGTATGTCCAACAACCCCAGTATGCTGCAATGGGAATTTTGGTGATGACTTGGGGAGATGGAATGGCAGCATTAATTGGACAGCGATTTGGTAAACATAAATACAACCTCTTTGGAGGGCAAAAAAGCTGGGAGGGTTCCCTGACGATGTGCCTTGTCAGCGGTATGATAATTAGTTTAATTTTACTGGGTATTCAAGGAAATGTTTGGCAAACTTGGGTGATATCTTTGGTGGTGGCTGTGGTTGCTACGGGGTTGGAAACATTTTCGTTTTTGGGTATTGATAATTTGACTGTTCCTTTGGGTAGTGCAGCTTTGGCTTTTTTCTTAGTTCAGGTGTTGGTTCATTAAACCCAATCACTAAGTAGGGGGATGGTGTCAGTAGGGGCACGGCATCGATAATGTAACTTTATACACCGAGATATGATGAGTGCCGTGCCCTTACTATACAAATAGGGCATCGACAATGTAACTTTATACACCGAGATATAATGAGTGCCGTGCCCTTACTATACAAATAGGGCATCGACAATGTAACTTTATACACCGAGATATAATGAGTGCCGTGCCCTTACTATACAAATGAGGACGGGCAAGGATGCCGATCTGACTTTTACGAGGACGGGCAAGGATGCTACGGCATCGACAAGGTGACTTTATACACCGAGATATGATGGGTGCCGTGCCCTTACTATACAAATGAGGACGGGCAAGGATGCCGATCTGACTTTTACGAGGACGGGCAAGGATGCCCATCCCACTTTACGGCATCGACAAGGTAACTTTATACACCGAGATATGATGAGTGCCGTGCCGTTACTATACAAATGAGGACGGGCAAGGATGCGGATCTGAGTTTTACGGACGGGCAAGGATGCCCATCCCACAAGACTCTATTCTAGTGAATTGAAAACTGTGCAAGATGTGAGCAATGCGGATTTTTTTTATGAGTTTTTGCTCTGATTTTATTGCCAATAATCCGAATTTGTGATTAATCATCAAATAGGGCATATAACACGATCGCCAATTGCTTGCCAGGATGGTCAAATTAGAAACAAAGTGGTGTGATGACAAAATTAATAATCCAAATTCCTTGTTACAACGAGGAAGGTTCTCTAGAAGTCACTTTATCTGCATTACCCCGGCAATTACCAGGTGTTGATTCTATTGAGTGGTTAGTTATTGATGATGGTAGCCAGGATAGAACGGTTGAGGTAGCGAAGGCTTATGGTGTAGACCATATTGTTCATTTTTCTAGAAATCAGGGGCTTGCTAAGGCTTTTATGGCGGGATTAGAGGCTTGTTTGAAGGTGGGAGCGGATATTATAGTTAATACTGATGCTGATAATCAGTATTGTGCTGATGATATCCCTAAATTGATACAGCCGATTCTTTTAAAGCAAGCGGATATAGTTGTTGGTGCGAGACCGATTTGGAATACGAAACATTTTTCTTTGACAAAGAAGTTGTTGCAAAAACTTGGTAGTTTGGTGGTACGTATAGCGAGTAATACGAGAATTCCTGATGCTCCCAGTGGTTTTCGTGCTTTTAGTCGTAATGCTGCTATGCAGTTGAATGTTTTTAATGAATATACTTACACTTTAGAAACGATTATTCAAGCAGGACACAAGGGAATTGCAATTACATCTGTACCCATTAGAACGAATAAATATTTACGTCCTTCTCGTTTAGTAAAGAGTATTCCTGCTTATATTCAAAGGTCTTTGCTGACAATTTTCCGCATTTTTATGACCTATAAGCCGTTTCGGTTTTTTACGATTGTAGGTAGTATTCCGTTTTCGTTGGGATTTCTGTTGTGTGTGCGTTGGCTGGTACTATTTTTCGATGATACATCAAGGGTTCGTGCCCCAAGTTTAATTTTGGCAGCAATTCTAATTATAATTGGCTTTCAGTTATGGATGTTTGGCTTAATTGCTGATTTAATGGCAGTGAATCGCAAAATGTTAGAAGATATTCAGCTGAGGTTACGTCGCGCTGAATTTGATCGCCAAAAACAACAAAAGTAACTTAGTTAAATGCTGAATTAAATGCTGAATTTTTTATTGCTAACTCACCTTTATGGATAGTATCAGTTATTGGCAACGTTTGCAGGATGAGGTGATTATCCCAGGAAATTGCACCCATTGTGGAGCTTGTGTTGGGTTACATCCTAATTTAGTAGGTTTTAAGGAAACAATTTCTGGTCCGCTACCGCATTTACATGGTCCTTTGAGTGTGGAAGAGGATCTTTGTTTAAGTTTAGCTTGGTCTGTTTGCTCTGGTCGTGGTGTTCCTTATCCAGAATTATTTAATTACTTAAATTACGATGTCAAAAATTGGTTAACTGGTGCTTATCGTCAGATGTATACGGGTTTTGCTAGGGAAAATGATATCCGTAATCGCGGTGCATCGGGAGGGGTAATTAGTCGGGTTTTAATTCATTTGTTAGAAACTGGGCAAGTCCAAGGAGCGGTAGTATTAAAACAAGGATTGCATGTCCCGGATAGAGCAGAACCAATGATTGCTACTAACAGAGAACAGGTGTTAGCAGCTGCTCAAAGTGTTTATGCGGTGACACCGTTACTAACTATTTTGCCAGAGATGGAAGCATTTCCAGGGCTTTTAGCTTTTGTGGGACTTCCGGAACAAGTAACGACTCTGAGAATGTTACAAGCAGCAGGACACCCGGCAGCGCAGAAGGTTGTTTTTGTAGCTGGTCCTTATACGGGTACTAATATGTATGGGGGTGCGGTACGAGCTTTTTTGAGATCCCAAGGAGTACCCGATCATATACCTATTACTAGTTTACAATGGCGTGCGGGGGAATGGCCTGGTTATTTGCAAGTGGAAACTGCTGATGGTGGAATTTTTCAGGCAAAAAAGTTTTACTATAACTATTTGATTCCTTTTTATATTTCGCGTAATTGTCAGATTACACCAGATTTTACTAATGAAGCTACAGATTTATCTGTAGGTGATGCTTGGTCTCCTCAATTTGAGGAAGCTGGGGGTGGACATTCTGTGGTTGTTGTTCGCAGTCAGAAAGCTTTAGAAGTTGTGGAAAAAATGCGAGAATCTGGTTTACTGACTTTGGAACCTGTGGAAGTAAATCAAGCTTTGGGGATGCATGGTCATATGTTGGATTTCAAAAAGCGGGGTAGTTTTATTCGCTTAGAAGTACAGCAAAAGTTTGGTAAACCAATTCCAGAATTTGGTTATCGACCAGCATCGATTTCCTTGACACGTCGGTTAACGGAAGTGGTGATTAGTGGGTCTTTTTTGATTGGAAGTTTTCCATGGTCAAGGTGGTTTATATCTAAGCTTCCTTTGGGGTTGGTGGGTCCTGCTTTTAATATACTGCGTAAAACTTGGAAGGGAATTTCTAAACCAACTAAACGTAAGGGATTAGCTGAAACTAGTTTTATTTTTACTGGAGATGGTTCTCGCTGGCAAGAATTAGTTAATTACAAGGACAATTTTCTAAGAGGGAACAGGGAATAGGGAATAGGGAATGGGGAACTCTAAGTCAATATTAAGTCTATGGGTGTAGTTAGAAACCGGGTTTCTTCGAGACTAAATACGATAATATTTGATACTTCACCCAGAGAAACCCGGTTTCTTATAACCAGGTAAGAGGGCAAAGTTCTCAGCTTAAAAACCTTAATTTTTCGTTTATAAACCCGATTTGTTGGGTCTTGTTGAGAATGGTACAAGATATGACTTGATAAACCCGTTTTTTTACGTCTTTTGCGTCAGTCCTAACTAAAAAGAAAGAACAACCAAAATGAGTTTAAAAGCAAAATTTGAGAATTATGTAGAACGACAATTGCCACGGGTACTGACTCAAATGGATCGAGATTCAGATTCTCCTACATTTGGATGCTTTGACCGCAACTATTGGCATTATAAAATTCGTGATTATCCCTCATCTATTCTTCAGCAAGGAATTTTTAGTTTAGAGGCAATAGCTAATGGCAATATTACTACAATTAAACCCAATCATAATATTGATAACTGGCGTACTGGTGCTGTTAATGCTTTAGGAAGACAGATAGATTCTCAAGGAAGAGTTGATGAATATTATCCTTTTGAATCTAGTTACCCTGCTGCTGCTTTTAGTCTTTATGCAATTTGTAGAGTTCTATTTGAATGGCAATCTCATGCTCCTCATTTACTAGATTTTGTTGATTTCTCTCCATTACAAAGGTTAGCTCATCATCTTGCAGGACGTATAGAAAAACAAGCTAGTAATCAACAAGCAGCAGGATTAGCTGGACTGGCTTTTGCTACGAAATTAAACCTGCTATCACAGCCAAAAATTACTGTTGAGGAACATGCAACCAGATTATTTAATTCTCAACATTCAGAAGGATGGTTTGACGAATATGGAGGACCAGATTTTGGTTATTTGAGTGTTACTTTAGATGCTTTAATTGATTATTATGATGCTACTAAGGATAGTAAAGCTTTAACTGCTATTGATAAAGCTGTAGAGTTTCTGGCTAATTTAATTGGTGCTGATTATCGTTTACCATCAACTTTAAATAGTCGCAATACAGATTATGTTGTTCCCTATGGTTTAGTGCGAACTGCACAACGTAATCCTCTTGCTGCTTGGCTGGTGGAGGTTCTATTTTCTAATATTAATCAAAGTACCCATTTTTTCTGGTCAACAGATGACCGTTATCATTGTCATTATATTTTTGCTAGCATTGTCCGCAGTCTTCCTTTTCTGGAACAAATGAAACCGGGAAAAGCACCTGCTGTGAGAGAATCTAAATGGATGCCAGGTTGTGGATTTTGGATATATTGGTCTGATAATCAACAATGGAATGCCTATGTTGCTGGAAATAAAGGAGGTTTGCTACGCATTCATCGTCAAGGAGGATTAGATCCAATTGTAGAGTATGGGTGGCGAATTCAAAAAGCGAATCAAATTTGGACTAGTAATTGGTGGTCAGCACAATGGGTAATAACTAAACAACAAGATACAATTATTATTTCTGGAAGTTGCCATAAAAGTAAATTTCACATTCCTAGTCCTGATAAACATTTTCTGTTGAGAATATTAGCATTTTTGGGACGAGAAAAGGTCATACCATTGTTGAAGAAAATTATGATTTTTCAACCGAATATTGTCGAGAGTCCTAGTTTTGAACGCTTAATAACTATTGGAAATGCAGGAGTTAAAATTGAAGATAAAATTGGCAGTTTTCCCGGAGCAATTGCAGTACCTAGTCCTAGACAAAATTTACGACATGTTGCCAGTGCTGATAGCTTTAGTGGTGAAGAACTTCTCCCTTGTTTATTAGATACTCAAAGACATTCTTTGTCCCAAGAACTAATCATCAATTTTAGTTGGCAAGGGGAACAATAAAAATGAGAATTATTTTTGGCAGATGAAACGAATATTTTCTCTATTAATCAGCTTAATTATTTTGGCATTTATCTATTATCAAATAGATTTACAAGCATTAATTAAAGTATTTCAAAATTGTGATGGTTGGTGGATGACAATTAGTTTAGGGATGGTAGTTCCATTAACTTTACTCACAGCTTGGCGATTTCAGCAACTAATGCCTCAAGGAAAAAAGCTAGGTATCACAGAAGCGAACCGCTTAATTTTGGCAGCAAGTGTTCTCAATATGGTTTTACCGTCAAAAATGGGAGACTTGAGTAAAGCTTACTTTATGAAACAACGAGGACATTTAAGCGGTTCTCTTTCCTTATCTTTGGTGGTATTTGAAAGAATCTTAGATGTTTTATCCCTGCTGCTGTGGTGTGTATTTGGGTTAATACTTTATCCCCAAAAGAATTTTGTTTTTTGGATAATCACCGTAGCAATAGCACTTACTATTGTTGTGGGATTACTAATTTTAAGTTCTCGCAAAATTGCCCAAGTATTTTTTGTATTAATTCAAAAACTTTCTACAAAGCTTTCAACAAAAAAACTCAAAAATAAAATTAAAAAGTTACAATTATCTTGGGAGGAAATGCAGCATTCTCTATGGCAAAATAAAAGGCAATTTCTCAAAATTACTCTTACCTCAATATTTATTTGGTTTTTGCACTTATTGCAAATCTGGTTTTTTATTCTAGCTCTCAAAGCTTGGACACCATTGGTGATTAGTTTAGCATTATCACCCCTAGCAATTTTAGCAGGTTTGCTACCTCTAACCTTTGCTGGAGTTGGAACCCGTGATGCTGCTTTAATTGCTTTTTATCAACCATATTTTAACGCTCCCACTGCTGCTGCATTGGGTTTAATGTGTACTTCCCGATATTTATTACCAGCAATTGGAGGAATACCTTTTTTGGGACAATATTTGTCAGCTATACAGAAAATGCGGAATTTTTAAAAACCTCTAAAAACCAGATTACAATTAATTGCAAATAATCAAAAATCCTCAACAAATAGCCCTAAAACCTAAGAAGATGTCTGAAAAGTATTATGTTTAATATCACAACCCTAAAAACCTAACCCCTACCCTCACCCCTAACCCCTCTCCCATTGGGAGAGGGGAACAAAAGAGGGGAAACAGGAGAGGGAAGCGGAAAAACTTTTAATGCTGGAAGGGGAACAGAAAAATAGTGGTTTCAAAGTCTCTCTCCTCCTAGGATAGAGATTGAGAGAGAGGTTTTTTCGTAAAACTTTAGACTTGACAAACAACCTCTAAATAAAGAGTAAAACCCTTACCAATGACCAATGACCAGATACCTTAATATGTTTATTTCTAACCTTTATAAATTATTAATTCCTTTAAATGCCAAAACATCTCGTTCCCAAAGGATTTTTTGGTTTAGTTTAAGCATGACTTTCGCCGTTATTTATATAATTTTGGCATGGCAACAAGCCTTTGGGAGCGAATATGTAATCCAAGATGATGCGCGACAACATGTATTTTGGATGCGACGATTTTTAGATGCTAACTTATTCCCTAATGATTTAATTGCAGATTATTTTCAGTCAGTATCTCCTGTAGGATATTCCACTCTTTATCATGCCATAGTATCCTTGGGTGTTAATCCTATATTCTTCAATAAACTACTACCAGCAATCCTAGCAATAATATCTACAGCTTACTGTTTTGGCATCAGTATGCGTATTTTTCCATTGCCAATTACCGGATTTATGGCAACCTTAATATTCAACCAAACCCTGTGGATGAAAGATGATTTATCTTCCGGAACTCCGAGGGCTTTTGCATATCCATTAATGGTTGCATTTTTATATTATTTGTTGCGTAAATCCTTGCTACCTTGCTTACTAACAATCCTACTATCAGGAGTATTTTATCCTTCCTGTGTATTGATTTATATGGGAATTTTAATTCTGAGATTAGGTGATTGGCAAAATGGAAAATTCCGGCTTTCCCAACAAAGACATCAGTATTTATTTTCCGGAATTGGCTTAATAGTAGCATTTATAGTAATCTTACCTTATGTCCTCAAATCATCTGAATTTGGACCAGTAATTACCCTAGCACAAGCAAAACAATTACCAGAATTACTTCCTAGTGGACGTTCAGCTTTTTTTGATCATAACCATCCCTTATTTTATTTTTTCGGTGGTTCCCGTAGTGGAATGTTCTCCCGAGGAGTATTAACACCTGTAACCTTATGTGCAGGTATGCTATTACCTTTGCTAGTAAGATATCGCGCTAAATTTCCCTTAATTCAACATTTGACAACGGAAATTTTAGTTTTATCCCAAATGCTAGTGACATCAATTGTATTATTTATCATTTCCCATATTTTGCTATTTAAACTTTATCTTCCTAGTCGGTATACCGCTTACAGTTTCCGTATTATCCTAGCTATATCCGCTGCAATCGTACTCACAACCATTTTAGATTCTGTGTTATCATCTGCCTCTGTACCAACTCAAATTAATACTTATGCACGACATTTATTTGCTATTATTTTCACAGTTTTTCTCACCATCGCACTGATTTTTCATTATCCTTGTTTTATCAAAAATTTTCCTAAAAGTGCTTACAAAACAGGTAATTATCCCAAATTATATGAATTCTTTCAACAACAACCAAAAGATACTTTAATAGCATCTTTAGCAGAAGAAATTAATAATTTACCAACATTTTCTCAACGCTCAATCTTGGCAGGTAGAGAATATGCTATCCCTTGGCACTCCGGTTATTATAGTAAATTTCGTCAGCGTACCACCGACTTAATTCAAGCTTATTACAGTCCCAATTTAGCAGATGTAAAAAATCTCATTCAGAAATATAAAGTTGATTTCTGGTTATTAGAATCTGGTTCATTTACACCAGAGTATATCAAAAAAAATCAATGGCTCAAGCAATATATTAATAGTGATATCAATCAAGATGAATTAGTGCAATTAACTACTGATATCTTCCAAAGATTGCAGCAGGGAAACGTACCAGCTTTATCAAAAATTGCATCCACTTGTACTGTGGCAAAAATTCAAAATTTTGTCGTAGTAGACGCTAACTGTATCACCAGTAGGGGCGCAATGCTTGCGCCCAAAAATTTGTAGAACTGTAATCCTTGCGCCCAAAAATTTGTAGAACTGTAATAGACATCTGGTGAAAAAGAATATAGCGGTTTTGGGTTGAGTGATACCAAATCAAAAAATGTTTGCAACAGATCCAATTGTAGGGGTGCGGTTTCCGCACCCCTACAAACCAACCATGTGTCCCATTCTTTTTTCAAATTGGTATGAGGTACAAAATTCAACCTCACCCCACCTTCGGTACCCCTCTTTGAACATTAAATGTAGCTTGAATTTGATAACTTGCACCATTCTCAAGAAGAGCCAGAGGTCCCTATGTTCTGGTTACCAGCGTCACGCTGGTAACTAGGGGAGTTGAGGCTCTGTCTCCTAATTATCCTTAAGGAAGTGCAAGTTGTTAGTTGAATCCAAAATGCCTTAATTCTGAATTACCATTAGACATCTGGTGAAAAAGAATGTTCCAGACGTAAAATTTTACGTCTGGAACAAGGATTGTAGCTGACGCATATTTAATTTCCCGAGATGACTATTGTTCCGGCATCACCTGCAAGAATTTGGAGTGCATCTTCTAGTTTGCCAATACCTGCAAAGCCTCCGGTAGCATCGACAAATTTACAAGCTGCTTCCACCTTCGGAGCCATAGAACCCGGTGCAAAGGTATAATTTTTTAACTGCTGAGGCGTTACCTCCAGTAGTGGTTTTCTCCCTGGAGAACCCCAATTAGTATAAACTGCATCTACATCTGTAAGTAATAGTAAGGCATCAGCCCCTAGTTCTGTTGCTAATAATGCTGCTGCAAAATCCTTATCAATTACCGCCTCCACACCACGCAAACCGCCTAAGGGTGTCACTACTACCGGAATCCCTCCACCACCGACGCAAACCACAATTGCCCCTGCCTTGACGAGTAACTCTATCGTCGGTAATTCAATAATCCGCCGGGGTGCAGGAGAAGGAACCACACGGCGGTAAACATCCCCATCAGGGGCAACTTGCCAATGACCTTCCGCCGCCAGTTTCTGGGCTTCAGCTTGGGTATAAACTGGACCAATGGGTTTGGTGGGGTTAGCAAAGGCAGGATCGTCAATATCTACTTCCACCTGGGTTAGTAATGTTACTACCTCACGTCCCGGCAAATGGTTGTAAAGCTGCTGTGCCAGAAGGTAGCCAATCATACCTTCACTCTCAGCATTAAGAACATCCAGGGGATAGGGTTGGACATTTTTGTAGGCAGCGGCTTGCAATGCCAACAGTCCCACTTGTGGTCCATTACCATGGGTGACTACAACCCTATTTTCTTTTGCCACTTCTGCGATCGCTTGGGCTGCTACAGTAATATTACGTAGTTGTACCTCAGCCTCTAAAGGTTGTCCCCGCTGCAACAGGGCATTTCCTCCCAGGGCAATTACCACTTGCATAGTCAGCTACACTCCAATAGACATAGGCGCGAAAATTAAATATGCGTTGTCCAAAACCCTTGTTCGGTGACCTTGCATTGCAACGTCTCTACATTCGTTTTCGGAGATGTCTAATATTAACACTGAGCAAAAACTTTTCTACCAAGTCTCCCAAACCCGGTTCCCCGGCTTCTGCAAACTCATAGCGGGCACGTATGACTGGCTTATTTACCTCAATTAAGGCTGCGAGGTCAATTGGTGTTGCCGAAACTACCACATCAGCGGCAGTATTATTAATAGTTTGCCGCAATGCCTCCAGTTGTTTTGGTGAATAGCCCATGGCTGGCAAAACTGAACGGATATGGGGATACTGAGCATATACATCTGCAATTTCTGGTACTGCAAATGTACGTGGATCTACGATTGATGCGGCTTCAGCATCAGTGGCAGCAACATAACCAGCACCATAAGCCATGCCACCGTGGGTGGTTGTCGGTCCATCTTCCACCACTAGCACCCGTTTTCCCTTAACAGCATCTGGGTTTTCCAGACGGATGGGAGAGGCAGCACGCACCAAGGCAGCAGTGGGGTTAACGGTGCGCACCGTATTAACTACCTGTTGCACATCTGCTGTCGCCGCTGCATTCACCTTCGCAACCACCACAATATCTGCCATCCGCAACACTACTTCTCCCGGATGGTGGGTGGTTTCGTGTCCCGGACGCAACGGATCAACCAGGACAATGTGCAGGTCGGGGCGAATAAAGGGAAAATCATTATTGCCGCCATCCCAAAGTATCAAATCTGACTCTGACTCTGCCAATTTCACAATCTGGGCATAATCAACTCCAGCGTAAACAATGTTGCCATTATCTAAGTGTGGTTCATACTCCTCTCGCTCCTCTATGGTACAGGCAGCGGCATCCAAATCAGTTCTGGTAGCAAAACGTTGCACCCTCTGACTTTCCAAGTCTCCATAGGGCATGGGATGACGAATCACCGCCACCTGTAAACCCTTTTGCCGCAGTAATTTAGACAACCAACGAGCCGTCTGGGACTTACCGCAGCCAGTGCGCACCGCAGATACAGCAATTACTGGCACCTTTGTTGACAACATCGTGCTTTCAGGACCCAGTAAGAGGAAGTCTGCCCCCGCTGCCATTGCCCGGGAAGCTATATGCATCACCTCCGCATGGGTGACATCACTATAAGCAAATACCACTTGATGAATGTGTTTTTGGCGACATATTTCTTCTAACTGGGATTGGTCTATAATCGGAATGCCGTCAGGATATAAAGACCCTGCCAAAGAAGGTGGATACCGACGATTGGCAATTCCAGAAATTTGGGTGGCAGTAAAAGCAATTACTTCATCTGCGGGATTATCCCGATATACCAGATTAAAATTGTGAAAATCACGACCTGCTGCCCCCATAATTGCAATTCGATTCCGGGGTTCTGTGTTAATCATAACTGTGGGTTCCCCCATTTATCCTGCTATATTTACCAATGTTCCTAAACTTTTTGCCTCTGCTTGTGCTAAAACAGCAGATGCTGCAACTACATCTTGTACTGCTACCCCCACAGACTTAAAAAATGTGATTTGTGTCTGGGATTCCCTTCCAGGTTTGACACCGTTGACAATTTCGCCCAATTCGGCGTCAATTTCAGCTTGGGGAATAATAATATCTCCTGCTTCAGCCAAGCAAGCCGAACGGGAGTCAACTACTATTGTTGCTCTTTTAACTGTAACTGCATCTACTTCCTGCATTTGAGCAGTATAAGAACCAACTCCTGTAACGTGAGTACCAACTTTGAGATCCTTGCCATCAAATACGGGAGTTGCGGAACTGGTAGCAGTAATCACAATATCGGCATTAGAAATTGCTTCTGTGGGGGTGGATACTAAATTAACCAGAGGAGGATTTTCCCAAGTGGCAATTTCTGCTGCTAACTTCTGGGCTGAAGCCTGGGTACGACTAATTAGGTTCACCTGTTGGATATTGCGCACCGCTAAAACTGCTTGCAATTGCCAACGTCCTTGTACTCCGGCTCCAAATAAGGCTACTATCTTAGCATCTTCCCGTGCCAACAGTTGTGCCGCTAAACCCCCAGCAGCCCCTGTACGGATAGCTGTAAGGCTGTTACCATCTATAAAGGCTTTAGGTAGTCCTGTGTGGGAATCTAGTACCAAAACTGTCGCCGTCACCATCGGCAAGCCTAAACTGGGATTATCTCCGTAAACAGAAACTATTTTCACACCCAAATCACGGGAACGCTGTAAGTAAGAAGGCATTAACAACGTCACCCCCCCTTCCGTATTAATTTGGCTGCGCAGGGGTACACTAGCTTCACCAGCAGAAAGTTGCCCAAAAGCCTGCCTCATTGCTTCAATGGCTTTTGACATCGGTAAAGCTGCTTTCACCTCCGGGGCAGAAATAATTCTCACTTGCATCAGTTCTTCCTCTGAATGGTTCTGCTATGTGGGTAACTGGGAGCATCCCAATTTCTATGCAATACCCTAGTGGTTTGTCCCATAAAATATGATGGGGTTTCCATCACACCCACCTGGGACTATAAGTCCCAGTCTAATAGTCAAAGTCATATAAATATGACTATAAAACTAGCCATCAAAACTAATGGCACAGACCACTAGTGCTTTGTCCCATAAAATATGATGGGGTTTCCATCACACCCACCTGGGACTATAAGTCCCAGTCTAATAGTCAAAGTCATATAAATATGACTATAAAACTAGCCATCAAAACTAATGGGACAGACC
>JASJCY010000210.1 GCA_030065825.1 Nostocaceae cyanobacterium | reverse complement strand
CCCTTCTCCTAACCCCTTTCCCAATGGGAGAGGGGGAAAATAAGGTGAGAGGTTCCAATAGGGGCACGGCATCCATTATCTCTCGGTTTCTAAAATAATTTTGCTGACGCCGTGCCCCTACGGTGCAAACCATCGCCGAATCAACTCCACCTGGAAGCGATATCCATCCCCTACTTCCTCAATCAGTTCCCGTTGCAACAACTGCTGAAAAGCCCTTTCTGATATATCAGGCAACTGCTGAAATATAGTATTTTTACTGACTATCGCGCCTTCCCCTTGTGCTGCTAGAAACCTGAGAATAGCCAGCCCCGCTGCATATACTTGGTTATTTTGAATATCAGCAAAGAAGAAACTACCAGTACTTAAAGCCTCACTTACCGCCGCTTCCACATCCTCTAAAGTCGCCATTCGCCGCACTGAGGGGTCTTGCTCGTTTTTATAGGCGACTATTTCGCTACACAGTAATTGTACTAAGAAAGGGTGACAACGGGTAAGTAGTAGCACACGTTCCAGAGCATCCGGTTCGTAACGGAGGGTAAAATCTTTGACAGGACGTTCGATGAGTTGACGGGCTTCCTCTTTTTTTAGGTAGCTGATATGTACCACTTGCACATTGATTAAGTAACTAGCCCAGCGATGATATTCTTCGATAGTATGGGAACCAGCCAGCATGAGTTTGAAGCGGGGACGATGTTGGATTAGATGACGCAGCATTCCCAATACCTCTTGTTCCTCAAAGCGTCCTTTGGTAATCGCGCTGTCTAGTACCTCAAACTCGTCTAGCATTAGCAAGGCGGTATTTTTTCCTAGTACCTCTTCTACTTTATCCACCCATTCATCAAAGCAGGTAAAGGGGTCATTTGCTAGGGTGTTGCGGGTGAGGGGTGGTAGGGTAACAGCTTGTTTTTTAGCTGCGGTAATCATCCCCCTGGCGAGATTGTAGAGAAAGCCTGTGTAGTTATTTGTTGATGAGAGTGCGCCTTGCAAGTCTACAAACATGGGTATGATGGAATTGGGTAGGAGTTTTCCCAGGTTGTTGAGAAGGGAAGTTTTACCCATGCGTCGCTGTCCATAGAGTAGCAGAGGTGGGCGACGACGGTCTAGAATTAATTGTTCGATACGTAAGCCAATGCTGGTACGTCCTGTGAAGATTTTTAGTTGCTGATTCAGGGGTACGCCAATAATGTAGGGATTGTCAATTTCCTGGAGGAGTTCGGTAGCTTTAAATAGTTCTTTTACATGGTTGGCTATTATTTCATGCCAATTTTGAGCTATGTCGTAAAAGCGGGGGGCGTATTTATTATTGCTGTTAATTAAATTAGACAAGCGTTTATCAAGGCGTTCTGTAACCGCCTTTAAAAATAAAAATTGGTTATAAGAACTTTGTTGATTTAAAGCAGCATCCACATCCTGACTCAAGTTACTGAAAATACGCAGGATGTCACTAGCTGGACTTTCTTGTTCATCATAAATTAGATTGCGATAAACCTTACGGAGAGCCTCGACATTTTCACAGCATTCCAGCATTCGTGCATATAACTCAATTAGTTTAACTTGAACCGCCCAGCCTTGGTGAGCTTGAACTGCCCAGCGTTGGTGGCTATTATTTAAATATTCAATAGCAGCTAGTGCTTCATTTGTGTTTCGCTCTATGACTAATACTAAATGCTTATCTAAGCCAATAAATGGTATTAATTGATGTTCATCCCAACATGAAGAATGCCACTGTAAAAAACTCAACTTGTTATTTATGAATTGTTCTTCAAGGCAATAGAGTAGAATATGGAATAAAGTCAGAAAAGGGTAAATTAGCACAGGTCGCCATAAATTTATAGTCGCACCCACACTGACTACCATGGCGATTGCCATGCCATTAGCCACGCCATTAGCCACGCCATTAGCCACCCAATAAGCCAGGCCAACCGCCACGCCAACCGCCATGGCGACCCCCACGCCCACCACCACGCCTACCACCACGACATAAGCCACGCCATAAGCCACGCCATAAGCCATACCAAAAGCCACGCCATAAGCCATACCAAAAGCCACACCAAAAGCCACACCAAACGCCACACCAAACGCCACGCCTCCTGCTAGGCCAAAAGCCACGCCAAAAGCTACGCCATAAGCTACGCCATAAAGCACGCCGACTGCCACGCCGACCGCTACGCCAACCGCCACTCTATCTACGGGTAAGCCCAGTGCTGAGAGTATTAACACCGTGAAAATCGGTATGATTAAATATGACTGTATTAGTAGTTTCCACAGTTTATGGTTACGCCATTGTATAGGTTTTCTACCTATAGAAGAGTCATAATCTAAAGCCGGGTCAATACGCTTGAGGTGATTCCGCCATGCTCTGGGACGAAAGAAAAGCCAGAATAACAGTTGCAGACTACCCAGTATGAGGTTAGGGTGCTGTTCGGGTGCGTGGGTGTATATTTTAGAGTAGTCGATGGGGGGAGTCATTTCATTTTGGATTTTGGATTTTAGCTTGCTAAATTAATGTAACAAATGCACCCTACTTGAGAATTTGAACATTAGGGTATCCGAGAATTTTTGCATCAGTTGTCAATAACGGATACCCATAGCGTAATTAAATATAAGATAGAACCTCAGCCCGGCTAAAGCCACCCCTCTCCTTACTAAGGAGAGGGGTTGGGGGTGAGGTTTTATATTTAATTTGACCCACTTACTTATTATCATTGCAGCACTTCCCAATCTTCTAAAGGTACAGCAGAATCAAATGGGTCATCATAGCGAATGACTGTGCCACGCAAAGGATAAAGATTAGATTCTGAGGAATGCTTAGGGCTTTATAAAATGATAATTTCCACTGCATCCCCAGCCTGAAAAGGTAAATTATTGAGGTTCAAAGTTCCGTTTTCAGTTAATGTTGTTTCTATACGGTGTGCTTTCATAATTATTCCTCTTTGACTATTAATTTCTTAATGCTAGAAGCCTCCAGATTTTTATCGTTTATCGTTACAAGGTTTTACCTTGTAATGCATATTAGGGGGCTGCTGCCTCCAGAATTGACGGGAGGCAGCAGCCCCCAACGGATGCGTTCCCAGGCTGAGCCTGGGAACGAGTTAAAACCCAATCCAAAATTGTTTTACCCTCAATTATCTAACTGTAAATCACACTGTTGAAAAACGTAATTAACCGCTGCAAATAACTTTTCTAATTCCTGGATTGTATAGAAGGTTTTATTTTGTGTAAAAATATCTGATACTAATCTACCAAATTGCCAAACAGCACCATTAGAAACAATTCCAAATATGTGCTGATTTGGTTCATTATTTAAGCGCTGAACAGCTATCATCTCCGCCAAACATTGACCCCAACCTTCACTAAAGTCACTTTCTTTTTTCGCTTCTACTAGTACAAAATATGGTTTATCAAAAACCACTGTACCCAGGGGAGAACGCTTTGCCAAAATATAATCAGGAATACCAGATAATTTTTCATCGTAAATTAATGTCTGGTGACTCCACAATAAAAATTTACTCCGATAGTTTTTCCAAATTTCTTTTAATATGGGATAAATAATATTTTCACAAATAGCACTTTCTGAATTGTCAAAAACTCCCTCATTCAAAATCAAATTTAGCTCTTGTCGAAAAAAATCACTAATGACAAATTCTATTTCCTCAATGAAATCTTTTCTAACATACTTAATCTGATATTCTTTAGCAACAACACCAATACTCTTATAACTGCTAAAAGGCATTTTTAGCCCTCCTGTACTCTTTCCTAGGGTGTATACACATCTCTCTAATCCCCAACAAAATCATTACCTCACCCTCGCTTTTTGCTGTGCAAAAATCTTTCCCTCTCCTTATTAAGGAGAGGGATGTCCGTCAGGACAGGGTGAGGTTTTCCAGAGGATATTGGAAATTCGATAACTTGTGTGTACACAGTAGGTACTCTCTTTCATTCTGACAATAAATGAGCAAAAGGTTCTATTTGTCGCAATCCTTCTTCACGCCAATTATCTGTCTCCCCATCTTCCAAATTAAACAAACATTCCCGACACAAAATTTGCAAAAACAATGGTAAACATTGACTTTTTTCAAGTATCCATTCCACATCTTCATCAGCAAAAGAAATCGGTGAACTTGTGATTAATTTCCGCGCTTCTTTCTCACTCAATGCTCCTAAATATGCGGTATAACCAAAAATATTGAAAAATGGCGAACTATGTCCCGTATGATGAGCAAGTTCAATGGGTGACTCGTGGGTAGCTAAGATAAATGCCAGATTTCCCCCCGTCTGGTTAGTAGCCAAGGAACGCAAACTTTCCCAAAATTCATCATCCAATTCTGGACAGCGCTGCAACCCCACCCCAATCTCATCCAGTAAAATAACTGTGGGATTATGCAAATTGTCGCTGACTACATCCATAAAGTTATCTAAATCACAAGATTCTGGTACTTTCATTCCCAGATTTTCCAGGATATAGCTTAAAAATCTCTCCCTGCTTGCCATGCGTGGGTCTTGAAAATCTACGAAAATCCACTTATATATTTCCGGTTTGGGTAGCCAGTCATACTTCTGACCGGGACGTAATTCTTCTACTGGTGTGGTGGTAATATTTTTCAGGTAATGCAGCAGAGAAGTTTTACCAATGCGTCCCTTACCAATAATAGCGGCATTTTGCAGAGGATGGCGCTTCAGTAAATTAAACAGCCGCTTAAGTTGTTTTTGTCGTCCGAAAAAATAACGGGGATGGGTGATGGGAGAACCACTGAGAAAAGGTGAGGTTTCCTCAATAGCTAGGTTGTGATTTGGTTGCGCTTCTAGTTCCTTGTACGCGATTTCTTGCCAGTCTAACCCCAATTTTTCGCTAATTTCCACGAAATAGAGATAGTCAACTGGTTTACCACTGAGAAAATTCTTCACAGTAGACACAGAAACTCCCACATCAGTAGCAAAAGCCTTTTGACTAGGATAGCCATTCAGAGGCAGTGCTGACTTAACTTGTGGAATATACTCTACCGCAACACGAAGCGATCGCGCCATCACTCCTCATCTTTTATACCAGTTCAGTAATTATAAGGCGATTTATATGGCAGCCATAGCACAAATCAGCCAAAAGCCTTAACAATTCTTAAACAAGCAGGAATTGAAGGTAAGAACGTCAAGGGAGGAATCCTGGCTTGGAGTAAAGAAGTAGATCCATCAGTTCCGACTTATTAATAGACTTGCTGTAGGGGTTTAGCAATGCGCTTTACCCCTACCAACAAATTACCACTCATACTGTTAAAAGCTAAAAGCTGTCCAATCGTTTATGATACCAATTTGAACTGTGCTGAAGGTGATGTTTGCTGAACGTCCAAAACGAGTTTGAAATTCTTCCTAAAATTGGGGTGCTGCGGTGGTAGTTTTGAGAGTCAACGCACCTTATATCAATTTCATTTAAGAACGCTACACTTGAGTTAAAAAAGGCAACAGGCAACAGGCAACAGGCAACAGATTCAGATAAGATAATTGATGTGTAGTAGTCTTTTTTGAAATTGGTATTACAAGAAGCTTTTCAAGGTGCGTTGTGCTACGCGACAACGCATCCTACTTGCTACTTGCTTCATCAATTCCTCATGTGATTTTGCTCTCTTATTTCACCCCTTGAGATTGGGATATATAAAGGTGTGTTACTATCTTCTTGATTATTATTTTTATGAGGCATATATGGAGAAGCATCTCTGATATCTAATAAATCTGGGCTATCTTCACAAGCTATCTCCCAGTATTTGATAGCAGGAACTTCAATTAAAGCAATATGGTCAAGATTTAAAAAATTAATGTATTCATTTTCATCATCTCCTTCTTGTATAAACATTGTTCCTGAAGGGATTTCATCTGTGTCTGAATAATACAACTCTGGAACGTTATATATTTTTCTCATGTCATCTAAATTCCACCAAAGTTTTCTATCTAAATTATGAGAAGTTTTTTCTCCATCCAACCAATAAATGTTAGCAGAATGAAAAGAGAGTCCACTCCAATCTTCTTGTTCTGTTTTTTCGTAATGCATGATTATACCTATAGCCTTTTGTGCCAAATTTTGTGAAATACCTTCCTGTTCGGCAATTTCTGAGGCTGTTATACCATCCTCAAGTTTATCGATATTCCATTCTGTTAAAAATCTATAAACTTCAGGATGCTCAAAAGCAGGAGCAGATTTATGATCTTCGGTGTAAACCATGGCTGCTTTTAGAGCTTTTAAATTAACAAATACAATTCGATTATCCATTGTTTCAAGACACATCCAGGAAAATCCAAGGGATCCATTCTCTGGAAAAGGAAAAGAATTCTTGATAGTTTTTGCAGCTATATCATCAATGGGATAATCTCGTGTTTTTGAAACTCCTTGAAGAGTCAAATAAACTCCTCCATAATAACCAACAAGTTTCCGACGACCTTTTTTTTCAGATTCAGTCAAAAACCAGGTAGAGTAGCGCGTTCTACTATATTTAGCAATTCCTAAAAGTTCATCAACAGAACAATCAAACACAATAGCCAGTTCTTTTAAAGCTTTGGAAGGAATACTAGTCTTATTCGTTTCCCAACGTTGGATTGTCTGTTGTGTTGTACCAAGCTTATCTGCTAACGCTGCTTGAGTCAGTTTATGTCTTTGACGCAGTAATTTTAGTTGATTCATCTGTCTTCCCTCCTTTTGACTCCCGCTACATCGGTACTCTGATTAGCGGTGGGTTGTTGACGTCTATTTATCTTTTATTTACACGTTTTATGTGTATTAATATTAGCAAATACACATTAAATGTGTCAAATTAAATTCATACCTCAATAAAGCTGGAACAGGTAAGAATGCCTGTACCACCCTTGAACAAATGTAGAGTGTCTCAAATAGCAAAGGAATTAACCCATATTCCCACCTTGAAATAAATTTCAAGGAACTAATAAACCAAGCACGTTAAAACGCGCTCTCCTACCTTTTCTAGTCTGATTTATCAGACTTTGTATTGGGTTCCTCGGAATTGATTCCGAGGTGGACTTAAGACTTGATACTTGATACTTGATACTTCATAATACTTGATACTAGCCTGCGGATATTGGGCAAAGCCGTACATACTTGAGATTATGGTATCTACTTCTACTCCTTTCCCGGATATTACCAATCATTGGGCACGAGACTTTATCGAGGCTTTAGCCCAGCGTAGAATTCTCAATGGCTATCCTGATGGTACATTTCGTCCCGATAAATCTGTAACTAGGGCTGAATTTGCTGCCATAGCTGCTACAGTATTTAACAAGCCTCAAGAACGGGAGTATGTACCCTTTACTGACGTTCCCCCAAGTCATTGGGCAGCAAAGGCAATTCAGAAGGCTTACGAAAGGGGATTTATTGTCGGATACCCCGATGGCAGTTTCCGTCCCAATAATCGCATTGCTAGAGGTGATGTTTTTGTCGCTTTGGTAAATGGTTTGGAACTTGCCACAAAGGTAGAACCTGACTTATTAGCAGGATTACCCCAAATTTATCGAGATGCCCTAAATATCCCTAATTATGCCAAAAATCAAGTGGCTATTGCAACTCGTGTGGGCATGGTTGCTAGTTACCCAAATGTAAAAATACTCAACCCAAAGGTAGCAGCTACCCGTGCTGATATTGCGGCAATTGTCTACCAAGGTATGGTATATCTAGAGCAGGCAGAAAAAATCTCTTCGGACTACATCGTTGTTCCTCCAGTAGTGGGAAGTTTGCCCAATACAGTCAGCGTTAGTCATCGGCGAGAATTTCGCGGTGCTTGGGTAACTGCTGTTTGGAACATTGATTGGCCTTCAAGAGGGGGATTATCGGTAGCACAACAGAAAGAAGAATTAGTTAATATTACCAAGCGATTACAGGAATTAAATTTTAATGCCTTGGTGCTACAGGTACGACCGGAAGGAGATGCTTTGTATGCTTCTGATTTGGAACCCTGGAGTGTTTGGCTGACAGGAGGTCAAGGTAAAGCACCAGATCCATTTTATGACCCCTTGGAGTTTGCGATCGCTGAATGTCATAAGCGCAATCTTGAACTCCATGCTTGGTTTAACCCCTACCGTGCCCAAACTTCAGTTAACAAAGGTCCCAGCGTTAACCCCCACATAGCTGTTACCAATCCTGAGGTGGTTTACCGTTGGGGTAATCAACTATGGATGGATCCAGGGTCAAAAGTAGTTCAGGAGCGGACTTATAATGTCATCATGGATGTACTGAAGCGTTATAATGTGGATGGCATTCACCTAGATGATTATTTTTACCCCTATCCCATTGCGGGTAAGTCTTTTCCTGATGATAAAATTTATGCTGCATATCGCTGGTCTGGTGGTACACTGAATTTAGGGGATTGGCGACGCAACAATGTCAATCAAATGGTATCGCGGTTATCCCAAGGAATTAAAGCTACAAAGCCCTACGTGAAATTTGGTATTAGTCCCTTTGGAATTTATCGTCCTGGACAACCACCGGGTATAGTTGGGTTGGATGCCTATGATAAATTGTATGCTGATGCTAAGAAATGGTTAGAACTGGGTTGGGTAGATTATATCGCACCCCAATTATATTGGCGTACCGACCAAACCAGACAGAGTTATTCTGCACTCTTGAAATGGTGGACAAGTATTAATCCCCAACGGCGACATATTTATACAGGTAATAATATTGCTCAGTTGGATGGTAAAGCTTGGAAAAATACCGAAATTGATAAACAGGTAAGAATTAGTCGTAGTTTGGAGGGCAATTTATCTTTGGGGAATATTTTCTTCAGTGTGAGTTCAATTATGGAAAATCGCCAAGGTATTGCTGATAGGTTAAAGTCTTCCCTTTATAACCAACCTGCTTTAATTCCTACTATAGCATGGCGCAGTAATATTCCACCATCTCCCCCCACCAATTTGCGATTTATACCTCCCAGACTCAATTGGGATGAAGCGAGTAATCCAGATATTCGTTCTTGGAGTCTTTATAGACAAAGTGGAAACAATTGGACATTGCAACGAGTATTGTCTAGAGGTACGAATTTTGCCACGGTGACACCGGGAACCTACGCAGTATGTGCGGTGGATAGGATGGGGAATGAAAGTGTAGGAGTGGTGATATCTGTAAGTTGAGGGTAATAAGTAATAAGTATTTGTAGGGTGCGTTATGACTTGAGTCTAACGCACCAAAACCCTAATGTCTTCTCCATAAAAACGGTAGTGAAAGTCATTGAGTCGTGTTTCCTTTGCGACCCAAAGCTACGAGATTTCCACAGTCCCAGGAGGTTTTAGATGAACGTTAAATTACTTGAGTCTTTAGCGCAAGTTATCAAATCTTTAACACCAGAAGAACAAGCTTTTTTGGAAGAAATATTAAACCAGCAAAAACTCCTTCAACAGGAACAGCAACAACGAGAACAGTTAAGACAAAAAATTTCTGAACGACGAAAAGGGAAACCATTTGAACCCAATTTAGATGAATATATTCAAATTACTAGAAATGAACGCACTGCTCAACAAGATGAACTGCTTCGTGATTGTTTGGGGGAAAAATCTAACTGATGATTGCAGCAATAGTATGTGTTGATGCTAGTTTGATCGTGCGTTTTTTGGCTGATATTAATCCAGATTCAATTTACCAACAAAAATGGCATCAGTGGCAAACAAAAGAATATACACTCGTTGCTCCAACATTACTAGTTTATGAAGTTTGTAATGCTTTCCACCGAGCTGTGGTAGCTGGACACATTACACGAGAAGAAAGTGAGGAATTTTTAGACAGAGCAGTAAATCTTGGGTTGATATTTTATGGAGATGCTGAATTACATCCACAAGCTTTTGAGATTGCACAACGTTATTCTCTTCCAGCAACATACGATGCTCATTATCTCGCTTTAGCAGAACGCTTAGGGATAGAATTATGGACAGCAAATAGACGTTTATTTAATGCTGTTCAGTCTTCGTTAGCTTGGATCAAGCTACTCAACGCGCCAAAACCCTAATGTTTTCTCCATAAAAACGGTAGTGAAAGTCATTGACTAATTGAACCATTTAGACCAACAATATCCTCAAAAGCAGCTACAATAATGCAATATGTCCAAGGGATTGTAACAAACAGTCCAACTACCAAAATTAATGCTCCGGCTAAATTTAGTAAAATTAATAATATACCAAGTCCAAAAAAATCAAACCAATTTTTAGTAATTACCTTACGACTGGCTGACAATGCTGACCAAGCATTCAATTTTTTATCAATTACAAACAGCACTGAAAACATATAAGCAACAGCTAGATAAATACCAGGAATTACCAAAAACAAACTGCCAATTCCTATTAAAACACTGCTAAGTGCATTTACATTGAATATTTGTATAAATTTATTGAAGCCCCTAAAAAAATCAGAAAATTTTTTAGGTTTATTTTTAGCAATTTGTAATGCAACTATATATATACCAGCAAACAAAATTGGGCTAATAATAAAATTGACAAGACCTCCTTTTTCACCTCCACCAGTTCCCAAGGGTGCAGGAAGTTGAGAGGTAATTCCAGAAATCAACCCTATAACTATTAAAAATCCGATAAAGCCACAACTGTATTGGCTAAATATTTCCCATCCACGGCTGAAATATTGCCCAATGTTAACGCTGTATTCTTGATTATTCATTGCGTCTAAATTGTAATTACTTATGAGCAATTAATTGAATTATTTCTGTGATAATTTATAGCAGTTTTCAGTTGAGTGTAGACAAAGCAGGGTCACCTCCCTACGGGTGGTACACAAATTTTACCTCACCCCTTCCCCTCTCCTTATTAAGACCCCGTCCTTAAAGACTGGGACTCATAAAGAGAAGGGTAGCTTTAGTTCCGGGGTGAGGTTCTGAGTGATTCAATAGACTTTTGCTAGAAGTTTACCGATTCTCTGCCAATTTTGCCACTGACAAAACGCGATCGCTTTCTCCTTGCAACAAAATGCAATCTTCTGGTTCTAATTTCCTGGTCTGTTCAATGCCATAATCAAGTTTTCCCTGTCTGCGCACAGCTTGCACCATCACATCATATTGGAGTTGCAAGTCTGCTAAATTCTTCCCTAACAGGGTTGAATCTTCTACCACAGTCACCCAATGATGGTAACCTCCCCTAGTCATTCCTCTACCCTTCATTAAAGTATGAAAAGCTGCTAATTCTTCTGATTCTCCCACCGCTAGCAATCGGTCTTGGGAGCTTAAAATAGTCTGGGGTGTAGGATAGTAGATAGTTTCACCATCTTTTGTAATTGCCATAATCGTCACACCCGTTAAATTGCGGATATCTGCTGCTGCTAATGTCATTTCTACTAGGGGGGAATTAGCTTCTAGGATTACCCACTCTTTGTCTAATTCTGGTGCAGCTTCATTTATATCTGGTGGAGGTTGACGGCTACCCCATTCTGGTCGTAAATTTTGATAGCGGTCAGTGCGCATATTACCTATGACTGAGTGGATATCAGACAAGGATTCTCCCAAAGTTGATAATACATGTGCTCCCATTTCTAATGCTGCTTCAAATTCTGGTTGTACTACCTCTTTTGCCCCTAATTGAGTTAGGATATCAATCTCTGCATTCTGATGGGAACGAGCCACTATATCCAATTCTGGTACTAATTCTAAAGCACGTTTTAGTAACAAACGAGTACTAGCAGGATCGGGGAGAGCAATAGCTAAAGCTTTAGCTTTATGTAAATATAATTTTTCTAATACTAACTCTGAATCTGCATCACCAAATACATAGGGAATCTCCTCTTGTCTTAATCTTTTAATCGCAGCTTCGCTATTTTCAACTACCAAGACTTTATACCCCTGATGTTGCAGAATCTTAACTATCATTTGCCCGACTCTGCCATAACCTGCAACTACTACATAATCCCGAAAACCTTCGGGAATTGATAAATCTTTGGTATCCTTAAATCGACGCAGATAGTCCGCTAACAAAGGCATATTTGCCACCTTCTGTGCCAAAATCGGCGAAAATCTTAGCCAGACTGGGGTTAATAATAAAGTAATTGCAGTGGTTCCTACTAATAGCAAATACTTATCTTGACTAATAAAACCTTCCTGCAAACCTACCAAAGCTAAAACAAAGGAAAATTCCCCAATTTGATTCAGTCCTAAACTAGAAATTACTGCCGTTTTAAAAGAGTAGCCAAATCCCATTACAATCGGTAGGATAATAATAGCTTTACCCACCATTACCATCGCTACCAAACCCAAAATTATGCCAAAATTCTGAATTAAAATATTCGGGTCAATCAGCATTCCAATGGAGGCAAAAAACATGCTAGCAAAGGTATCTCTTAAAGGTAAAATCTTTGCTAAAGCCTGGTCAGCATAATCAATTTCCGAAATCATTAAACCAGCAACAAATGCCCCCATTTCAATGGATAAACCCAATTTTGAAGTAATAATTGCCACCCCAAGGCACAGTGCAATTACTACTAACAAAAACAGTTCACTACTCTCTGTTTCCGCCACCCGTTTCATCATTTCGGGAACTAACCAGCGTCCAGCAGCTACTGCAGCGGCGACAAATATCAACACTTTTAGCACAGCAGCAGCTAAGGCTGGTGCTAGATTTGCTGGGTCATTAAGAACAGGTAAAATTGCTAACATCAAACCCAAAGCCAAATCTTGGGCAATTAAAATCGCCAACATCACTTGAGCGTGGATAGTATTGGTTTCACCCCTTTCTGTCAAGGTTTTCAGCACCACAGCAGTAGAAGAAAGGGATAGAACTCCACCCAAAAATATCCCTTTAGGTACTGTTTCTACCCAACCTATGGAAGTAGCTAATATTGCCACCACAGCAATAGTCAAGCCGATTTGTAGTAAACTCCCTTGGATGGCTATATCTTTGACCCTTTTTAATTCCGCCAGGGAAAATTCCACTCCCAAAGCAAACAACAAAAAAGCTACACCAATTTCTGCCAAAGGTTTAATTTGCTCAGCTTCCCCCAGGAGTTTTAGCCCAAAAGGACCGACAATTAACCCACTGGCTAAATAGCCCAACAAAACAGGTTGACGCAAGCGATTGGCTATATAACCCCCAAGGGCTGAAGCACCTAGGACTGTGGTAAGATTAAGAATAAACTGTGTTCCCGCCGCCATTTATAATGCCTCTATTGATAATTTTGGTGGGCTTTTAATTTTTGAATTTTGATACAATTAGTGATGACTAATAACCGTGCCCCTACAGTTGGAGGCACGGCGTGGGTAATATTATTCTATACCCACCAGAATCCTGGATACCGTTCCCCTACTTTTTGTGGGAGTTTTCTTGTATTTCCAAGGTTTCCCGTCGTCGTCGTGATAATCGACTCGGACCTGCTTGTGTTCCCGGTGGTTTATTACGTTTGACTGACTTAGTCTTGATATCTTCCAGCCGTTGCGATCGCATTTGTTGCAAATACTCCCATCCTCTCTGACGGCTAATTGGACGACCTAAAACTTCACTCATCCAATCTGCAACTTTTCTACCGTTCCATGAACCACCTTCTGGTGGAGGGGATTGCAAAACCTGCCACAATTTTGCTTGTTGCATTTCATTAAGTAAGGGATCTTTACCTTTATGTTCGTGTCGTTTATCTCCCAGTGATTCTGGTCCAGTATTGTTATAGCCCCAAACCAACTCATAAATCCAACTGCGGCTGTATCCTGTGATGTCGGATACGTCTTTCGTGGATCTACCCTGCGCCAAAAGCCAGATAATGTGATAATGACTACGTTCCACCGGGTCTTTGGCTTCGCGGTAGCGTCTTTGTAATTCCTCTAAATCCAAGTGAGGTTCGATGTGAATATGTTTCGGCATAAAAAATACGTAGTAGTTGCACCTAGTTCTATTATGGCTTTGCTACCGAACTCTTCCAAATAAGTTTGGCAAATATATCAGGAATTACGCAACTGGCACATTTAATCTAAAACTGTCACACAATAGTAATTTGTCTATAATGCTTGTAAATCAAAGAACATAGAGTTTAACTCAAATTTAAGTATCTGTGCCAGTTCCCATAATTTTGTGACGCGCAGCTTAGTCCTATATATACTTAAAGGGAACTCTTAACAGGGAACGGGGAATAAGGAACACAATACTTATCCTGCGGGAGGTTCCGTTTGCGCATGACTTTTGAATGGGTGAATGCGTGATTTTTGACTTCTCCGCAGTGGTACGGTGCTGTAATCACATAGCAATATTAAAATGGTGTAAATAGTCATTATTTAAAATCATGACAACTCATTTTATTACCGCTGAAATCGATATCCACGAAAATCCCAGTGAGTTACAAAAAGCCATTGAGGCTGAATTGAAAAAACAGGGTGAACCCCTACGCTGGGCTATTACCTCTGTTGATCAAGAACAGGAAATAGCAAAGGTTGAAGCAGTTGTAACCAAGGTAGAAGGAGAAAATTAACCCAACTACCCCCAGATGAAATAGAGTCAACAGAAATATTGCTGTCTCTGACTTCCATACCATAGTCGTTTTAGAGGCAGCAGCAACTTATATTTGTCTATCTTATATTTCTCTATAAATATTAATAATAAAAAACTATAAAGGAATAAAAGAAGAACAAAAAAATACATATTTATTAAAGTGCCTATTAAAGCTATTTGATTATCCATATTCTATAGATTAAAACTAATACTCCTCTCCCACTACATCAACAGTTTGTAATTTGTAGGGTGCGTTACGCGCTTACGCTAACCCACCATTCATCTCGAATAGGTATTTTTAAGCGCAAGCGCAAGCTACGGCAACAAAAATCAAATATGATTTCTATCGCAATCCTATCTGAGTTGTAAAAAAAATCCCCCCTATGGGACAGCAGGGGGGATTAGATAAATCTAGATTTTCACAAATGATTTATGACTGCTATATAAGTGAATATATATAGATAACAGTAAATCACAGCACCATCAATACATTAGCCAAAGCGGCTATCTGACTAGCAATTAAATAGTTAGCTTGAATAATAGAAAGCCTTTTCAGTTCTCCTATTGCTTCATGCAAACCAGTGTAATAGTTATTACAACATTGACAGCCATTTGTATCGATTGTAAATATTCATTCTTGACTACTTTTCTTGGGTACAACTTCAAATAATTCACCCATACCACAGCCAAAAAAGTCGCACAAAACAGCCAGTGTATCGACATCATAACGTTTTGCCGAATTATCACATAATCCTCTAATCGCTGCGTTGGTTAGTCCTGTTGCTTGAGCCAAAGCTGACCTAGTCAAACCGTGAACATCAATCAAATCTTGCAATCGGCAACGAATTTTGACCTTAGACTGTTGCACGGCTTTTCTGTCTTCTCTTTTAGTGAATTTGGGAGGAATATGAGAACTCATTAGTTAGCAATACATCCATATAGACATCCTTTGTTCCTATTGTCAATTACTTCTTAAAATAATTCAATGATTAATCACTATATTTTTTTAACGCCAAATAAATTTTTGTGATATAATAAAAAATGTAGAAAGCGATCGCCATTCCTCCCACAGCGATCGCCTGACCAAAAAAAAACCCATAGATGGAGAAACTCCATCTATGGGAACAAGAAAAAAAGAGGGTTTTATTATGACATACAAAGCACCAATTGACCAAGTTGCAATATCCCAAGCCGAATTATTAGAGTATCTTGAGGAACAAAGTAAAGCGATTGCTTGGAGGGGAGACCTTGATTTCTCCTTTAAATCCCTACAGCAATCCACTTCCACAATCCTGGA
>JASJCY010000209.1 GCA_030065825.1 Nostocaceae cyanobacterium | reverse complement strand
CAAATCATCACCCTTACCCTAGCGCTAGAGTTTTTTGGCAAAGTCAAATCATCACCCTTACCCTAGCGCTAGAGTTTTTTGGCAAAGTCAAATCATCACCCTTACCCTAGCGCTAGAGTTTTTTGGCAAAGTCAAATCATCACCCTTACTAAGAGGATGTTTGGAAAGTCTAAAAGATTACTAAAAACCTCTCTCTAAATCTCTCTCCTAGGAGGAGAGAGACTTTGAAACCCCTATTTTTCTGTTCCCCTTCCCTACTAGGGAAGGGGTTAGGGGTTAGGTTTCCAGGGTTTTGATGTTCAACATAATACTTTTCAAACATCCTCTAAGCGCGAAGCGTGTTTTTTGCCGGGGTTATGACCATTATTAAGCGCGAAGCGTGTTTTTTGGGGAAGTCAAATCTGTTATTTTTGATATGTTGAATATCATGCTTTTTTACTCGCTCAATTAATTTGTCAACATTATCTCTAACACAGCAATATGTAGTAATTAACTCTTGATTAATATCACTCATAATAGCTGTCTTTGATAGTAAATTAAAAAATACTGCCCCTCCACCTCAGAAAGGCTCGTGGGAATTATTGTAATCATTTTGGTGAGGAAAAAATTTAGTATATTGCTGAATTAACCTACCTTTTCACCCCCCCCATTTTCAAAAAGGACATGGAAAAGATGAGTTAGATATTTGACTGAAAATTTAACTACTACTAAACTGGCAAATATAGCCATTGTCATTAACGCACTATATCTTAATTTTAATTGAGTTATTAAGCACCTCATAGATTACAATTAGATATAACCAATATGTCAAAAATAATGTATAGTTTATAACGGGGCAGATTAAAATTAAATGTTTGACGGATTTTGGAATAATGTCTTTCGCTACGTCCGCTATTTCGTGACTACCCTCTTGGGCGTATTGTTAAACACTTTTGCGCCATTGGCACCTTTGTTGAAACGCCCAGTGACCTTAATTGCCCTGTTGGGCTTTTTTGCAGGTGGTCTTGTATTTGTTACTCTTACCTTACGTGCGATGTTGGGCTTGAGTACAGTTTAGGCGATCGCGCTGAGTGGGGGGTAGCAATAGCTAGCCAAAACCTTGAACAATGTTGTACTATCTTGGTTAATATACTCGTCGCTTCCAGCAAGGCTTACCTTAGATTAGGAAACACCACTGGTCTCATATGATGAGTTGAATATCAATACCAGCGTTGACAGCGTTCCCGTGGTCAACCTTTATAGGTCGGAGTCTTAGGACAATGCCCTATGTAGGAAGCCTAAAGGCACTACTCTTCGAGAAGCCGCGCGTAGCGCGTCTACGGGTAGTAGGTGAAATACAAAGCTGAGAATCCTTATGTTGCTGTTGGCATTAGGTCATTCTCCAATTTTGGGTAATGTTTTCTCAACGGTTATACCCCGAAATCTGATGATTTTATCTTTCGTGGGGTCTGGGGAGCTATAAGACCCACATTCTACCCGTAGGGAGATGTGGGATAGATGTGGGAATGCAGAATGTAGAATGCAGAATGCAGAATGCAGAATGCACAAATTAATTCTAAATTTTTCATGTCTTATTCTAAATTCTAAATTCTAAATTCTAAATTCTAAATTCTAAATTCTAAATTCTTCCTCCCCAGCATCGAAATGGTACAATTGAAGATATGGATACACACATACCCACAAAGCTAGCTGTAATTGCACCCGCCGTGAGTTGAGTAGCGAAAAGTCCGTTGGCGAGGTTCCCAAGTCACTGGCTCCCCAAGACCACACTGTCTCACCGGCAACACGCTGCCTTGCCTAGGCAAGTGTCGAAAATTCGTGCATGAAGCAACCAGGAAGTCCAAGAAGTGATTCTTGGAAGAGCAACACATCATAATCTCTGATTTGGTGTGGGAGAATGTCACTGTTGAACCTCTGTCAGGAGGCAAATTTTATGGCTACAAATCGCCGCGTTTCCCGAGTTGCGGAATTAATCAAACGGGAAGTTAGCCAAATGCTACTCAACGGTATTAAAGACGACCGTGTAGGTATGGGAATGGTAAGTGTTACCGATGTAGATGTGTCTGGCGATTTGCAGCACGCTAAAATCTACGTCTCTATCTATGGTACAGATGAAGCTAAGGCACAAACCATGGCTGGTTTAAAATCAGCGACGGGTTATGTCCGTAGTGAACTTGGTGCTAGAGTGCGTTTGCGTCGGACTCCAGAGGTGATATTTATCGAAGACCTTTCTATAGAACGGGGTACTAAGGTATTATCGCTGTTGAACAAACTAGAACAAGAGCGTTCCTCGGTGACACATCTAGAAGAAGAATCTGAGGAAAGTACCAAAGCAGGAGATTCCCTCCCAGAATAAGTAATCAAAGCCACAAAGTAATTTCAGCAACAATTCACTACAGGAAATTCGCCAATCGCTTTACAGACGCCTCTTGTTTGCGTCTGTTTAAATGTGACTATGGTTTTTAATATCTTCTAGTACTAAATTGTCCTGACTTTTCACGGTAAGTCCTCAACCAACCAAACTACGTAGCTTTTTCCACAGTCTCATTCCCAAGAGTCTTAAACTGATGACAATAGCCAAGGTCAAAATAGGCATTGAGAGAAAGTACAAAATAACCTTTTCCACATGCCATGAAAAGTCAGCTACGTTGTCGGGTTAGGACATTTTTCTATTCCCTATTCCCTATTCCCTTAGGAAAGGCAACAGGCAACAGATTCAGATAATTGCTGTGCAGTAGTATTTTTTGAAATTGGTATTCCCTATTCCCTATTCCCTTAGGAAAGGCAACAGGCAACAGGCAACAGATTCAGATAATTGCTGTGCAGTAGTATTTTTTGAAATTGGTATTCCCTATTCCCTATTCCCTATTCCCTATTCCCTATTCCCTATTCTCAGAAAATCTCATCCGCGAAAATCCTATGTTACCCGACATTAATAGCCTTTCCCTAGCCCAACAAGTTGCCCAAATGGTAGTTGTTCGCGCTTGTGGGTTCCTTTTTGACCACCAAATTCAATATCCTGACTGGGAACCACCAGCCGCAAAACTACAACACTGGGTCGAAAATTTGGGTGTGGGTGGGGTGATTTTGTTGGGTGCTAGCGCAGGAGAATTAGCCATCCGTAACCAGCAGTTGCAAAACTGGGCAAATATTCCTTTGTTAATTGCTGCGGATATTGAAGAAGGTGTAGGACAGCGATTTAGCGGTGCAACTTGGTTTCCACCACCAATGGCACTAAGCGCTATCTTGCGTAGGAACCAAAAATTGGGTTTGGAATATGCCCAAAAAATGGGAGCATTAACAGCGAAAGAAGCTTTGGCGATTGGGATTAACTGGGTACTTGCACCAGTTGTGGATGTAAATAATAATCCAGATAACCCTGTTATCAATATTCGCGCCTTTGGTGAAACTACTGATGAGGTCAGCCAACTCGCCTGCGCATTTATTCGGGGTGCCAAAAATTATCCCATCCTGACAACGGCGAAGCATTTCCCCGGACATGGTGACACAGCTGTAGATTCTCATCTGGAATTACCTACGATCCCCCACTCCCCAACCCGTCTGGCAGAAGTTGAATTACCTCCTTTTGAGGCTGCGATCGCATCTGGTGTAGATGGGGTGATGAGTGCCCATCTGATGATCCCCTGTTGGGATTCCCAGTTCCCCGCCACTTTATCTGCAAATATCCTCCAAGCACAACTGCGAGAAAAACTGCAATTTCCTGGCTTGATTGTCACCGATGCCTTGGTAATGGGAGCGATCGCCAATGGTTATGGTGCTAACGAAGCCCCTGTAATGGCGGTGGAAGCGGGAGCAGATATTTTACTAATGCCCGTCGATCCCGAAGGAGCAATCTCTGCCCTCTGTAAGGCTGTGGAAACGGGACGAATTTCCCATTCCCGAATTATTGAGTCTGTGGAACGGATTTGGCAAGCCAAGGGCAAAATCAGCGGTTGTTCACACCCAGCTGATAACCTAACCAGTCAAGTTGCTCAGTCAGATGCCAGAAATACCGCTGGGGAAATTCTCAAATTAAGTCAAATTACTTATGGTTCTTTGCCTTTACCATCAGCAAAACTCATAAATGCAACAGAAGTTAACAATTCTCAGTCTACTCAGTTGCGCAATTTGATTGTGGTAGATGACTTGTTAACCAGCGATTTTTTCAGTCACCGCACCCCTTCCATCGATTTACCAGAACAGATGGGATATGAAACTCAAATTTATGATCGCCATAGCTCCAAGATTGCCAATTTTGCAGGCAATTACCCCACTTTACTACAAATGTTTATCCGGGGTAATCCCTTTCGCGGCAGTGCCAGACTAAACCAAGCTGCTGAGGACTTGTTTAAGAAACTCTTAACGGACGGCAGTCTCCAAGGTTTATTAGTTTACGGTAGCCCTTATGTCTGGCACAACTTTATACCCTTACTGCCCCCAAACATTCCTGCTGTATTCTCCTATGGACAAATGCCTGCTGCTCAAGAAACCGCTTTACGGACATTATTCGCCATGTAAATAATTTCCCTGACAAGCCACTTTTGTTTTAGTAATGGGGATTTCCGTAAAAACTACCACATCTTGAGATTCTTAGAATACAATGAATGCGAAAATAGAAGTAAGTTAAATTAACTACTTGCATTTCCTAGCAGTCATGAGTTATCAACGAGATAGGAGGTAAATGTCAAAAATCCTTGACTTTTGCAACATATCTTTAGATAATTTTCGAGTGACTAGCGTCAAAATGAAAATAGTTCCGTATACCAAACTACAAAAGCCTAGCAACACGTGTGTTTCTTGGGATGTTCGTTTCTGACTAATTTTGTGAATTCTAATTACGTATAAATTCGTGAGTGAAAATAATGAGCGCGAATACGGTGCCTTCTATCAATTACTGCTACTCTCTGGACGTGATTCAAGATGAAGCACGCCGACTTGTACACAAAGGTGTGGTTAGCCGCCAGCAGCCGATATATACCCTCTGTCAGTACATACCAGCAAGAGAGTGGGCGTGTATTGAGTGTGAATTAGAAAAATGCGACTTTTTGCTACGCGATCGCATTGCCGACCTAATTGGTCGGGAACAATGGGATAACGATTAATTGGTGTGAGATTTGTGATTTTGGACTGGGATCTGATGTTGTTGGATGTGTAGTTAAATAGCGAAGCATTCAACAGCAAATCTCAAGGAAAATCTCTGCTGTTGTTAAAGTTATCCCAAACCAAAATCCTCTGTTTTTGATTAAAAACAAAGTATACAGTCAACTACCCACACTGTACCGAAGGTCAGTGTGGGCTTGCAAAATCCCGCTTGTAATTAGGTTCACGGTATGCAACTTGATGTTAGTTGCTGGTGCGTTTAATTTACCTTACAACTTCCACTTCCAAAAAGGATAACCAGGAGGTGTAGCCTCAACTTTGCTAGTTACCAGCGTGACGCTGGTAACCAGAACATAGGGAATTTTAGGCGTTGCTGATTTGAAGTATGAATATGGGTGTAGAGACCCTGGTTGACTGACAAAAGTCTTGGAAGTGTTGAAATTTCCTAGCCCCTCCACCCAACGCAATCGGTTGCGGTTGTTGGGTTACTCTGCGTAGGCGTAAGCCTTCACTCCTACCCTGCGGGAAGCTAACGCAACGGAGAAGCAAGCTACGTAGAGTGTACGCCGTAAGGCGTTGTCGTAGACTAGCCGCACTTCTAGCCTACGGCAATGCTTACGCATACTCTAAGCCACGACCTGTCTTGCGCGTCTACATGCTACCCCTCCGGGGAAGCAAGCTACAACCCAACAACCGCAACCGATTGCGTTGGGTGGAGGGACGACACCCAACCTAGGAAATTTCAATACTTCCAAGACTTTTGTCAGTCAACCAGGTTGAATCTCTCCACCACGTTACGAGATTCAACCCCAAGGGTTTTCAGCCGTTTTTCTTATAAAATAATTAAACCTAAGAACTAGCGATCACTAGCTATAATTTATAACTTAACTTTATCTTACCATGTCTGTGAATTCCAAAATATACGAAGGCAAAGCGAAAATACTCTATAAAACCGAAAATCCAGAAATATTATTGGCTGACTTTAAAGATGACGCTACAGCCTTCAATGCCCAAAAGCGGGGTACTATTGCGGGCAAAGGAAACATAAATTGTAGCATTTCCAGTAAACTATTCCAAGAGTTGGAAGCCCAGGGAATCAAGACTCATTTTATTGACAATCCTGCCCCGAATCAGATGCGTGTCAGGGCTGTAAAGATTTTGCCCATAGAGGTAGTTGTGAGAAATATTGCTGCTGGCAGTCTTTGTAAACAAACTGGGTTAGAGTTGGGAACAATTCTAGGGCAGCCATTGGTAGAGTTTTACTACAAAAACGACGAATTGGGAGATCCGCTGTTAACACGCGATCGCCTGCTGTTGTTAGAACTTGCAACTGCGGAACAAGTTGAGAGTATTACCCATCTAGCATTGCAAATCAACGAGTTACTGGGAGGATTTTTTCAACGATGCGATTTGACTTTAGTGGACTTTAAGTTAGAGTTTGGTGTGGATTCGCAACAGCAATTGCTGCTAGCAGATGAAATTAGTCCAGATACTTGTCGTTTATGGGATATGGCATCAACAGATACCAACCGACGAGTCATGGACAAAGATCGCTTCCGTCAGGACTTAGGCAATGTTGAGGATGCTTACCAGGAGGTTTTGCAAAGAGTGTTAAAAGCTGTAGAAAATCAAAAGTGACATCCTCCTACGCTGACTGCGTCGCAGTACAGAGGTAGGCTTCCAATCCCCCTAAAAATAACAACCATAAGAATTTATTTATTGCTTATGTTTTGGCAATATTGGCTTGTAAAGTCAATCATCAAACGGTAATAATTGTGTTTTTAGTTTTGTTTAATTTTGCCTTTGGCATGAGAGTATGATTGCCTTGTGATGGTGTGTGGACGTGAACAAGAAGATAAATAAAATGCGCTTATCCCCGGTTTTAGTGACAGTGGTGGCAATTGCAACCCCTCTAGGTGGTTCTTTGAGTGTTAATGCCCAAACTGCAAAAAATGCCCAAAAGACAGCAATAGATACAAAAACGACAGTAATCCCCGTATTTTCGGCACAGTCAGCAGCAATGGCAAAACCGGAGGTGATACTGCCAAAAACCTCCACTCAAACCCGGAAAAATTCCCAACTTGCCAAACGCTTAAAAACCTCTGCGGCTGTGTCTGAATCATTAAAATTCCTTGAGGGGGAGAGTCAGAAAAAAGCAAGGGAGGACAAAGGATTTAATGTCAGTAAATTGCAACCCCAAGAGGTAATGGTACCAGTAATAGTACCGAATGCTCAAGTCAAGTCCATAACAGCACAAAATCCCCAGGAACCACCAGTTCCCAACATTCCACCCCCTGGAAGCCAACCACAAATTCCCAATCAAACTCCTCTTCCACAGACTCCTCCCATCCAGGAAAATCTCAATCCTCCGGTACAACAACCAACATTTCCTATAACTCCGGGAAATGCTCAACCCGAACAACCCACAGCAGAAGAATCCAGGGTATTAGTGGCAGAAGTAGGAGTTGAATCTAGTACAGGAGAGCCATTATCATCACAATTAGAAGACGAAGTCTACAGAGTAATTCGTACCCAACCCGGACGGACAACAACCCGTTCCCAACTCCAGGAAGATATTAATGCTATTTTTGCTACAGGGTTTTTCTCCAATGTCCGAGCAGTACCAGAAGATACTCCCTTGGGTGTGAGAGTCAGCTTTATAGTGCAACCCAACCCGGTATTAAGCAAGGTACAAATAGAAGCAAATCCCGGTACCAATGTTGCTTCAGTTATAGAACCCAAAGTTGTAGATGAAATATTTGGCGCTCAATACGGTAGGATACTTAACTTGCAGGAATTGCAAGAAAACGTCAAAAAATTAACCGAGCGCTATCAAGAACAAGGTTATGTCTTAGCAAACCTAATTGGGGCACCAAGGGTATCAGAAAATGGCGTAGTTACTTTACAAATAGCAGAAGGTGTGGTAGAAAATGTTCGTGTCCGCTTCCGTAATAAAGAAGGGGAGGTGACAGATGAAGAAGGTAAACCAATCAAAGGTCGCACCCAAGAGTATATAGTTAAACGGGAAATCCAGTTAAAATCGGGAGATGTGTTTAACCGCAACACCGTGCAAAAAGACTTGCAACGGGTATTTGGACTGGGTTTATTTGAAGATGTGAACGTTTCCCTAGACCCCGGTAGCGACCCCAGCAAAGTGGATGTGGTGGTTAACGTAGTGGAAAGGAACAGTGGTTCCATAGCTGCTGGTGCTGGTATTAGTTCTGCCAGTGGTTTATTTGGTACGGCTAGTTATCAAGAGCAAAACCTCAACGGCAGAAACCAAAAATTGGGGGCAGAATTACAAGTAGGTCAAAGAGAATTACTGTTTGATTTGCGGTTTAGCGATCCTTGGATAGCAGGAGACCCCTCCCGCACTTCCTACACCGTGAATGCATTCCGTCGTCGTTCAATTTCCTTAATTTTTGATGGCAACGACGACCAAGATATTGAAACCTTTGACTTCGAGAACCCTACGGATGATGGCGATCGTCCCCGGGTTGTGCGCACGGGTGGAGGTGTAAACTTTAGTCGTCCCTTATCCAAAAATCCTTTCAAGCGTTCAGAATGGAATGCTTCCGCTGGTTTCCAGTATCAACAGGTTGCTGTGCGTGATTCCGATGGCGATTTGAGACCAATCGGACGGGTAGAAGGTACAAATGAATTTCTAGATTTGAGCGAATCAGGAGATGGTAAAGATGACCTGTTTTTGTTTAGACTTGGGGCATCCCGGGATTTACGTAACAATCCCCTACAACCAACTCAAGGTTCTTTCTTCCGCTTGGGACTAGATCAATCAGTACCTATTGGTCAAGGTAGCATTTTTCTCACCAGACTTAGGGGTAGCTACAGCCAATATGTCCCCGTAGAATTTACCAATTTTGCCAAAGGACCAGAAACCCTAGCATTTAACATCCAAGGGGGAACCGTATTCGGGGATTTACCTCCCTACGAAGCCTTTACCTTGGGAGGTAGCAACTCCGTCCGGGGTTATGAAGAAGGAGGGTTAAGTAGCGGACGTAGTTATGTGCAAGCTTCTGTGGAGTACCGTTTCCCCGTGTTTTCCGTAATTAGTGGAGCATTATTTGTAGATGTGGGTTCTGATTTGGGAAGCACAACTAGACCCGCTGAGTTATTAGATAAAAATGGTACTGGTTTAGGGTTTGGTCTGGGTGTACGGGTGCAGTCACCCCTAGGACCAATTCGCGTTGACTACGGTATCAATGATGACGGAGATAGTCGGATTAATTTTGGCATTGGGGAAAGATTTTAATCTCGATCAACAGAAATCGGGTTTCTACGGGTAAGTATTTCTACGGGTAGGTAACTGATAAGCTGTTGTGCTTTTAATTTATTTAAAGGGTAGGCACCCGATGCCTACCCCACAAGAATTACAGCAAAATTGAATATACAATTTTTATTTGCGCTTCCTTCTCGTTCCTTGCCTCTGGCAAGGAATGCAGCGATTGAGGCTCTCGCCTCAAATCCTGGCGGGAGCCTGGAAACGAGAGACACCTCAGGCGACCCCTACAACCCAAAACCGGTATAAATTAGAGCTTATCAGCTAAAAAGTCAAAGTAAATCTGTGTAATTGATGAAAGAGCATACTATAGCTAGGGAAATTACAAAAACAGGAGTGGGGTTGCATAGCGGTGTGAATACCCATGTGCGTATCTTACCGGGAGAGGTAGGCAAGGGACGGTATTTTGTCCGGGTAGATTTACCGCATAAACCGATAATTCCGGCACAGGTAGAGGCAGTGAATGAAACTGTACTATCTACTCAGTTAGGTGGGGGTGAAGCCTCTGTGCGCACGGTGGAACATTTATTAGCTGCTTTGGCTGGAATGGGGGTAGATAATGCCCGGATTGAAATTGACGGTGGGGAAGTACCATTGTTGGATGGTTCGGCACAAGAATGGGCAGCAGCCATAGGGGAAGTGGGTTTGGTGTGCCAAAGTGGGAAAAAAGAAATTGTAGCCCTAGATGAGCCGATTTGGGTACGTCAAGGGGACGCTTTTGTATGTGCGATGCCAGCAGAGGAAACTCGTTTTAGTTATGGTATCGATTTTGAGTTACCTGCTATTGGTAATCAATGGCATAGTTGGTTGCTAGGCAGGGATGGGGAAGCAGCCAGAGCAAGTTTTGCAGTAGAAATTGCTCCTGCCCGTACCTTTGGTTTATTACCACAAATAGAACAGTTGCAACAAGCGGGTTTAATTAAAGGTGGTAACTTAGATAATGCCCTTGTTTGTGGGTCACAAGGTTGGTTAAATCCACCATTAAGATTTGCAAATGAGCCAGTACGTCATAAAATCTTGGATTTAGTGGGAGACTTGAGTTTATTAGGAACTTTTCCCCGCGCTCATTTTTTGGCATACAAAGCCAGCCACCATTTACACGTGCAACTAGCGCAAATGATTTTAAAGCATTTCGCGGACAAAATCATTCAGGGAGGTTCCTTTTGAGATGCCTACAAACTCGATCGCAATTAAAAATTAACCGCAGTGTCAATGTCAACCGTCACCGAAACTCACACCATCGATGCTTCCCCAACTTCATCGAAAGAATCTGAAGCCAAAACAGTTTTGATGTCTGAAGACATCCAGAAATTGTTACCTCACCGTTATCCCTTTTTACTTGTAGACCGAATTATTGAAAATGTTCCAGGGAAACGAGCCGTAGGAATTAAAAACGTCACCGTTAACGAACCTTTTTTCCAGGGGCATTTCCCAGAACGTCCAATTATGCCAGGAGTACTAATTGTAGAAGCCATGGCACAAGTTGGCGGTATTGTTATGAAGCAATTACCAGAATTAGAAGATGGACTTTTCTTATTTGCTGGTATAGATAAAGTCAGGTTTCGTCGTCCAGTTGTTCCCGGAGATCAACTAATTATGTCTCTGGAACTGTTATGGGTCAAAAAGCGTCGTTTCGGTAAAATGCAGGCACGTGCCGAAGTTGACGGTCAGCTAGCAGCAGAAGGCGAACTGATGTTTTCTCTTGTAAGTTAACACTTTACTGAAAAGTAGGGGCACGTTAATATCGTGCCTTTACTGAATTTTAAATTACTATCTCAGTAAAAAAACAAGCTATAACAGCTTTGTATATTAATTTAGCACTATCTTCGCCCTCACACCTGTTGTTGCTTAACCGATACTTTCGGTTACTGAATACTTAAACACCTAGCACTCAAGATTGTTCTGGAGATGCATCCTTGAAAACCTTAATTCATCCAACAGCTGTAATACATCCTAACGCCCAATTGCACCCTACGGTGCAGGTCGGTGCTTATGCTGTGATTGGAGGGCATGTAAAAATTGGTCAAGAAACTATTATTGGTGCTCATGCAGTCCTAGAAGGACCATTAGAAATAGGAACCCGCAATCAAATTTTTCCGGGGGCTGTAATTGGTATGGCTCCCCAGGATTTAAAATATGATGGCGAGTTTAGCTTGGTTAAAATTGGCGATAATAACCTGATTCGGGAATATGTGACCATTAACCGCGCTACTGGTACTGGTGAAGAGACTTACATTGGTAACGGTAACCTGTTGATGGCTTATGTTCATGTTGGTCATAATTGCGTCATTGAAGATTCCGCTGTTATTGCCAATTCTGTGGCTTTAGCAGGTCATGTGCATATAGAATCAGGGGCAAGACTCAGCGGCGTTTTAGGTGTCCACCAATTCGTGCATATTGGCAGTATGGCAATGGTAGGGGGTATGACTCGTATTGACCGGGATGTGCCTCCCTATATGCTAGTTGAAGGTAATCCATCCCGGATTAGATCCCTGAACCTAGTGGGGTTGAAACGTTCTGGAATGCCTAGCGCTGATTTCCAAATCCTCAAAAAAGCCTTTCGCATCCTTTACCGTTCTAATTTAAACTTTAAGGATGCCCTGGAACAGCTAGAACTACTGGGAGATACCCAAGAGTTAATGCACCTACGTCGCTTCCTACTGCTATCGCAAATGCCCGGAAGACGTGGTTTAATCCCCGGTAAAGGTAAAGCGGTTACCAGTCAGGAGTGAACAGTTACGACTTTGTAGGGGCGCAATGCTTGCGCCCAAAAATTTGTCATTTGTCATTTGTTAAGAGTTATTATTCTTCCCCCTCTCCCCCCTCTTCCCCCTCTTCCCCCTCTCCCCCCTCTTCCCCCTCTCCCTTGTCTTCCCCCTCTTCCCCCTCTCCCTTGTCTCCCCCCTCTCCAATTAAGAAATGCGAATTTTTATTAGCACTGGTGAAGTATCTGGCGATTTGCAGGGTTCTCTGCTCATTAACGCCCTTAAAAACCAAGCAATGATATCTAACTTGGAATTGGAAATTGTGGCGCTTGGTGGGGCAAAAATGGCGGCTTCTGGGGCACATATCCTGGGGGATACCACAGCGATAGGTTCCTTTGGTTTACTGGAATCTTTACCTTTTGTGTTACCAACTCTCCAGGTGCAACAAAAAGCGATCGCCTATCTCAAACAATATCCCCCGGATTTGGTGGTGTTAATCGACTATATGGGACCAAATCTGGGTATTGGTAATTATCTGCGCCGCCATCTGCCCCAAGTTCCGGTAGTATATTATATTGCCCCCCAAGTTTGGGTTTCTTCTCTTGCTGCTAGCGATACCGACCGTGTAATTGCTGCTAGTGATAAAATTTTAGCTATTTTCCCGGAAGAAGCACGTTACTTTCAAAACAATGGTGCAGATGTAACTTGGGTGGGACATCCTTTGGTAGATAGGATGGAGGAATTTCCCAGTCGGGATGTAGCGCGTGCTAGGTTGGGAATTGCTGATGATGGGATTGCCATTGCTTTACTTCCTGCTTCCCGTCGTCAAGAATTGAAATATCTCCTACCTGTGATGTTTCAAGCAGCACGGAAGATACAAGAAAAATTGCCCCAAGTACATTTCTGGATTCCTTTATCTCTGGAAATTTACCGAAAACGGATAGAAAAAGAAATACAAAATTATGGTTTGCAAGCAACGGTGGTATCTCACCAACAGCAAGAAGTGTTAGCAGCTGCAGATTTGGCAATTACTAAGTGTGGGACTGTAAATTTGGAACTAGGTTTGTTAAATGTGCCCCAAGTAGTTCTCTATCGCTTAAATTCCTTCACTTACTGGGTGGGTACTAAGATTCTTAAAGTGACTTTCCCCTTTGCTTCACCAGTAAATTTGATGGTGATGAAGGAGATTGTACCGGAGTTTATCCAAGAAACAGCTACCCCCGAAAATATTACCCAAGCAGCAATGGAATTATTACTCAATCAGCAACGTCGAGAGCAAATGCAGGTAAATTATCAACAAATGCGTAGCTGTATGGGAGAATTGGGAGTGTGCGATCGCGCTGCTAAGGAAATTTTACAAATTGGTAATTGGTAATTGGTAATGGGTAATGGGTAATTGGTAATTGGTAATTGGTAATTGGTAATTGGTAATTGGTAATTGGTAATTGGTAGTGGGGAGTGAACAAAAAAATGTGTGGGAGAACCAAAATACTTATAACAAAAGTTAAAAGTTAAAAATTAAAAGTCAAAAGTGAAATACTTGCTGTGAAATGATTTTGGCGTTTAATGATATCTAACCTATCTGGCTACTGCTATATAGCAGTTTTAACTTCAGTCCAATAGACATCTGGTGAAAATTAAATATGCATTGTCCAAAACCCTTGTTCCAGACGTTGCAATGCAACGTCTGGAACATTCTTTTCCACCAGATGTCTAATACACTAACAACCTCACCCTCTTTCCCTCTGTTGTTCCCCCTCTCCCATTGGGAGAGGGGTTAGGAAGCCAGCGCGTTGCGGAGGTTCCCTCCGTTGTAGCGACTTTAGTGGTGAGGGTAGGAGAGGGATGTCCGGTCTTGTCAGGGTGAGGTCAAATTTGTATTGCACGTCATATCTTGCATCATTCTCAACAAGACCAAAAAAAGCGAGGCAGCGCGTTGGACGGGTTCCCCGGCTTAAAGCGACTGCCGGGGTTTATAAACGAAAAATTAAGGTTTTTAAGCTGAGAGATTTGCAATAAACCCGGTTTTTAGCCCAGGTGCAAGATGTGTGGCACCCAACCGAAAACCGCTATATTACTTATTACTTATTACTTATTATTTATTACTTATTATTTATTACTTATTACTTATTACTTATTACTTATTACTTATTATGTCCAAGCACGGTAGAAGGTAGTATCTTCCCAGATTTTAGCAACACGCTGTTCAATTGCTGCTAACTCTTTGGTGTCAAGTTGTTGAAATGCCCTTGCTATTTTAACATTACCTTCCAATTGTCTCACATTCTCTGCCGCTACGATGCAACAATGCACACCTGGTTGAGACATACTGTATCCTAAAGCTTGTTCCATACCCGTCAATCCCCCTGGTTTAAACAAGCGTCCATAAGCAGGAACTTTCATGGCTATTACACCAACATTTTTTTCCCTTGCTACTGGTACAACTATAGAGAGAAAAGGTTTCGGATGATGCTTATCAGCGGGATTAACGGGAATCAGGGTAGTATGGAAGGGATAGCGACGCAAACCTTCGGCAATTACTTCGGGGTCGTGATGTCCGGTAATACCAGAAAAACGGACGATTTTTTGCTCTATGGCTTCTTCCATGGCTTTAATTGCCCCAGATTTACTAAATATGGTATCTAGTTCTTGGGTGAAAGAAACATGATGCAATTGCCACAAATCGAGGTAATCTGTTTTCAGACGCTTGAGACTCCTTTCTAACTCTCGCCATGCACCGTCCCTGTCTCTATAAGCAGTTTTAGTGGCTAAAAATATCTGGGAACGTTGGGATGGTAAAACTTTACCTAAATAATTTTCACTTGGTCCATAACTAGCTGCAGTATCAAAATAGCGGATACCCAATTCTAGGGCTTTTTCAATTTGTGCTACAGCATCCCCTTCCTTACCATTTTGGGATAGTGGCGTTTGTCCAGCACCACCCAAGCCAAAGATAGGAACTTTGACACCAGTATTTCCTAATGTTCTTTCTGGCATAGTAGTGGGAGGAGTGGGAGATGTAGCGTTAGTGATGGTATTTTTTTGCAGGGTACTACATCCAACGATACCGCTAGCGATAGAAAGGGTGGTAACTAAGAAATTGCGTCGTGTCTTCTTGGCTGTCATGGTTTGTTGGGGTAATCGCTACTGGTAGTATTTTAGCGATTTTTAGGTGTTGCGACTTATTGACATCTGGTGGAAAAGAATGTTCCAGACGTAAAATTTTAGGTGCTGATGCCATGCTTTTTGAGATTAAGGCTGGCTTTTTGGTCATCCCACTCAAATTGTAAGACCAGAAAAACCGGGTTTCTAAACGCAAAATTTAGGCTTTTAACATTAGTCATTGTCAAGAAACAGAAAAACCGGGTTTCTAAACGCAAAATTTAGGCTTTCAACATTAGTCATTGTCAAGAAACAGAAAAACCGGGTTTCTAAACGCAAAATTTAGGCTTTCAACATTAG
>JASJCY010000026.1 GCA_030065825.1 Nostocaceae cyanobacterium | reverse complement strand
AGTGGTCTGTCCCATTAGTTTTGATGGCTAGTTTTATAGTCATATTTATATGACTTTGACTATTAGACTGGGACTTATAGTCCCAGGTGGGTGTGATGGAAACCCCATCATATTTTATGGGACAAACCACTAGTTTTATCGAGACCCCGGATATACATCGATTCATAACTAAATATCGATGTATATCTGGACTTGAAATCTTGCTCTTACTTCCTACTACTATTACGATTAATATCGCACTCTCAGAATAATTAGTTCCATCGACACTCCAGATATGCATCGATTCATAACTAAATATCGATATAAATCTGGACTTGAAATCTCGTTCTTGCTTCCTGCCCTACTGCCATTACTATTAGACATAGGCGTGGAAATTAATTATGCGTTACCCGAAACCCTTGTTCCAGAAGCGAAATTGCCTCTTTCAGAGGAGCTTTGCTAACGCGTCTGGAACATTCTTTTTCACGCCTAGGTCTATTACAGTTCCAGAATAACTACTCCCTTCCTGGCAGAAGATTACCCATAACGTAGGTTGGGTTGAACGTATACGAAGTGTTCCCGGAGGGTAGCGAAACCCAACGATATGCTTTCGTTCCACCCCTGCGGGGAAGCAAGCTACAACAAGCGCCTACAATTTTTCGGTAATTTAATAGCAGGAAGGCAGTAGTTCCATCGACAGTCCAAACATGCATCGATTCATAACTAAATACCGATATAAATCTGGGCTTGAAATCTTCCTCTTACTTCCTACTACTATTACGATTAATATCGCACTCTGAGAATAATTAGTTCCATAGACACTCCAGATATGCATCGATTCATAACTAAATACCGATATAAATCTGGGCTTGAAATCTCGCTCTTGCTTCCTACTCCGATACTATTACCATCGCACTTCCACAACAATTACCCTATTATTAAACTTGTTTGTCATGGCGTTCAAAATAACAATTCGCCATTACCTGTAACCACTTCCCCAATAGCAAAAGCAGGTATATTCTGCGCTTCAAAGAAACTAATAGCTTGTTCTGCTTCTTGGGGTGGTACTAACACCACAAATCCAATTCCCATATTGAAAGTGTTATACATAGCTTGAAGACTGACTCCACCATTTTCTGCTAACCACTGAAATACAGGAGGAATCGACCAACTATTGGTATTTATCTTAATTGCTTGATTTTTACCCAAACATCTAGGTAAATTTTCTGGCAAACCTCCCCCGGTAATATGAGCCATAGCGTGAATTTGCAAACCTGCTTCACCTGCCGCTAGTATAGGTTTAACGTAAATACGTGTGGGTGTAAGAAAAATTTCTCCTAAAGTTTGACCCCCCAGGATTTCTGGAGTATCTTGCCAATCAAAACCCCCATCGCTGATAATTTTACGCACCAAACTGTAGCCATTACTATGAATACCAGAACTAGCAAGTGCGATCGCCACATCTCCTACTTGCACCTGGGAACCGTCTAGCATCTGGCTTTTTTCTACAATTCCCACACAAAAGCCAGCTAAATCATATTCTCCCTCCTGGTAAAAACCAGGCATTTCTGCGGTTTCTCCCCCCAGCAAAGCACAACCAGCTTGTTTACAGCCAGTAGCGATACCTGCAACCACATCAGCCAATTGTTCTTTATCCAACTTTCCCGTAGCCAGATAATCTAAAAAAAACAGCGGTTGTGCACCAGATGTCAACACATCATTGACGCACATTGCCACCAAATCAATCCCAACGGTGTCATGGCGGTTGAGGAAATGAGCTATCTTCAGCTTAGTACCCACACCATCAGTTCCGGAAACTAAAACAGGTTCCTTGTAGCCTGCTGGTAATTGGAAGCAGCCACCAAAACCACCTAATCCCCCAAGGACTTCCGGTCTAAAAGTAGAGTGAACCAAATTGCGAATTTTATCCACAAAGGCTCTACCAGCTTCAACATCAACTCCTGCTTCTTTATAATCCATTGTTCAAGACAGTATTGTTTGACTTTACGCTTTTTACCGGGCAAAATCAAGCCTTTGCTTCACCGCTTCCTGGTACTCTTGCAGTCCACATCGGTTTTAGCCTTTTCTTTTAAGAGTTCCCTATTCCCCCTTCGGGTTCGCCACTCCCCACCCTGCGGGAAGGCGTTCCGCCAACAACGCGGGGAACCCGCGCACGGGGGTGGACTCACTATTCCCTATTCCCTATTCCCAACTTCACCCAAGAAGTCTACTCCCAAACATCTTACAATATTACAAAGAAGTATTAAGAAATGTAAGGTTTTTCCATGGCAGATCAACTAATTAAGGCAACAGCCGCTGACGGTGGAATTCGGATTGTAGGTGCGGTTACAACCCGGTTAACAGAAGAAGCACGACAGCGCCATCAGCTTTCCTATGTAGCAACTGCGGCATTAGGTCGGACTATGGCATCTGGTTTGTTGATGGCTTCTAGTATGAAGAAACCTGGTTCTAGGGTGAATGTGCGGGTTAAGGGTGACGGACCCTTGGGTGGTATATTGGTAGATGCTAGACTAGATGGAACTGTACGCGGCTTTGTGGGAAATCCATCTGTGGAATTGCTGCCTAACGCTCAAGGTAAACTAGATGTGGGTGGTGCAGTTGGTAATGGTTATCTCTATGTGGTGCGTGATGTCGGTTATGGCTATCCTTACTCCAGTACAGTAGAATTAGTTTCTGGGGAAATTGGAGACGATGTGGCTCATTACCTGCTAAGTTCAGAACAAACTCCTTCTGCCCTAGTTGTGGGTGTATTTGTAGAGGCAAGTGGAGTTACTGCTGCTGGCGGTTTATTAGTGCAAGTGTTGCCAAAAGCAGCTAGAGATGAGGCACTAGTAGAAACACTAGAGTCAAGAGTAGCATCTTTAACAGGATTTACGCCTCTACTACAAGCAGGGAAAGGCTTAACGGAAATCTTTCATGACTTACTTGGTGACATGGGACTAAGTATATTTCCTGAAACCCAAATGCTGCGTTTCCATTGTGGTTGTTCCTTTGATCGTGTGTTAGGAGCGCTGAAAATGTTGGGAAAAGCGGAATTACAAGATATGATTATTGAAGATGATGGAGCTGAAGCAACTTGCGACTTTTGCGGCACAGTTTATCAAGCAAGTAGCTATCACTTAACACAACTAATTGACGATTTGCAAGCAGAATCTTCTGTGAATTAACAATCGTATAAAATATGACTGCCATTTTGGTTTAGTCATGATATATGTGGAGATATAATTGTGCCAACAGTAGCTTTTTCATTCAGAGAAAGTTACGATGACAACAAAAAAGTTGGATTATATAAGCGCTAGCTGTTAGTTTATTTTGGTGTGAGAGATGGCAGAGCAGGATATTCCAGAGAGTTGGTCAGCAGATAAATCAACTGATCCAAATCTATTTACAAGATTATCCGGAGTCCCACAAATTAGTGACGCTCATCGTTCTGGCGTCTCATCTCCTGGTTCTAATTATAAATCTGTGAATCGAGCGACAAAAAATTATTCGGACAAAAATCCTGTTAATAAGCAATCAAAAAAGACCGTTTCATCGGCAAACAATTCTGGACGGCTGCCACGGTGGACTAAAAGTTGGGTACCCTGGACAATATTATTGGCGTTGCTTCCTGGTAGTATTGGCTTTATGGCTACGGCTATGCTATTAAAACTACCATCAGCACCCAATTGTCCATCAATTTTTTGGCCCCTAGCAAGTGCATCGGTACGGCTACACTGTGCTCAATTGGCAGCTTCTAAGGCAACGGTAGGGGATCTATTGCAAGCCATTTCCTTAGTCAGACAACTTCCAGAAAGTCACCCACTCCATGAAGAAATTGAACGTTATATGGAGGAATGGTCCCAGGATATTTTAAATTTGGCGGATGAAAGTTTCCAAGGGGGTAAGCTAACCGAAGCAATCAAGACTGCCCGTCAGATTCCCAAAGATGTATCTGCTTATAAGCTAGTAGAAGAGAGAATCGCTGATTGGCAGTTAACTTGGTCAGAAGCAGAGGGAATTTATGCTGAAGTTGAAGACCATTTACGAGAAGAACGCTGGCAACAGGCGTTTATGGAAGCTTCTAGATTACTGAGGGTAGATAATAAATATTGGGCTACCACCAAGTACGAACAGTTAGATAACCTGATTACCACTACTCGAGAGGATGGAGAAAAACTAGCACAAGCCAAAAATCTGGGTAAAAGACGTAATGCCGATGACTTACTCAAAGCAATTAAGCTGGCAGATTCTATCGGTCAAAATAGTTACGTATTTTCAAAAGCTCAAGAAGTAATTCCAGAATTTGGACGTAAAATGCTGGAATTGGCAGAGGCAAAATTAGAAAGAAAAGATGCAGATGAAGCGATCGCCATTGCCCAAGAAATTCCTGGCAGTACCGGCTTAGAAGCAGAAAAGGAAGACTTTATTATCTTGGCAGAAGCGCAAAGAAGCGCTTGGATTGGAACTATTTCCGGTTTGGAGTCAGCTATCTGGCAAGCACAACAAGTCGATCCCTCACGACCAATATATGAGAAAGCACAGCAGTTAATTGCTGGTTGGCAATTGGAAATAGAAGATGTTGCTCGTTTAGAAAAAGCCCGTTTATTGGCTAGTCAGGGAACAGTCGGGGATTTAACAGCAGCCATAGCGGAAGCAGAACTGATACCAGTAAGTAACCCCCGTTCCCGAGAAGCCAAAAAAGAAATTGGACGATGGGCAACCCAAATTCAGACCATTGAAGACAAACCTTATTTGGATCGTGCCGAACAGATAGCAGTCTTAGGAGATATAAACTCCTTGCAAGCAGCGATCACCGAAGCTAGTCAAATTCGTCGCGGTCGGGTATTATATCGAGAAGCCCGCAGGAAAATTGCTACTTGGACGAATAAAATTCAGCGCATTCAAGACCTACCTTATTTAGAACAAGCGCGATCGCTAGCTAGGAGTGGAGACTTAAATTCGGCGATCGCCACTGCTCAACAAATTTCCAATGGCAGGGCACTTTCTCGGGAAGCCAAAAAGTCAATAAATCAATGGCAAGAGGAAATCAACGCTAAGGGGAATTGGAGTAAAGCCCGGCAAATAGCCCTTGCTGGAACTCCCAATGCCTTAGCAGAGGCAATGCGGGTAGCTAATCGCGTACCTCGTAGTAATGTCTTACGTATCGATGCCAATATAGCTATCGACCAGTGGAGTCAGCAATTGTTACAAATAGCACGTTCTCAGGGCGAATCTAATATGAGTAGAGCTATCAAGACAGCCAAGTTGATTCCCCGTGGTAGTGTAGCTTATAGTGAGGCACGAGAGCAAATTCGGACTTGGCAGAGATTTCTCAAACCTTTACCAGAAGAGTCCCAAGTGGTTTCGACTCCTAAACGACGATCTAGTTCATCAACTATTCGTAAACGTCGTTCGTCAACTATTCGTAAACGTCGTTCATCAACTCCTGTACAGCTTCAGCCATCAGTGACTCCCAAACCCCAGCCATCAGCAACTCCAACACCCAAACCAGTAATTATTCAACAACCCCAGTCATCAACTACTGGTGAGGTAAAGAGTAAAACCCAGCGACTTTATGATGCACTTGATAGTCAGTAATGTTAACGAAGGAAGAAGTAGGGAGGAAGAAGGAAGAAGGAACCCCATTAATAAATTAAGGGGATTTGATAATGAAAAATTTGGCGTTGCTGATTTGAAGTATGAAATTGGTTTTTTGGCTATCAAAAACTCTTGTTCCAGACGCGTTAGCGTAAAGTCTACGGCATAGCTTTGCTTACCGCAAAGCGTGTCGCTGTGCGACTCAGCTCCTCTGAGGGGGGGAATTTCGCGTCTGGAACATCTCGATTCATACCGGGATTCAGCAACGCCAAAAATTTTATATTTCTCCATTAATAAATTAAGGGGGTTGTATCCTTTTTGGTCGGAAGAAAGAAGGTAAAGGCTGCAACCCATATCACTACACTTCTTCCTTCTTCCCTCTTCCCTCTTCCCTCAACATCCTCCGCAGTCGGTCATTAGTCATTAGACATCTGGTGAAAAAGAATGTTCCAGACGCGTTAGCGTAGCTCCTCTGAAAGAGGCTATATCGCGTCTGGTTGACGCATATTTAATTTCCACACCTATGTATATTTGTTATTACCAACAGGACTTAGGTAAGTGTCACACTTGAAAATTAATTTTTGATCCGTAGTCAGTGCTAAGGGATTCAAAACAAGGGTTAAAACTCTTACTAAAAACAGTATCAATATGCCAGTTGCGTAAGTCCTAACCAATTACCCATTACCAATTACCAATTACCCATTACCCATTACCCATTATCAATTACCAATTACCAATTACCAATTACCAATTACCAATTACCCATTACCCATTACCAATTACCAATTCTCAATTTGCCTAACTACTGTCAGCGCTGAGTAACTTACCCCAGCAGTACCTTCACCGGGGTGGGTAGAATCACCAACCAACCATAAATCCTGAATTGGTGTGCGGTTAGCAAAGCCAAAAGGACCAAAAGTTGATAATCTTTGCCCAATACCACCCACTATACCTTGATCCCTGGCTGTGTAACGGGCAAAAGTGCGGGGTGTAGCTGCTTCTACATGAATAATGGTTTCTGGTTTGAGGTAGAAAAATTTCGCCAAACGAGCGATTGCATCTTTGGTATATTCTTGTTTTAACCCCTCGTAATCTTCAGTTTCCCACCAAGGTTCTGCATCGACAAAGGAAGAAGCAATAATTGTACCTTTACCCGTTGGTGCGCGACCATCTCCAGGATGGCTAACCGATACAAATAGAGAATTATTTTCCCCGATTGGACCATGAGCATCATACATAAATTGTAGGTGCGGTGGGCATTCGGGAGGAATCGCACTTGCATCTACACCCAAATACACCACAAATGCACCGGAAGCAGGAGGTAATTTTTGCACTCGCTTTTTATACCCACGGGGGGTTTTTTCACCCAATAGTTTCACGAGGTTTTGCACAGTTACATTAGCAACTACGTGGTCTACGGCTTCTGTCCACACTTCCCCGGTTTTTTGGTTGCGAATTACTACCCCAGTGGCTTTACCATCTTCCACTTGAATTTCTTCTACAGTATGGCGCATCAACAACTTACCACCATCCCTTGACAAGGCTGCTGCTAAGCGATCGCTGAGGACTTGCATACTACCTTGGAGGTGATATAATCCTTGGGGTGACTGGGATACACTCAAAGCCGTTGCTGCATAAAGTAAAGCCGTTTCCTCGGCATTTACCTGGGAATATAGCTTTAATTGCAAATCCAAAAATGTCCGCAAGCGATGGTCATTTTCCAATCCGTATGCCCGTAGAGCGTCTCCTACGGTAAATAATGTGTAGGGTACTGTAACTAATGTACCAGGACGCACAGCTTGAGTAAGTTGTAATAAATCCCACAAATTACGGGGTGGAAGTACCGGGTCACGTCCTTGGAATTTCCAACTAGCTTTAAACAAAGTTGCCAGCAATTGCCAGAAGGGTTCGCTACCAGGAAATTGTTTCTGCCGTTCTTGTTGCCACTTTTGGGGGTCACGCCAAACGTTAATGGGTGTGTTCTCTCCTGGCAAGTATACCGCACAAGCAGGGTCACAGAAGGTCGCTGAGGGTAGGTCGATTTCTAATTCCGTAAAAATACGGTGGTGAATCCCTCCCGGTTCTAAACCTGCTACCTGAGTGGCACCAACATCAAAGGTAAAGCCTTGGCGTTTAAAAGTAGAAGCACAGCCACCGGGTACTAGAGCCTGGTCTAATATTAAGACATCGTAACCCCTATGGGCTAATAGTGCCCCGGCAGTAAGTCCGCCAATTCCAGCACCGATAACGATTACACGGGATTTATTCTTGCCAACAGGCTGACTTGGCATTGATATTTATTTTAAGTTTCTTAACATTTATTATTATTTTACAATACTAATACTGGAAAAACTTGTATCTTCTGGTTAAATTATAAATTTTTATTAAAATCTCCAAAAATAGGTTTTTCTTCGCAAGAATGCCTCAAAATTTCGTGATTTTAAGAATCATTATCATTTTGGGGGTAATGAAATTTCAATGGTTAAAGCCCCCAATTGTTTGCTAGAATATATATAAGGTTAGGTTTGTCCTGCCATTTTTTTTATGATGATTTGTTGACATTATTGGATAATGGTTAAATGACCGAAGGTCTTCGACCTTCAAGGAAGAAGGAAGAAGGAAGAAGGAAGAAGGAAGAAGGAAGAAGGAAGAAGGAAGAAGTTCTAAAATATAGCAAGTTAGTTCAAACATCGCCCAATGGTGTAGGACGAACTAGTAACAATGAGTATTTTAGTTTTCTTCAAATAGCTTTAGGCAGCTTCAGAGAACTTGATACACAAATAATAATTGCAAAACAAGTTGGTTTAGAAGCGTGAACCTCAACTATTTTCGCTCAGCAATGAATGAAGTTGATGAAATGCAAAGAATAATGGTTTGTGTGCCCAACAAATTGAAAAAATATTCTAACAACTCAATTGGATACAGGTTAAGCGTCGTAAAAGACGGGTAAAGTTTGGTAGGAGTGCAAGCTTCTTTCTGACAAACATAAAACTGCTCAAACCTTCTTATTTCTTCCCTCTTCGTTCCCTTTGACATTTATGTTTAAGCTTCTTTTTTAATCTGGAATTTTTATTCCTGAGAAGATCGAAAAGCGGAAAACTCACAAATAGAATTAAAGGGACAAAATCGACAATGGTAACCTGGGTTGGGAGGGAAAATTTGGCTAAAATTTCGAGTTTTGTGCTTATATTCCTGTAAATCTTTTTGATGCTTGTGGGCAATCTGCGCCAATTTTCTTTCAACAGCGTCCAACTGAGTTTGTGTAACACGAATTACATGAGATTTTTTACGCTGTTCCAAATTATAAAATGAAGCGACTGCTTGAAAACCAGGATAAAGATAACGAACTGCCAACAAATAAACTAATGCCTGTCGTTGGTCAAATGGGGATTTACCCGTTTTAAAATCTAAAATATGTAAAGTACCCGAAGATTCTCGAAAAATACAATCCATAGCCGCATATAAGCGGAAGCAATAATCTGGCTGTTTGACTAAAATTGGTTTGGGGAAACCTTCATCGCCACGAGTTAACAGAAGGATATGTTTACCCAACAACAGTGGTGCATCTTGATAATTTTTCAAGATTTGCCGTACCCTTTGCTGGACTATCTCAGTTGTATTACTTAATTTTAGCAGCTGGGCAATTTTTTCTATACCATCTGTTCTACTCAATAAATCTAGGTTGTGGTGAAACTCGTAAATACCCTTTTGTGCCAGTAAACCAATACTTTGAGGTGGTGTTAACTTGCCCAACAGTGCTTTGACTTTTGGTTCCCTCTGTCGTGCTTTGATATATCCCCGTCTCATTTGACAATGCCAGCGTTGTTGCCCACAAGCTGGGGCAATTAAAGACCAAAGATTATAACTGGCAAAACAACGTTGAGGACTTGACATTGTTAGGGGGGGGTGAGAGAAAATACGTAGGGACTAGTTTTGACTACACTAGCTTGGCAAAAAGCTTTATGTGGCATTAACGATCCACCATGGGATTTAGTGGCAATAATCGGTGCCAGTAGCAATTCTAGGGGGTCAAACTTGGCAGGAATGGGTAGGTAAGAATGATTGATGGTGACTTGAACGTACCCCAATGTACGGTCAGCAAATCGGTCAAATCCTAGCTACTTGGGAACAGACTATTTTAAATAGAGACTTGTTCTTGTAGTCTAAAATACTGACTTATTTGCTGTACAATTTGCTCCTATAGTCGCCAGACTCTTGTCATATCTGGGTTAGACGGTAAAGGTTACCGAGTTGGATAGCCCCACCCTAGTAACTTAAGACAACGCCAATCACTTAAATGTTGCTAAGACGTTGATGCTGAGAATCAGCCGCAATCCAACACCAGACTGTGGGATTAAATATATCCCTGACAATCCCAGATTTGCCACAAAGGGAGATTACTGATTCTATTGTGGCAAATAATTGAGGTGTATAGGACTCAAAGCTGATAATATGCAACTTTTGTACATCTTTAGTGGATGTTTAAGAAGTTGGCAGTGTTAAAGTAAAAGTAAATTATGATGCACATTTTCCAAAAACTGACACATAACCCTGAAAAAATGGAGAGTTTAATTGCTAAGCTAGAACCAGTAGGAGTTTAAATCCTACACGTCCAGTTGCCTTTTGGCGTTAATCGAGGAAAAAGCTGCACGCGCAACTGGTTCCTTAATCCCGGATAAACAGACAAGGGGTTGCGAAAATTAGGGGATTTTCTTTGTAGCTTTACCTCTACCCTTGTGTCAGGCACTCCTAGTTGAATGCTTTCCCCACCGATATAATCTGGGGGTTTGTAGTTGACGCAACCTGACCAGCCTAAGTTCTTTAATGAACTACCTTTAGAGTAAAACCGCTACGTCTGTTGTGCGCGAGAACAGTATGAAAATTTTGGCGAGTGTACTGACATCCTTAATTGTAGCCACCTGGGTAGTAGTGATCGCTATCTTCTCAGTTCAAAACTACACCACTGTATCTTTGAAGTTTCTGTTTTTCAAGTCAATTCAAATCCCAATTGGTATAGTCCTAGCTTTTAGTGCTGGTGCGGGAATGATTGGAATGACATTTTTACAACCTCTCTGGAGTCTAACAGCTGCTTCGGGTAGTAATTATCAATCAGAAGACGAAGCTGAATTTTTTGTTGATGAGGAAGATTTTTAAGGCTGGAGTGGAGGTAACCCAGAGTGAAAAGTGTTTCGATTGATTTGCCTGAAAACGTATTTTCTGACTTACACAAACAGCCAAATGAATTTGTGCGAGAAATGCGAATTGCGGCTGCTGTTAAATGGTATGAATTAGGAGAAATTTCCCAGTTAAAAGCCGCAGAAATTGCTGGTTTAAGTAGTTCAGAATTTATGGATGCATTATCTCGTTATCAAGTTGCTGCTGGAAAATATATGCCGGAAGAGATTGCGGAGAAATTAGATAGTGATTCCACAGTAGTATTCTCTGAAAACAAACCATCTCTTCGGGAAATAGCTGCCCTACCAATCGCAGAACGTCATAAATTACTAGTTCCTTTTATCGCTGCCACAGCTGAAGACTTTTTAACCGATCCCGAACTCACAGAGTTTTCAGGTTTATAAGTTGGAGACTGGAAAAGGAGGAATGAGTAGTCCCAAACGTGGCGAAATTTGGCTAGTACAACTCGATCCAACTGTAGGGCAAGAACTACAAAAAACTAGACCTGCTATAGTTATTAATTCGGAACTATTTGCAGCTATTCCCATGCGAATTGTTGTTCCCCTCACCAGTTGGCAATCGAGGTTTCAAGAACGTCCTTTTATGGTTGCTATTAAGCGGACTCAAGACAATGGTTTGGCACAAGATTCTGCTGGCAACCTCCTGCAAGTCCGGAGTATTTCTGTGGAGAGATTTACTATTAGATTAGGGCAAGTTTCCCAGAATGTTTTGCAAGAATTGTTAGCTGGTTTAGTAATTTGTGTCGATTATGAATAGGGAATGAGTAATTGGTAATTGGTAATTGGTAATGGGTAATGGGTAATGGGTAATTGGTAATTGGTAATTGGTAATGGGTAATTGGTAATTGGTAATTGGTAATTGGTAATGGGTAAATAACAAATGACAAATGACAAATAACAAATAACAAATGACAAATGACCAATGACAAATGACAAGCAAAATTCGCGTTTTCATCTTATTGTCACATATGCTTTGCTGGGTGCGATCGCACTTTTAATGTTATTCCCTCTTTTATGGCTAGTGGGTACATCCTTCAAGTCACCCACAGAAAATATCTTTCAATCTCCACCACAATTATTGCCAACTCAACCAACTGTTGAGAACTTTGTCAAGGTTTGGCAAACTATCCCTTTTGGTGATTACATATTTAATAGCACCCTAGTAGCGGTGCTGGTGGTGGGTTTAAATTTACTGTTGTGTTCCTTAGCTGCTTATCCCTTAGCAAGACTATCTTTCTGGGGAAGAGACTGGATTTTTATTGCGATTGTCTCCACGATTATGATTCCCTTCCAAATCGTGATGATTCCCTTGTACATGCTAACAGTCCAGTTAGGTTTAACCAACAGTTATTGGGGGATAATTTTTCCCAATCTTGCTAACGCTTTTGGCATTTTTTTATTGCGACAGGCTTTTATGGGTGTCCCCAAAGAGATGGAAGAAGCAGCACGTATGGATGGCTGTTCTGAGTTAGGCTTATGGTGGCACGTAATGTTACCAACTGTTCGTCCAGCACTTGTCACTTTGGCAATTTTCGTGTTTATCGGTTCTTGGAGTGATTATCTTTGGCCCCTAATTGTCATCCAAGATGAAAACTTATATACTTTACCTTTAGGAGTGGCAAAGTTAGCTGGCACTTTTACCCTTGATTGGAGACTGGTAGCTGCTGGTTCAGTAATTTCTATTATCCCAGTACTGTTGGTATTTCTGGCTTTACAACGCTACATTGTACCTACGGAAACAGGTAGCGGGGTTAAAGGTTAATTAATGCTTAATAAGCACCTTTCTTGCCTAGTACTACCCCAATTGTTTTCAAAATTAGACTAATATCATAGGCGATCGACCACTTGCGCTGGTAATCGAGATCCATTTGCACAATGGTTTCAAAGTCCTTAATATTAGAACGACCATTTACTTGCCATTCTCCAGTGATACCAGGCTTGACTTGCAATCTTTGCCAGTGATATGGTTTATAATTGATTACTTCATCTGGAGTCGGTGGACGAGTTCCAACTAAACTCATATCCCCCAAAAGCACATTCCAAAATTGGGGTAATTCATCTAAGCTAGTACGACGTAAGAATTTACCTACACGGGTAATTCTGGGGTCATCAACTGATTTAAATATATACCCCTTGGCTTCGTTTTTCACTAAATGCTTGAGTTTGTCAGCATTGACAACCATGGAACGAAACTTCCAAATCCGAAAAGGTTTTCCATTTAAACCACAGCGGATTTGACTGTAAAGTATTGGACCTGGGTCATCAAACTGAGTCACAATTGCTACGGGAATCGCCACAATCCCTGTAATTATTAATCCAACTATAGCTCCTAAAATGTCAATACATCGCTTGATGGTGCTTTGAGTGGATGAATGTAAAGGGTGTAACCGCGAATTTACTGAATCATGGTAATTCAGAATCATTAAATTATCGGCAACAGGGTATTTTCTCTTAAAACTATTAATTAACACGGTTCAAATTACTTTTTATTACTCAAGTACCTTTAGGTATTAATATAGGTAACTCAAGTCAGTAAATGTCATGAAAATGCCCAAAGTTTATATAATCTTTTAATTAAACTGAGATTTTTAAAACTTACATATTTTGTAATAAAAGTTAATTAAATGCAATATACAATAGTATCAGTAATTATCCTGACATAATATAGCGCTTTTCAGTTGAGTCCAATACACGAGGGAACCTCACCCCGTCCTGCGGACACCCCTCTCCTACCCTACGGGAAGCCACTCCGTGTCTATAGTAAGGAGAGGGGAAGGGGGTGAGGTTCATCTGTATTCTATCAAGCGTGAAAACCGCTATATAGCATTTTTGACGCTTTACCAATTTGAAAGAAAAATGTCACCAATGATAGATTTGTAGGGGTGCGGAAACCGCACCCCTAGGAAAGTTCGGCTAATTACTGTTGCTGGCAAGTGGAATCTAAAAAAACCGGGTTTCTAAACGAAAAATTAAGGTTTTGAGACTGAGAGATTTGCAAGAAACCCGGTTTTTAGCCTAAGTGTAAGATGTGTGTAAATGGTATTGTTGTTAACACACCGGAATGCACCTGGGTTAAAAAGCGAGGCAGCGTGTTGTTCTTCCAAACTTGTAGCGACTGCCGGGGTTTCTTAACCCTCTTTAATCACTCTCGCGCTAATAAAAATCCAAAACCCTTATTCTTAAGAACTTTTATTAATTTAGGGGTAGGTTGGGTTGTAGCTTGCTTCCCCAAAGGGGTGGGACGTAGACCCGTAGGGACTTCTCGCAGAGTAACCCAACAACCAAAAACTTTGGTATTGTTGGGTTTCACTACCCTACACCGAACACTAGGTGTACGTTCTACCCAACCTACATTTATTTTTCTCTTCCCAGAGTGACACAAGAGGGTTAAGAATGACTAATGCTGAAAGTCGGGAATTTTGCGTTGAGAAACCCCGGTTTTTTAGCCTTGTTGAGAATAGTGCAAGAAATGAATTAAGGCTAAACTGTTGCACTAAAGAAACCGGGTTTGGAATAGGTGGAGAACCGAGAATTTGAGTATGTATGCCTTCATAAACCCGGTTTCTGAACTCTCACCAGAGTTTGATATTTATTTTATAAACATCCTCTAAGTTTTTCCCATTTACCATTTACACAGAAACACCTAAAGCGAAATTAACCGTGTAGGGTTCCTGCAAAGATTGCTGGGTACTGGCTTTAATAGCATCGAGATAGGAAAGCAAACATTGTATTTGTTGGGGATTTGGACGATAGGTATGATCTTGCTTTGCAAATAGTGGTGCAGTAGTGATAGCGTGGTAGTGAGAATTTTCCTGAGATTTTGGAGTCAGCCAGGTAAAATCGAGGGTATTAGGTAGCAAACCTGGGGGTAGTTCTCCTTCTAAGAAAGCTAGCAACCGTTCTTGACAGTTGCGTGTATTGATACCGCGATTCTCGAATAACTGGATAATTTCATTGAAAGATAAAGCTCTGTCTGGGAAAATTCGCAGTAATTCGGTGAACAAGAAATAGTCTGTATACTGCTGTCGGGGTATATCTACAACGAGGGGATGCAAAGGTAACATAGCAAGTCCATATGCTACCCGAGAACAGATAGGAGTACCATTTTCGTGGAGATAGGCATCTTGAATAATCTTAGCATTGGGGAGTTTTTGCCGTAGCCAACGGCTAACTGCACCAACGGAAGCTACCCCACCAGTAAGAATTGCCTGATTTATAGCTTCTGTAGGTATACCACGAGCCACCAACAATTTGTTCAATTCTCGATTTAAGCGACGCACAAAGGGGACAAATACCTGGGTTTCCAAGTCTTTTCGTTGTAATACCCAGCGTTGATCTGCCAATTCCAAGGTAAAGGAATCTTGGTGTTGTAAAATTAGCTTTAAGGCGATTGCAGCATCCAGTAATGCCTTGCCTAAAATGGTACTTTCTAGACGTTGCTGAAGCATAATCCGCTCAATGGTATCTGCTTCTCCAACATGAGGTAATTCTAATTCTTCTAATCCTAAACTCTCCCAGGTTACTTGCTCTAAACCGGGAATTGATGGTTGCCAATGCCAGGGTTTAATGTTAGATGCTTTACTATCTTCCTGGACTTGTGTGCGTGGAGAGCGCCATTTTGATGGTAACAGTAACTGGCAAATAATATCCTGATCGATTCCCTTCCCGGCATAGGCAAAATCATGTAGCATAAAATCACTGTGGGTTAAATCTAGTAGAGATTCTGGTAAATCTACTAGCGCCATCTGTGTGAATATTGCCCCAATGTTGATGGTTAAAGTATTGCCAAACAGGGAACGTTCGCTGGTTTTAGCAGGACGAGAAGCCGCACCAACGCTGAATTTGACTATTTCCCCTTCTGGACTATCCAACTCGGAGAGTAGGGTAGCGATGGCTTCCTCGACAAAAAATACTTGTTGTGGATGTTGGACTAGTTTGCAAGCAAGAAGAGCTTCCCTAATATTAAAGCGATATTGTTCTGACCAACTAGAGGGAAAATTACAGATTACACCCGCAATATTATCAATAATCTGATGGAATGTATCTGGTTGTATTCCTACCGCTGCAGCGATTAAACCAGGGGTGGTACTACTGCGATCGCATTTGAGGGTTGACAGTAATTTCGAGAGGGATCGTACTACCCACACTAGGGGGAGGGTGGAATAGTGATTGAATTCCACCACAGGTTCCCATTTTTTGCCTTCATCTTTGAAAGGTAATGCTAGTTGCAAATAGGGCTTTAAATGCGCCGAGAACAGATTATGGATTGGTTCTGATATATTTGTCGTCTTTGAGGGTGCAACAACTGTCTTGGGCAAATAAACCTCAGCTGGTAAGCGAAATGAACTACTTTGGGCATCTGGTTCTGGTTGTTCTGCTGCTGACCAATAGATGGGATATACTTCTGTTGTGGAACGGTTGAGAAGTGCAGCGGAAATTCCGGTGGTGCCGATATCAATTCCTATGTACCATACTCCCTTGGCACTATTAAGGGAAATATTGGTTTTATGTACTGGTTTAAAAACGGAGAGTAAAGGATTTTCTTTTGTCTCTATTTTGGCTTGATTTTTTTTTTCAGTTTCGGATATCAGTTCTTCTGGGGGTTGTAAGTCTAAGTTTGTAGCTGTTGATTCTAGGGAATTATCAGCTACTTTTGGTAATTCTACGGGTTGCGTGTTTACTAAGTTTGGTTCTGGCTGTAACGTAGATTTAGAATCGCGGTCAAAATTCGCTAAATCCTCTTCTAATTGTCTTAACTGTTCTACATTTAGGGAAATTTCCGGTACAGCTTTCCCTTGTGACTGTTCTTGGGGGAGTAAATTTTCTTTTGGTGATGCTGGAATGAAATCATCTATCCAATTACCCAAATTACGATCGCTAACCCCTGCTATGGTATCCGCAGTGTTAGCTGGAGTATTAGCTGGAGTTGCTGTTGCTGATTCTGGTGGTTGTTTTTCCTGATGTTGATCTACAAACAAGTCTGTAAGGGATTTTATCCCATCTTGTACGGGTTCTGTTCCGGTAGCGGTTCCCAAGGAAGTAGGAATATCCCTACTTTCTGGTTCTAAAGGCTTGTTTGCTTTTTCAATATTTACAGAATTTAGATTGTCTGTGTTTTCATTTAAATTCCCTTCTAAACTCTGATTAGAACTAGCTGTGAAGGTAATATCCACAAGTTCTGAATCTGGTTGATCAAACCAGGGATCTGGCATGGAAATAGCAATATCTTGTACAGGTACTGGATTTGCTGGAATATGTTTCTGGGAATCGGTAACTTTATCTTCTACAGGAACTTTATCTTCTACAGGTACTGGATTTGCTGGAATATATTTCTGGGAATCAGCAAACTCATCTTCTACATCTTCTACAGGTACTGGATTTGCTGGAATATATTTCTGGGAATCAGTAACTTTATCTTCTACAGGTACTTTATCTTCTACAGGTACTGGATTTGCTGAAATATATTTCTGGGAATCAGCAAACTCATCTTCTACATCTTCTACAGGAACTGGATTTGTTGGAATATATTTCTGGGAATCAGCAAACTCATCTTCTACAGGTAGTTTATCTTCTACAGGAACTGGATTTGTTGGAATATATTTCTGGGAATCAGCAAACTCATCTTCTACAGGAACTTTATCTTCTACAGGAACTGGATTTGCTGAAATATATTTCTGGGAATCAGCAAACTCATCTTCTACAGGAACTGGATTTGTTGGAATATATTTCTGGGAATCACTAACTTTACCTTCTACACGAACATGTACTTGCGATTCCGGATTCACCAAATTAACATTAGATGGTATTTCTTCCTCATCTAAAATTGTATCTTCCTGGCGGTTAGTTGTAACTGACTCTGGTGTAGAGAGAGTATCAACTATATCCAAAATTGATGGATTACCAAAAGAAGATTCTGGAACAGTGGCATTGAATTCATAAGCAATATCACTGAAATCATCAATTTCCTGGGTGCTAAATTGACTTTCTCGTTCCTGAATTGGGGCTACAGAAACTTCATCCTCAGCAAAGAAACTAGCATAAAGTTGGTCTACGCGATCGCCTAGCGGCTGTTTAGGAGCATCGCTAATTATCCCAGAATTAGTCCGCTGTAATGTTTCTGAATCTGTCTTTACAGCAGTATTTGGGGTTCCCTCCAACTCTGGATTGATTGCTGCGGGTGTAATGATATAATCCTGATGAACTTCAAAATCAGCTTCCTCGTGCTTAATTTCTGCTTGTTGAACTGGTGAATTAATATTTGGTGAATTAATTTTATCAGCCCGTACCGATAACGATTCCTGTGCGGAGATAGTTTGTTGCCCTAACAACTGGGTTAAATTTTCGATGAAATTGATTAATACTTCTTCCCCTTGGGCACCCTTGCTGTGGATTCTAGATAGCCCTTGAGACAACGAATCATGATAATTGTGAATATTGCGCTGTAGAGACTCAAACACTACATTTACAGTTCCATCTAGCGCCAACAAGCGTCGATCTAGATCCTGCACAAGTCGGGCAATCTTCTCTACCCTTTCTGGAGAGTTTAACACAGGAGGAGTAGAAATACTAGTAGGGACAATATCCCCATCTACTGACGGCAACAATTGTAAATTTGCCCTTGGTTCCATCACTTGTGTAGGAGGCATATTCCCCATTAAACGATTCATCAGCACCCGCAAAAATTCGGAAATCATCTGTTCCTGATTTGCCATCTGTTGTGCCAAAGAATAACTGTGCGATCGTTTTTGTTCCAGTTGGCGAATTTCATGCACCAAATTTGTCCGCTCTTGCAACAGCCCTTGTAATTCCGCGTGCAAAGGTTGGAGAATCCCTGAAAAGTCTGGCTGTGGCGATGGTACCATACTATCCCCCTGGGATTGAGGAGAATTACTGGGCAGCAAAGAGGGATGGTTATTACTACCAGCAGCAAATTGCGACAATAAAGGCGAGACTGAGGGCAACAAAGAGCGATCGCTACCAGATTCCTCTTCACTTGCTATGGTAACAAGAAAACTGCGAATTCGTTCCAAAACCTGTCGGGGTTCTTGTTCCTGGTGGGAGATAAACCGAGATAAGAAATTGCTACGGTGATTTAGTAGACGGTCAATATCTGCAATCAGATTTTGAATTTCACTTACGCGGGAATTCACTGTGATTTACCTTAACTATAACTTTACTTTGTTGGGGCGATAATGATTAAAACTACTGATTTCCAAGCCTTTCGACAGTTTATGGCTGCCTTTAGATGTCGATATACCTAATGATCCTCACTGCAATTATGTTATTCATCCCTAACCATCCACTGTCACCTCAACAAGCAGTAAAAAACAACTGAAAATCTCACGTTAGCAAAAATTAATTGCTTTGAGTATGATTAAATTTATTTGCTCAATGTTATTCTTCTATCACATTTAAAATGTGGCTGTTTCCTAAGGCACTTCCCCAGAAAAAAACTAATTTTGATTTCCTTGCCCTACAACAAGCAATCGCAGTCGTAAAAAAATATTTGTAAAACTTTGACTTGCTGGGAACTTAATGGTGTCAAGATTATTTAGAAATTATTCGAGATCGGTTTTTTTGTGTAACATGATTTTAGCTTGATGTTTGAAAAGGACAATAGCCCTCTTAATTATCTTGTGTAGATTTCAGCTTAACTCAAGATGTGGTAATGGAAGATAGATATATGCAAACAGCCGCCAATCCCTGGATTGTATCAGCTCCCTTTTTCCAAGGGTTACCAGAAGATGCTGTGGAAACAGCCCTGACTCATTTTGTTAGCCGCACCCACCCAGCTAATCAAGTAATTTTACTGGAAAATGACTGGGGTGGTTCAGTATATTTTATTATAGAAGGGTGGGTAAAAATTCGTACCTACAACATGGAAGGTAAAGAAGTGACCCTGAATATTATTGGTAAAGGGGAATTATTTGGGGAAATGGCAGCATTAGATGAAGTACCTCGCTCTACGGATGTGATTACTTTAACACCAACTACCATTGGTAGTATGCCAGCACAGGATTTTGTGCATTTAGTCGAGACAGAACCTTTGGCAGGAGTAAGATTAGCACAGCTGATGGCGCGACGTTTACGGCAGGTAAATCGGCGACTACGGTTACGAGAATCTGATAGTCAATCAAGGGTAGCAGATACTTTGTTATTTTTAGCAGAGGGACAAGGAAAAAAACGGCAAGCAGGAACAGAAATTCCCAATTTACCCCACCGAGAGTTAAGTAGTTTGAGTGGACTAGCACGGGAAACTGTCACCAGAGTACTAACAAAATTAGAAAAAAAGGGATTAATTAAACGGGAAGTGGAAACTATTTGTATTCCCGATGTAACTGCCCTGGAAGGAATGATAAGTTAATATACATGTTTGTCTAAGTTAGTGGGTTTTTCGGTAATGGCTAATGGGTAATGGCTAATGGGTAATACTCCTACTCAGCAACATTGCTCCCGTAACTGATTTACCATTTACCATTTATCATTTACCATTTACCAACATGCCCTAACCAGCTTTTTTGAAATGAGCATTTTAGATTCCGCAGCAGATGAACCACAAAAACCTTCTTCCTCCTCAGATGAAACGTTAAACAAAAAAAATAACTACATGCATTCCCCACAAAACCTGGATGCACCTTTAAAGATGGTGGAAACTGCTTTTTTAGCCAGTACCGCTAGCTTGATTTGGTTTATTAATTTCTACTTTCCCCTGGGACCGGTTTTGCGAATATTCTTCCCCATACCAATAGCCCTAGTTTATCTACGTTGGGGAAAAAGAGCCGCATGGATGGCTGCTGGGGTTTCGGGGTTACTATTGATGGTATTAATGGGACCCACCCGTAGTTTACTATTTGTTATCCCTTTTGCTTTGATGGGAGTCCTATTGGGGGCAACATGGTATCGTCGAGTTTCCTGGATTGTTTCTATATCCCTAGGAATGTTATTGGGAACTATAGGAGTATTTTTTCGGGTATGGCTTTATTCCCTGCTGTCAGGTGAAGACTTGTGGATTTATGTAATTAACCAAGTAACAAACCTTTTAGAATGGTTCTTCCTGCGCTTGGGAATTTTGGCAAATCCCAGTCCTTTCTTGATTCAAGTAGGTGCGATCATCTTAATTTTAGTAAATAATTTTCTCTACCTATTTGTAGTACATCTAGCAGCATGGTTATTATTAGATCGTTTAGGAAATCCCATACCCCGTCCCCCACGTTGGGTACAAGTTTTAATGGATTATGACGAGTGATTTGTCATTTGTCATTTTTCTTTTCCCTTACTCCAAACTCCCAAAACAATTAATAATTCATAATTAATAATTAATAATTCATAATTAATAATTAATAATTAATAATTCATAATTCATAATTAATAATTAATAATTCATAATTCATAACACCGTGTCTTGTGGGCGCAAGCTTTGCGCCCCTACAAACTCCAAACTCATATCTTATGATTCGCATTTATACCCAGATAAAACAGGGTGAAGCATGGATAGCTCAATACCGTGGCACTTTACCGTTGTTTGCCTGTGTTTTAGGTTTTACAGACACTGGCTTAATTCCCCGTATTTCTGCGGCTGGCAGTACTCCGGAGGCTCGAAAATATACTGCCTGCGCTGATGCTGAATTTCTATACTACGGTGCTAAACATAACCCCCAGTATCCTTTGCCACCTTTAGCAGATGGAGCCTCTCCGGTGATGATTTCCCGCGCTGTGGTTGAAGAACTGAAAATACCGCTGTATTTATTTAATGCTGGTTTACCCCAATCCCCAGCAGTGCCAGTAATTGACTTGGGAGGCACGTCAGCTAGGTGTTTAAGTCAAGGTAAGGCGATGAAAATAACAACAGTACACCACTTGTTAAAACAAGGGCTAGTGTGGGGAAAACGTCTAGCTGATAAAATTGACAACGGTTATCTGATTTTAGGTGAATGCGTTGTTGGTGGTACTACAACTGCTCTAGCAATTCTCACAGGCTTAGGTATTCCCGCAACTGGGAAGGTTAATAGCAGTCATCCTGTTTGTAATCATCAACAAAAATGGGCAGTGGTGCAAGCAGGTTTAAAATTGATGTACGAGAATAGGCAAGCTAAAATCCCAAATTCTCTAGATCCCCTAGAATTAGTAGCCGCAGTAGGAGATCCGATGCAAGTGGTAGTAGCTGCAATGGGAATTGCAGCCAGTCGCAGTTGTGGTGTTCTGCTAGCGGGTGGTACGCAAATGTTAGCGGTGTATGCTCTGATGAATGCGATCGCTTACACTTATGATTTACCCTGGCAACCCACACAGGTTGTGGTTGGTACAACACGTTGGGTAGCAGAAGACTCCACTGGCAGTACAGTAGAATTAGCCCAGATGATTGGCAGAAATAGTATCAATTTAGACGCTCCTCTCCCACCTTTACTTGCTACTGAGCTATGCTTTGCTGATTCTCGTTATCCCCAATTGAGAGCTTATGAGGAGGGCTTTGTTAAAGAAGGCATGGGTGCTGGAGGTGCTTGCATAGCTGCCTATCTTAGCCATAATTGGCAGCAATATCAACTTTTGCAAGCAATTGAATCCCAACTCGAACATTATCACCTAAGAAAAGACTTTTAAATTTTTATCGTTTTCCTGGTTTGTTTACCAGTCGCTAAAACCTGTTTTTTCTTTGTTGAAAAATCAATTTTTCACTCTCATGGCAGCACAAGTTCCATAACAAGGGTTTTCACCTTTAGCAAAGGAAAAACTGCTCAAGAATGAATTCTCTTTAACAGTAATTGCTCTTCTAAGGCAGCAATACGATTATATGCTGCTGTTAATTGTGCGGTTAGTCTTTGGATTTGAATTTCTGGTGTTAATTGCTTATCTCCTGCTTGCAGATGCGTATCTGGATACATTGCCTCTACCAATACATCCTTGTGTTCCATTTCTGAGTTAAAGCTGATATGTCCTTGTAAGTTATAACCATCAGTTTCACTAGTTTCCAGAAAATTTTTCCTATCTCCCTGTATTGTTTCATCGCTGCATCTTGATAAAGCTTGAGAAACTTTAGTATCAAGCTGCTCAATCACTTGATAGAGGCTATCAAGCTTGTTACTCAATGTAATCATTTGCTCTTGTAAGGAATTCATCGAAACTCCTGGGTTTGCAACCCGCTTCTTTTAGGATGGCTGTACATACCCCTTACGGGAACAGGTTTTTAAATGCCGATAAGCCGAGAACCCGTAAACTCGTTTAAGTCCCTTCCGGCAACACAAGCTAAGATGTCCTGTCTAACAGCACCTAGCCAATTAGGTTTACAGGTAGTCCAGACTAGGGAAGTATCTGGAGGTGTGTACCAAGCTGTGTCTCGATGCGGTATTCACCTGCTAATTCTTTCTATGTTATTCAATCTCATGCTTAAGTTAAACATACTTATGTTTTTTTTAGCTTTTGGAAAAAAATCTCAACATTTTTAAGAGATTACACTTAGTGTTTTTATTGAATAATGTTAACTTTTTTAGTTTTTTTGTGTCGTAAAGTTAGTATTTATTTAACAATGCTTAAAAAATTATAAAAGAAGTAATGGGTAATTGGATCTCCCATTACCCATTACCAAATTTCTCACCTCTTGTAGAATTCTTCAAAACGGTAAGAAATTAAGCAACGCTGAACCAAGACTACCTACAAAGTCCATAAATTTAGGTTTACCACGATCTACCTTGGCTTCTGTATAGGGTGTTTGCAGTTCTAAAATAAATATCTGAGCGGTTTGTATTCCTTCGGTATTACTTTGCTCTTGAAATAGTTTTTCTGCTGTCTGAGCGTCTTGTAATGCCCTTTGACGGTCTAATATTTGGTAACGAGCAACACCACGGGCAAGATATGCACCTGCATAGTCTGGTTTTTGGGCGATCGCTTGATCAAAATACTCTATTGCTTGTTCTTGGTTGCCTTTTTGCGCTGCTGCTACACCCCAAGCATAAAAGTCTTCGGGTTTGGCAATTTGCGCGGGTATGCCAGTTGCTCCTTGTAAGTTAGCACCATTAATGTTTGCACTGGTTAATTCGGCATTAAATAAATAGGTATTTCTTAAATCAGCACCAATCAAAGTTGCACCACTAAGTTTTGCACTGTTGAGGTTAGCACCAAATAAGCCAGTACCGCTTAAATTTGCCCCCCGTAAATCAGCACCGGTCAAGTTAGCGCGACTGAGATTAGCACCTACAAGGTTAGCACCGCTCAAATTGGCTCCCGATAAATCAGCCATCACTAATCCAGCATTACTTAAGTCACACTGTGGACAGTTTTTTGTTGTCAGTAACTGTCTCAAATTTTCTGGATTCCCGGCTTGGGCAATTGGATTTAAATTGAGGATGGTAAGAAAAATACCTGTGGCTAAAATTTGTATTTTCATAATTGATAATGGTATATATTTTTCTAGTATGGGCAGGACGTACCTAAGTACGGAACTTCCCTAAGTAGGGGTATGGCTTGTGTAAGGTTACTCTATATATGGAGAATATTGACAGATTGTGGGTGCCATCCCCCTACTTTAGCCTAGAAAAATAATTACCTTATATCAGGAAATTTTTTATAAAGCTATTGTTTTATTTATAACATTAGTAATAAGGTAAGCACTACTGTACTTACCATGGGATATTTTGGTGTTGACGTTTTGTATTCACTATGCATAATAGATGATATTCAGTTGCGTCCTAGTGTGAGAGTCAACACAGGTTGGTTGTCTAATTGGATTTCTTGTTGATTTTGGCTGGATACAGACCAATTCGCTTCTGAAACTAAATTTAAGGAAAATGTAAGTGCAGCGGCTAAAAATAATTTTTCTAACATGGTAATCTCCCACAGTCGGTCAATATTGAGTAGTAAACTTACTACATTTATATATATAAGTTCTTTTTCTATTCGCCTCAGTGACAACTGTGGGATTCAATGGTGATCTTCATCAAGATTAAGAGTGATTCATGTCACACCAGTTAAATTCATAGGGCGCTGATTATACCTCTGTATAGGAAAAGTAGACTATAAAATTTATAATTTGTAAACTAATTTATTTGAATTATTTGCCGATTGTTAAAAAACGCTGACATTAATGGGGAACAGGGAACAGGGAACAGGGAACAGGGAACAGGGAACGGGGAACGGGGAACGGGGAACAGGGAAATCTTGACCAATCTTCTAACAACTCAATTGGATACAGGTTAAGCGTCGTAAAAGACGGGTAAAGTTTGGTAGGAGTGCAAGCTTCTTCCAAACATAAAACCGCTCAAACCGCTCAAACCGCTCAAACCCCTAAATTCCATTTGTGGGATGGGCATCTTGCCCGTCTTAGTTAATTAGGCACCCCACAAGAGAGATTTTGGATATTTTGGATATTTTTTAATTCAGCAACACCCTTAATTCCATAGCTAAGGCATAATTGCACCTGAAAGGTTAGCACCGTCTAAAAGAGTACCGTTTAAATTTGCACCAGTGAGGTTAGCATCACCGAGATTAGCACCCCGTAAGTCAGCTTCGCTTAAATTTCCATTGCGGAGATTAGCTTTAGCAAGATTGGCACCACTGAGGTTTGCACCGCTTAAATCTACACCACTCAAGTTAGTATTAGCGAGATTTGCACCACCTAGATTCACATTTTGGAAATTCATTCCTCGCAAGTCCTTTCCTTGCCAATTAACACCACCGAGGTTTTTCCCTGGTGTATTTAGCTGAGTTTCTACCTTGGTTATGGGGGGTGAATCTGGTGGTGGTATAACTATGTTTCTTACAGTTGGAGTTGATGTTTCTACTGGTGCAATGGATGTTTCCACTGATGTAATTGATGCTTTTGGTACTTCCACTGATGCATCGGATTGTACTGGCTTCTCTGTGGTTTTCAACAGCAAATAAATTCCTGTTCCAGCCAAGAGAACCCCTCCGGTAATTACAGATGTGAGAATAACAAGTAAGCGTTGACGCTCGTGATTTTTAGACATTACCATTTTTTACAGCAAGGGGATTTATCCATGGAATGTTAATTTATACTTTATCCTACCTTGCCGACTCTGGTTCCTTAAGTAGATACATCATCTTTTCAAGCTATTTTCCTAAACTCTTAACAATAATTTATTAAAGAAATGTAAAAAAAAGAAATAGACGAGCTTTTACCTGATTTCAACAAGAAGGCTCACACCTGCGGTGATAGGGAGGTGTTGAGATGAATTGTTGAGCGTGATAATATTCAAATGGTTGATGACCCACCCAACTGTATGGAACAGAAAGGCTAACTTCAAAGTAGTAAGACTTGCCGCAGCAACATCAGAGCTTGGGGAAAGAGCATTCCTGATGGTATGCCATTGCAGTAAATCCGAGGAATGTTGCACGAACAACAATTAAACTGCCTAGGTCAGATGGGCGGCTGCCTGGGTTCTCCCTTGAGGGGATAAAGGTCGCAAGACCAGAGACGTTGTGTAAGACCATCATCGGGTTAAGTCCCGAACTTTGTTCCTAACGTGGCAACGGCGGATGAGACGGGAAGCCTATACTGTACCGTTCACCGAAGGTGTTCCCGAAGGGTAGGTCAGTGTAGGTACTTCACTTGTACAACAAACGGGTAAACACACATCTTGCACCTGGGTTAAAAACCGGGTTTCTTGAGAATGACTAATGTTGAAAGCCTAAATTTTGCGAACAGAAACCCGGTTTTTTTTAGTGTTGCCCTTGAATGGTGCAAGACATGACTAAATAAACCAACCATTTGAAACAGCCCAAAAGCCTGTCATATAAGCATTTTTAATTTTTAATTTTTAATTTTTAATTTTTAATTCCACGCAGCGGTACTAGAATCAGGTAATTCTCAGACTAATGGGTCACCCACTGCGGTAGTCTAGATGAGAGTTCATTTATCTCCTGCCTTTTACATTTTCGTTTATGACATCTGTTGTTTCCAGTCCCCCCCGTACAGTTCGCATTGGTTCTCGTAAAAGCCAACTCGCATTGGTGCAAACTCACTGGGTAAAAGCACAACTGCAAAAAGCATTCCCAGAGATTAATTTTGAAGTCCACACTATGTCTACCCAAGGTGACAAAATCTTGGATGTGGCATTAGCTAAGATTGGGGATAAGGGACTCTTTACTAAAGAGCTTGAATTGGGGATGATTAATCAAGAGATTGATTTTGCCGTACATTCCCTCAAAGATTTACCGACTAATTTACCAGAAGGATTAGCATTAGCAGCGATTACCGAACGGGAAAACCCCGCTGATGCCTTAGTTGTACATGAAAAGCACAAGGATAAGCAAATCGATACCCTCCCAGAAGGTGCTGTTATTGGTACATCTTCCCTGCGACGACTGGCACAACTGCGCCATCAATTCCCCCACTTTACCTTTAAAGATGTGCGTGGTAACTTAAACACCCGCATGGCAAAATTAGATGCAGGTGAATATGATGCCCTAATTTTGGCTTATGCTGGTTTAGAAAGATTGGGAATGAGCGATCGCATTCATCAAGTTCTGCCCAAGGAAATTTCCCTACATGCGGTGGGGCAAGGTGCATTAGGCATTGAATGCCGTGCAGATGATACAGAATTGATTTCTCTGCTGAAAGCCATTGAACATCCCCCAACCCGCGATCGCTGTCTGGCTGAACGTGCTTTCTTGCGTGACTTAGAAGGAGGCTGTCAAGTACCTATAGGTGTAAATACGGAAATAGATGGTGAGACATTAACACTGACAGGTATAGTCGCCAGCGTTGATGGTCAAAAACTAGTCAAAGATACTGTCAGCGGTTCTACAGAGGATGCTGAAAAATTAGGCACTGAACTAGCAAAGCTTTTGCGGCAACAGGGAGCGCAGGAAATTTTGTCGGAAATATTCGCCGAAATCCAACGGGGTGCCTGAGCTGTCGTTAAGCAAGCAGATGTGATTATATAAATAAAGATTTCCTTCCCAGGAAAATTCTGCAAAGACGCGATACATCGTGCCTGGAGATTTTGCGGATGGAAATTGAACACATAGGCAGTGAGGGGAACATAAAATTATCATGCGGATTCTATTTGTAGCAGCAGAAGCAGCACCCATTGCTAAAATCGGAGGAATGGGTGACGTGGTTGGGGCATTACCGAAAATCCTCAAAAAAATGGGGCATGATGTGCGGATTTTTATGCCTTACTATGGCTTTCTGCCAGACAAAATGGAAATTCCCAAAGAACCAATTTGGCAGGGATATGCCATGTTCCAGGAATTTGCCGTTTACGAAGGGATTCTACCAGGTACTGATGTTCCCTTGTATTTATTTGGACATCCTGCCTTTATGCCCCGACGCGTCTACTCTGGAGAAGATGAACACTGGCGGTTTACTTTGTTTGCCAATGGAGCGGCTGAATTTTGCTGGAATTACTGGAAGCCACAAATTGTCCACTGTCATGATTGGCACACGGGCATGATTCCAGTGTGGATGCATCAATCTCCAGATATTAGCAGCGTGTTTACCATTCATAACCTGGCATATCAGGGTCCGTGGCGTTGGTATTTAGACCAAACTACCTGGTGTCCCTGGTATATGCAAGGACATAACACCATGGCAGCTGCTGTACAGTTTGCCGACAGGGTAAATACAGTTTCCCCCACCTATGCCGAACAAATCAAAACTGCTGCTTACGGTGAAGAATTAGAAGGTTTGATGTCCTTTATCAGCGGTAAGTTATCGGGAATTCTCAACGGTATAGATACGGAAGTTTATAACCCCGCTGATGATAAATATATTGCCCAAACCTTCACCCCTGATACTATAGAGAAACGCAAAGCGAATAAAATAGCTTTGCAGGAAGAAATAGGGTTAGAAGTTAACTCCAATGCCTTTTTGGTTGGGATGGTAACCCGGTTGGTGGAACAAAAAGGCATTGATTTGGTGCTGCAAGTTCTAGACCGGTTTTTAGCATATTCAGATGCCCAGTTTATTGTTTTGGGCACAGGCGATCGCTACTATGAAAGTCAATTATGGCAAATGACATCCCGTTTCCCCGGAAGAATGAAAACCTATCTGCTCTACAATGATGCCCTCTCCCGGCGAATTTACGCGGGTTCTGATGCCTTTTTGATGCCTAGCCGTTTTGAACCCTGTGGAATTAGTCAAATGATGGCGATGCGCTATGGTAGCATTCCCATTGTCCGCCGTACCGGGGGGTTAGTTGATACAGTATCACACCATGACCCCATGAATGAAGGCGGTACAGGTTATTGTTTTGACCGTTACGAACCACTGGATATGTTTACTTGCATGATTCGGGCTTGGGAAGGTTTCCGCTATAAAGATAGATGGCAGACACTACAGCAACGAGGTATGCAACAAGACTTTAGTTGGTATAAATCTGCCAAGCAATATGTGAAGTTGTATCAATCAATTCTTGGTTTACCAGAAGAGGAGCAAAATCCGCAACCAGAGGATTTAGTTGCAAATTAATTCGGATTGGTAATTGGTAATTGGTAATTGGTAATAGTTTTATCCTTTACCGTTTACCATTAATGCAGAACCGAATTTATACATGAATGGTACTAAGATAAGCGCTTTCCTCTTGTAGTAACTCGTTTCCAGGCTGAGCCTGGAAACGCATCCGTTGGAGGCTCTGCCTCCCATTAAGTCTGGAGGCGGAGCCTCCGTATAATGCATTACAAGGTAAAACCTTGTAACGAGGGACGGGAGTCCTCTCACGGAAGCTAGATAGATTTTGTGGGATTGCCTGCATTCCCTTGGGAATACTAATGATAACTGTAGCCTTAGACTACACCGAGAGATTGTATGTGCTATTTTGTTAACACATAAACTGTATTTTGTCAAATGCAAGTATTTATGAGGTGAACAAGGGGAGTGAAAATTGGTCTTTCTTGATGTGATGAAAATTTGACTTTTTGGTTAGCTTCTACGCAATAACTAGGCTTGTAGCTGATTTGGGCGAGTTATGGTCACAAGGGTGCCAAAATCAGTTTTTTCTACTATAGCATCAAACAACGCAATTACGTGAATAATTTTTCTCGAAAAATTGGACAAAAAATGAGTAAATATTTGAATTATAAAACTAAATAGCTTTGAGTATAATTTTTGATTATATTTTGTGGTATCAGCAAAGGATAGGATTAATTAACGGATAATGCAAGCAGGTATTACTAAATAATTAATTATCTAACCATTTCATAAAAATCTCTACAAATCCCATAAAAATCAGCGCGGCATGGGTTCAATCTAAAATCTAAAATCCAAAATTGCATGACATATTAATAAATTGAAGTTGTGAGAATAGGTGTCTGTGTTAATGTATGATGCCCAACCGGAATTTGAATCCAAAACTCTGTTCCCTTGCCTGGTTCTGACATACACTTAAGGTGTCCGCCATGCTTATCTACAATAATTTGGTAACTAATTGATAAGCCCAAACCCGTACCTTCACCCACTGGTTTTGTAGTAAAGAAGGGGTCGAAGATTTTGTCCCTGACTTTTTCTGGTATTCCCGAACCATTGTCTTTAATACAGATACTCACCCAATTGGCTTCGAGAATTTGGGTAGAAATTGTAATTTTCATGGGAATGGCACTAATTTCATCCCATGATCGAGTTTTGTTATATTCGCGCAAAGCATCAATAGCATTAGTGATAATATTCATAAACACTTGGTTGAGTTGACCTGCATAGCATTCCACCTTAGGTAACTCTCCATATTCTTTAATTATTTCAATAGCCGGATGTTCGCGGTTAGCCTTGATGCGATTATGTAAAATCACCAGGGTGCTATCAATACCTTCGTGAATATTCACAGGCTTCATTTCCGCTTCATCCAATCTGGAGAAATTGCGTAATGTCAGTACAATTTCACGAATACGATCAGCTCCCATTTCCATAGAAGAAAGCAAGCGGGGTAAATCCTCCACTAGGTAATTAAAATCTATCTCTTCCATCATCTCAATAATGTCAGACTTCGGATGAGGATAGTGTTGCTGATAGAGGAGAATTAAAGCAACTAAATCCTCAAAGTAGTTGTTGGCGTGACCAAGGTTAGCATAAATAAAGTTAACAGGATTATTGATTTCGTGAGCAACACCTGCAACCATTTGACCTAGGCTAGACATTTTCTCCGTTTGAATTAATTGTGCCTGGGTTTGCTGTAGTTCTTTTAAGGCTGTACTGAGTTTGTTCGCTTGAGTTGAAGCAACCACCGCTGTATTTCGGCTCTGGGAGTAAAGTTCTGCCTGATCGATAGCGATCGCCAATTGGTTGGTTACAGATTGCAACAGCTCAACTTCATCATCATCCCAAGGACGAGGTTCCTTGCAATGTTCGCAGACAATTACACCAATTTGACCGGAACGGGTACGTAAAAAAGCAATCAAGAGTGAGGAAATTCCTAAATAAGTTAATAGTCCTTGGCTTTTATGATCGAGTTGACTATCAACAGAAACATCATCTATACGCAATAGTTCTAAATTCTGGAGATGTTGTCCCAAAGTTTGCATTTGCCAAATGGTATCATTATGGCTGATGCTATGAGACTGATCGGAAATACTAGCTTCGTAACAAAGTTCAAATTGAGGTGCTTTATCCTCACTGATAGAACACCAAAGAAATTTACAGCGCTCAATTTGGAATAAATTACGAATTTCTTCAACAGCGGTTCCCAAAACTTGTTCTAATTCTAGAGAATTGCGAATTTGACTAGCCAGATAGTTGAGTAATTCACTACGTTCAGCTATTTTTTTGAGTTGGTACTGATTCAGCTGAATTTTATCTGCCATGCGGTCAAAAGCAACTGATATTTGAGCTAATTCATCTGAACCTTGCAACCCACTGCGTTTATCCAAATTTCCTTGAGCTAGACTGTTAGTAGCTTTCACTAATAGAACTGCTCGATTTGTGAGAGTTCTGTCAAAAAATATCCATACTAAAAGACAGGAAAAAGTTAACACGACCGTGGCTTCAAGTGAGCGCTGTAATGCATCAGCATTAGCTGTCTGCTTTAATTCAGAAACATCATACTGAAGCAAAAGCACCCCTACTTTGCTAGGACGCACTTCACCAGGTACAGAACCTAAGACCACAGGATATATTGCCTGGATAACATCTTTGTTTTCATTCATTTTGACTTTACTAGACATATTTTCCCGTACCCTTTCTAGGTCTGATAAATATTTCTCTGCCTCCGTATCAATTAGTTTACGGTTCCGCAGTTCATAGCGAGTTGCCAAGAGAATCTTATTGTTTTCATTACTAAGAATTGCTAACTTTAATGCTGGATTGCCACCAAGCTTACTGATTACTAGCTCTGCTCCCTCAACGTCATTTTTGCGGAAAAAATACTCTAGCATTCCGGATATTTGATCTCCAGAAAAGCGTGCTTGTGCATTGGCATTTTTTTCTGTACGGGCAAATGAAAGGGATACATCCCTGTAAAAGGAAAATCCGCCTAATACGCTACCGAATATTAATAGAATAACTGGGATAGAAATGCGTAGAGCAATAGGAAATTTTTTCATATTTTTTGATAGATGCTGTATATAAATTTATTTTTAGCGGTTTTTTAAATTTTAAGTATACTAGATTACATGTTTTTAATTGTGATTATGACAAGATTAATGATATATTTATTGGTAAATATTGTTTAATTTATTGGTTTTAATTCTATAAAGGTAAAAGCATGTGGATTAACTGATATACTTTTCACCTTTATAGAATAAAAAAGTTAGAAAGATATTAGTTTCATTGTTTACTTCCTAAACAGGACAATGGATAATTGGCATTACTATTATTTATCTGATATTTTGACTTCTTTGACTATGCGGTCGTCAAACAGAGAAATGGGATCTATATATTGTTTCAACAATTTGTTTTCAGACATAAATTTGGCAACCTCTTTGACTCGCTTAGCTGATACAGTATCCTTTTTGCTTAAGAGCTTTTGATTTTCTTGCAAGTCGGGAATGTGAAGACCTTCCAAGGATTTGAGAAATTGTTTTGGTGTAACTCCTTCACGGGGAGCAATTCGCTTAGCCGCATCTTGGGGATTTTTTTCTAAGTAATTTAAGGCACGAAAATGACCATTTATTAAAGCCTGAATTTCCGCATTACGCTTACTGAGCTGTTCTTCCTTAACTACAAGAACATCCAAAATTTCACCCGGAATTTGGCTGCTGTCAAACAACAAATTGGCTCCTATTGCTAACAAATTGGAACGAGTGGGTTCAAAGGTAACTACAGCATCCACCTTTTTTTGTTTGTAAGCCTGTTCATGTTCTGACACACCTAAAGAGACAATTTGCACATCTTTAGGTGTTAAACCAGCTTTCTGTAATGCTCGCGTGAGAACAAAGGCTCCTAAAGCACCAGATTCTACACCTACCCGCTTTCCTTTGATATCTTGGAGGCTTTGGATATTGGGTTGTCCCAGAATTACATCTGCACCATTAGTACTATCCATAATCAGTACTATTCGCGTATCTGGGTGGGTTTCCGCAACCAGCAAAGCTTCATAGAGAGTAAGGGTTACCGCTTCCAAATCTCCATTACGGAAGGCTCGAATCAGTTCTGAAGCAGAAGGATAGTCAACTAAGCGGATGGGTGTATCTTTGTAGTATTCTAAATCACGGGCTAAATAGAGACTTTCATAACCAGGCCAAACAAGAAAACCAACCCGTAAAGGCTCAGGAGGCTTTTGGATACAACCAGCTAGGGTGGATACGAGTAGTATTCCAGCTACGATACCAAGAATGAAATTCTTGAGGAGTCTCTTACTCCCCCTAAGACGATATTTCCGATTGGAAACCCATCGGAAAAAATGTTTCGATACATAGTTACTGAAGTTCATAAATGGTTTGATGCACTCTGTAAGTGACGGCTATACAAATGGTGTAGAAACATCCGCGCATTTACGGTTGCTACGGGAGCAAACCATAGACTAAATAAAAGGTTACTTAAACCAGATTTGGAATGATACGAATGATACACCATATTCGTGGTATCAAAAAAAATAGTAAACCGCAATATTCATACTTTTGGGCTTAAGGTTAAACCCATTAAACCTAACAATATGAGAGCCAGAGATAATATTTTAAATATATTATTTGGCTCATTAAAATACATAATTCCCAACGTCGATACAATTGCAATTGCACTACCAGTCCAGATAGGATAGGTAAGACTCACATCCATTTTATTTGCAGCCAAAGTTACGCAAATAAAAGAAAGTCCATAATAAAGAAACAAGAAGAATGAAGACTTCAAGTGAGTAAAACCATTAGAATCCTTGATGCATAAAGTACCCAGGACTTCAAAATAGATTGCCAAAGCCAGATAAATGTAGCTCATGTTGTAATGTCAGATCCATAGTTTAACAACTCTGGCGATGCTTCCCTAACAACAATGCTCTAACCTATGTACAAAGTATAGGTTTAATAACTCTGGCAATGCTTCCTGACAACTATATTCAAACCCAGGTAAAAAAAATGGGTTTAACAACTAAATGCGATGCTTACCTGACAACAATTGCTAAACCTCTGTACAAAATATAATACAGGCTGAATATTCACATTTTGCATCACAAGATGCTTGAGAAAATCAGAGTCTGAAATCCCTAATTCTTCACCTTTATTAAGAAACTGCAAGATATGTGAATACAAATTCTAAACTGGTAGATTTTTATCCAATCACACAACTCACCTCTTCTTTTAAGAATTCCCAGCATTCTTCTTGCAATTTCTGGAAAAGACTTTGTTGCAGTTGCACGAAACCGCTAAATCCTTGAAATACTAAATTCTGAACTTCTTCTTCTGAATATGGACTATATTGAACTGCTAAATTCAATGCGTCCAAAGCAGCTTCATAATGTTCTTTTTCTACACCCGCTTCTTGATAACTTCCATGAATAGCTATCCAATACCACGAACTAAATTGTTTGCCATCTAATTCAACTTTGCCATGAGTATCCCTCAAGTATTTATCAAAACCTATACCTGATTTTTCATAGCGCACAACTTTGTCTATAAGAGTATATTCACGGTCTGCAAGCATTTCAGAGGCAGCATGAACACCCATGGCTTTAATTAATGCCTCAATGTTTCCTGGTACTCCTTCATAAGCACTGATTGCAGCAGTTAATAATGAAGTAAGCCAATTAGGAACTTTTGCAAATTCATTTCTTTCTTGCACACTCAGACCTGCATAGTCACCAACAGCTTTGAGAGTTGCCTGTGCAAGGTTTCGATGAGTAAAACCTTTATAGTGTTTATCAGAATGTTCCTCAATGGTTGCTGCAATGACTCTAGCAGCAACTTTCAAACCTCTATCTCCTTCATCGACAATATCACAGTTTGGATCTCTAAAGAGTTCACGTGATAAACCAATTGAACTTGCAAGTCGTGCCACCAATGGACCTGCTGCCCCATTAAAGTGGCTATAACGTTGCATAAAAAGATAAAAGGCTTTGGGATTTTGAGTAGCAATTCGACAGCACTCTTCTACTGTTTGATCTAGTTGAGAAAAATTGAAATGACTATCAAAGTCTTTTTCTGTAAATAAAACAGCTTCCTCAAGTGGATATGCAAAATCATTGAGAAGGGAATTAGGCATATTGTTTTATAAAAAGGGATTGAATTCACCATACATTAATCACAATATGAACAATGATGACAAAAGAAATAAGCGCAAAAATACCTATTTTTTTTTAAAGATTGCAATTGTCAAGTTTTTGTAAATTATTTAAAGGCATAGTCAGTATATTAACTATCAAAAATATTCCAAAACTATAAACTTATAATTCAAAATCAACAACCGTAATTATATGAGTGTTTTCTCAAAGCTGATTAACCGAAAAAATACTTATAGAGGATTACTATTTGATTTTTGTTAGCGTAGCCTGCGCTTTGCGCTTACAGAACGAGCGTACACTTTCTGTTAAGAGTTCCCTGTTAAGAGTTCCCTGCCCCTACAAGTCAATTCACAAATCAAACCGGATTCCTATATATAGTTCAATACCGTACTGCTGCGCGTGATGCAAGCTACAGTTAAGCCTGAAAACTAAAACTGGTGTAGGTTGGGTTGTAGCTTGCTTCCCCGGAGGGGTGGAACGAAACCCAACATTACCAAGACTTTGTTGGCACACATCTTGCACCTGGGCTAAAAACCGGGTTTCTTGCAAATCTCTCAGTCTCAAAACCTTAATTTTGCGTTTAGAAACCCGGTTTTTTTAGTCTTGTTGAGAATGGTGCAAGATATGAGTTGGGTTTCGCTGTCGCTCTACCCAACCTACTATTTTCCTTAACTGTAGCTTGCATCACGCGCAGCAGTACCGTATTGATATATAGTTATAATTTGCTACTAAGCTATCCTATTATTTTCTTAAAAACAAGAACCCCAACTTCTTGAAAAAGTCGGGGTTCTGAGTAGGGACAGGACGCAAGTAAATTACACTTATTGTTAGAAACGCTTTTGCTACGGTGTTCCTACAATTTATTGAACTAGGAACAGCCATATTTTTGAATCAGCCAACCCCCAAATAATTTTCTACAATTTGCAAAATTCGTTCAGCTGCATGACCATCACCAAAAGGATTAATAGCATTTGCCATGGTGTCATAAGCTGCTGGACTACTCAACAATTGTGCTGCATTAGCAACAATATCTTCTGGTTTGGTTCCCACGAGTTTAGCCGTACCCGCAACCACCGCTTCTGGTCTTTCTGTGGTCTCTCTTAACACCAACACAGGTTTACCTAAACTCGGTGCTTCTTCCTGCAAGCCACCGGAATCAGTTAGCAGCAGATAACAACCCATAATCGCTCCCACCAATTCCCCATAATTCAAGGGTTCCGTTAAAAAAATCCGGGGATGATTACCCAAAATTGCCTGTAATGGTTCCCGTACCGTAGGATTGCGGTGTAAGGGTAGCAGTAAAGCGGTATCAGGAAATTTATCTAATATCTGTAAAAACCCTTGGGCAATATCTTGTAGTGGTTGTCCCCAATTCTCCCGTCTGTGAACTGTTGCTAACAGTACACGATAATTATTCCATTCTAACCCCGGCACATTACAAACTGGTTTCTGAGCAGCTACATTTAACAGCGCATCAATCACCGTGTTACCCGTCATCTGAACTTCACCCAAAACCCCTGAAGCTTTAAGATTTTCCACAGCCAAAGGTGTAGGTGCAAAGTGCAATTGGGTAAGCTGGGAAATCAGTCGTCGATTTGCTTCTTCTGGATAAGGATTGAATAAATTATCAGTTCTTAACCCTGCTTCTACATGACCTACAGGAATTTTGTGATAAAAAGCTGCTAAAGTTGCAGCAAATGCTGTGGTGGTATCTCCCTGGACTATTACCAAATCAGGCTTGTATTTTTGAAATAATTCTTCTAATCCCTGTAAACTACGGTTAGTGATATCAGTTAGAGATTGCTGCTTTGTCATAATCTCTAAGTCACTATCCGCTTTCAAGTTGAACAGGTACATCACTTGTTCAACCATCTCCCGATGTTGTCCCGTCAAAATCACTTTGGTTTCAAAATTGGGAGAACCTTGAAATACTTGAATTACTGGAGCTAACTTAATTGCTTCGGGACGAGTACCCAAGATAATGCAAACTCGATTTTGATTAGTCATTTGTTATGAGTCATTTGTCAGTCACTAATCAATAGTCAGTATTCAGCTGACAATCGTCAATACTTAACATTCACACAAATGACAAAAACCATGAAAAAACCCGGGTTAACCGGGCAGATGCACTGTTTGTCGAATATAGCTAGTGATGGTTAGGATTTTACTTCACAGGTTAAAGGACAAGCAGCGTAGATGGACTTTTGCATTTCTTCTTCCTCTCCATGCAACCAACTTAACCACTTGATTTCACTGGGATGAACACCCTTAGCTGTTAACACACCAGCAGCCACAACAACCGCCAAAACATTAAACATTATTAAGCCACCTGCTACCAGCAACACAGCACTAACAGGCATCACCGATTGCAACACAACCGACAACAGACATCCAACCGTAGCCATCAACACAACCAAAGGAAAACCGACAACCAGCAAGCAAACTGCCAAGGTGAAAGTCCAAATTAAAAAGCTTTTGATCATCATAACGGAGTATGTATTGCTCATATTAGTTGTTTGAGACAAAGACATTGCTAATCCTCCAAAATCGATAACAGAAATTTAAATCTAGGAAGTATCTTGCTGCTGCTGTTTTCCAGCGGGATCAAGATTTAATGAACTCCAGTATATAAAAACTGGTTGAGAATAGGAGCATTTATTTAACAAAATTTACAGTTATTGTCTGGAGTTCATGATTTCATCCCTATTTATGTATTCTGAAGCAAAACCTATCTTTTACATCTATCTATAGACATATACCCCAAAACCATTAGTTTCTAAGGAGTCTTCAGGAATTGGATATTTAGATCCCTTTACACTTCTTATGCAAAATAATGTAGATACTCATTGTTTCCAAATGTAAATTAACAAATTAAAGGATGCTGGTTATCTATCCTGTTTGTAAACAAATATGAAGGACTCACCTTAGGCTTTGTGAGCAATTTAAATATCAAAAAATCATACCTCAGATAGAGGGTTAACGTACTCTGAATGCAGCAAAATGCCATCATTTTTTGACCTTTACATTTCTTTATATCGGGGATGGAACCCACAATCTATCGGTGTATTGCAGGGAACATCCGTAATCTATCGGTGTATTGTAAGGGCACGGCATCCGTAATTTATCGGTGTATAGAGTAACTTTGCCGACGCCGTGCCCCTACCGACACCGTGGTTCCCCCTTGTGGGGCACCCTGAATTTAATGTTTAAAAATATACTTTATATATAAATATTTATACTAGTCTCGATTGAGATTATTTTGTGTTAACCAATATATATAGTGTTTAAAACAAGCAATTTCAAAGGTATTCATTACAGAATAGTTAAAGCAACATTATTTCAATGAGTATTAAATAGCACTTTGATGAACCATTGTATATAACAGACTCTGCAACTTGGGAAGTCCTCAATTTGTAGATATTTGCTTGTTGTTAACCCAAATCACCCACTACCCAATCTTTTGACTGATGACAGAATCACAACGTCCATCGAATTCAACTTCAACCACAGTCCGTAATGCTCCTCCCTTACCACCACCACCACCGAGTGTAACAGCAACGACAACCGCAGCAACAGCCCGTCAAACTCAAACAGCATCTAATAATGTCGAAAAAGCTGTTGAGGGAACTGTGCAACCTCCTTCTTCACCACCACCCCTCAATGGTTCTGTAAAAGCCCATCGTCCCGGTACTCCACCTCCCGCAGCTACTCCCCCACGTCCCAAAACTAACAGTTTGCAACCAACTTTTGCCCAATTGGTAAAAGAAGCTTTTGACAAAGGGTATTCTGACATTCACTTGGGTGTTGGTGAAATTCCTCGCTTCCGTAACCGAGGAGAAATTGAGGCAACAAGTTATCCAGAAACAGATAAAGAGACTTTCATTAGTTGGTTGCGGGAAGTTTTAAGTGATAAAGAGGTTCACCACTTCCAAGAACACCTAGATTTTGACGGAGCAACTCAGTTTGACTTTGCTCGGGTACGGATTAACATCTTTGACACCCTAAAAGGCTATGCAATGGTGTTGCGATTGATTCCCCTGAAAATCTTGACTATGGATCAATTGAGATTGCCTGTTATTTTTAGGGACATTTGCCATTACCACAAAGGTTTAATTTTGGTCACAGGTCCCACGGGTTCTGGTAAGTCCACCACCATGGCAGCGATGATTGACTACATCAATAAAGAAATGCCCAAGCATATCATCACCATTGAGGACCCGATTGAATTTGTTCACAGAAGTCAAAAATCTTTGGTAAAACAGCGAGAAGTGGGCATCCACACCCTGAAATTTGACAACGCTTTAAAAGCTGCTTTGCGGGAAGACCCAGATTTGATTCTGGTGGGGGAAATGCGGGATAAAGAAACAGTTAATACTGCCCTTAAAGCTGCTCAAACAGGTCACTTGGTAATGGGAACCCTGCACACCAACAGTGCTGTAAAAACCATTGAGCGTATCCTGAATCTCTACCCTGGTGAGGAACAAGACCCCATGCGGGTAGCATTATCTGAATCTTTAGTGGCTGTAATTGCTCAAGGTTTGTGCCGGACAACAGATGGTAAACGTGCAGCTTTCCATGACATTCTCGTAAATACAGATGCTGTCAAAGACTGGATTAAAGACGGTAAATACGATGAAATCCACGAATTGATGAAGCAAGCTAGTTTTGACGGCATGATTACCATGAACCAGTCCCTATACAACCTTTACCAAGAAGGTCGAATTACAGAAGAAGTCGCCTTAGAAATGTCACCAACTCCTAACGAAATGGCGCAGTTTTTGCGAGGACGAGTTTAACCGGAATACTGTATACTGTAAGGGCACGGCATCAGTAAGATTCCCCGTTTTTGTCAAAAATATTGCATGTCGTGCCCCTACTATTTTCCTTAACTTAATTTTGCAGCCTTGACTAGAGACAAATCAACTCTACCCCAGCTGTTTAAAGGAATAGCGCTGTTTACCCCTGGAGGGGATCTGATTTATGGAATTGACCCCAGCAAACAGGGTAGGTGGCATTTTCATTTATGTGCTACCTTGCAGGAAATTCTGGACTTACCAGAACCACCCCACTTTCTAGTACCTTGTTATACGGCGACCATAGACCGCTGGTTAGATCCACGTACCCAAGAAGTACGAACTTTTGCCGAAGCTTACCCGGCGGTGATGCGATATCAAGCAGTACTCAACGTCATTTTCGGCAGTGGGGAACTAATATGGAAACCTGCTCCCTGGAATGAGGGATTGTGCGATCGCATGGTGTTAGCAACCTATCGCTCTTCATTCCCCCAACTTTGGGAAGACCATGATTTAATTGTCCGTTTAGACCTGTCAGAAACAGCACCTTTGTCCTACCCAGAGGTAGCCGCACTCCAACCACCAGAAATCGAAACCCAAGGTTATGTATTACGGCTGTTTATTGCTGGACATAGCGCCACTACTCAACGCATTCTCCAAAATCTACACGAAATTTTAGAACAATATTTACATCAGCCCTATACCCTCAAAGTTATTGACGTTTTAACTCATCCCGAACAAGCGGAAGCTAATCATGTTTCTGCAACTCCCAATCTAGTCAAAGTTTGGCCCCACCCTGTTCGACGAATTGTGGGAGACTTAGATAATGTAGAAAAAATTTTACAGATGTTAGGGGTTCGGTAGAGGTGCGGTTTCCCCATCCGGGAGTAGGGGGAGTAGGGAGATGGGGAACTGCCCTGGGCGCAAGCTTTGCGCCCCTACAAACTCTTGGGCGCAAGCTTTGCGCCCCTACAAACTCTTGGGCGCAAGCTTTGCGCCCCTACAAACTCCTGGGCGCAAGCTTTGCGCCCCTACAAACTCCTAACTCACCAAGTCGGGGAAAACCTGCTGGACTGCGGGATGTACCAACTGATGATTGTTGACGTTTAAACCTTTGGCTAAGGCTGGGTTTTTCGCCAATGCTTCTATTCCCTGATTTGCTAATTGGATTACGTATGGTAAAGTGCTGTTATTCAGGGCTTGGGTGGCAGTCCAAGGTACGGCACCAGGCATGTTGGGAACCCCATAATGTACTACGCCTTCTTCCAAATATACCGGATTGGTATGAGATGTGGGGTGTAATGTTTCGATACAGCCACCTTGATCCACAGCCACATCAACAATTACAGAACCAGGACGCATTTGTTTGACTAACTCCCGGGATACTAAAATTGGTGCCCTGCCTCCTGGTACTAACACCGCACCAATGAGTAAGTCTGCTTGTGGAACGACTTCTTCAATGTGAGCCGAGTTACTATAAATCAATTCAACTCTAGAACCAAATAGGGTTTCCAAATAGCCCAGACGCTCAACATTTACATCTAATATCTGGACAACAGCCCCCATACCTACAGCAATTTTAGCAGCTTCTGTACCCACGACACCGCCACCTAAAATTACTATTTTGCCCGGTTTAACTCCGGGGACTCCACCCAAAAGCACTCCCCTACCACCTTGTTGCCGTTCCAGGAATCTGGCTCCAAATTGTACTGCTAAACGACCAGCAATAATGCTCATGGGTGTCAACAATGGTAATTTGTTTGCCCCTGGTTGTTCTACTGTTTCATAGGCGATCGCCGTTACTCCGCAATCAATTAAATGTTCGGTTAACTTGCGGCTGGCAGCTAAGTGTAAGTAAGTAAATAGTATTTGCTCTTTTTGTAAAAATAAGTACTCTTTTTCTAGCGGTTCTTTTACTTTAATTACTAGCTCGCGGTTCCAAGCAGCTTCTGGAATCGAAACAATTTCTGCACCAGCTTTTTGGTAGTCATCGTCTGTAAATCCAGACCCAGCGCCAGCTTGAGTTTCTACGAAAACTTGATGACCATTTTCTTGCAATACCCGCACACTCGAAGGACTCAACCCTACCCGAAACTCTTGATCCTTAGTTTCTTTAGGAACACCAATTTCCATATAATACCTCTACTTTATCTTTTTATGTAGCTATAGTTTGTCAGTCTATTTATTGTCTGTCCGTCTCAGGTTTATCTAATTGCAACTGAAACTGTCTACTTTTAACAACAATGGTACAAGGGTAATTTCCTTATCTCCCCCTCTTTGCATCTCTTGGGCGGGGAAACCCCGCCCCTACCTCCCTATCTCCCCATCTCCCCATCTCCCCCTCTCCCTCTCTCCTGGGCGGGGAAACCCCGCCCCTACTCCCCATCTCTCCTTGACTAACGCCGGAATATATTTAAAATAAATAAAAAATCATTACAATTTGTAAAGAAAGCAGTAGCATATCACTAGGGAGTCTTGACATTTAAGGCACCGCAGCTTTCCACTCTGTACTTGTATTAAGCACTTTACAGTCAGGGGTTGGGAAAACAAAGGTTAACAAAGCCTATTTTGAACCCAAACATCTAAAACTTTACTTGGCGACAACAGGAGATTTACAATGGCTACACAACCAAAACCTAGCGTTACACCCAAAATAGATGAGCCTAAGTTTGGCTTTAATGAGTATGCAGAGCGTTTGAATGGTCGAGCTGCAATGATAGGCTTTTTGTTAATGGTGGCGATTGAATACGTCAGCGATAAAGGAGTGCTATCGTGGCTTGGTTTAAAATAGGATCACAGCGCACTAGTTGAAGTCATTCCTTAAAGGGTTCTTAACCAGTTGGAGCATCCAGCTGGTTTTGAATTTAACTATTAAAATCAGCAACCCTAATGTTTGGCACTTACCTTTCCATGTTAACGTCTAACTAAATATACGGGAAACCGCCCTTACAGAAGTGTATATATAAATATCACCTCCCAATTACAAAATTATAATAGTTAATATAGGGCATGGATCGGACACGCCAAATGCGGGTAAGGTGTTCTCAGTCAATTAACATAAAAGGTAAACAGGAAATAACCAAGCTGTGATGAATGCTGTATTGCCTCGTTTTTTAAAGTCAGGCTATAGAAAAGAGCCGCTAATCAGTATACTGATTACTATGGGGATAGTGGATGCCCTAATTGGTGGATTGGACGACAGTTGGTCGTTGTTCGTGTTTGGTTTGGGAATGACAGGAGTAAGTTTGGCATGGAAGTGGTGGCGTATCCAGCAGCGTCCTCCTATACTCCAAGAAGAAGAAGCTACTGTACAATATTATTTGCCCCCTCAGCCTTCTAACTCATCGTTACCAATGTTGAGTATTCCTAAGAAAAAACCACCACGCTAGTACCGCTACCTGGAAGTAAGAAGCTCATATATAGCACCAGAAACCGGGTTGGTTGTCATTTATTGGAGTTCAAATCAAATCTATTTTGCTCTGGAAAACAAAGCCCGGTTTCTCACGACTAAGCCAGTGATAGGATTAAAGTTCTTTTGATAAGTAAGTCGGCGAAAAAAATTCAATGTATATGAAGAAATATAAATTTGATCTAGATGTAGGGTATGTTACACCGTAGGTTAAGACACCTTAAATCATTGATGGTGTGTTGCGCTACGCGATAATACATCCTAATATTTAAAATAAGCCAGTGATAGGATTCAAGTTCTTTTGATAAATACTGTGATTTTTGCCGATATCCTAGAAACAGTTAGGTAGCAAAGTACTAGACTCGACGGTATGCAATCCAAAAACTGGTGTCAGGGGAAAAAGCGAAAAATTCCCATCCCCTGGATGAAAAATTTATTAATGCCAATGGCGATCGCTACTGCTGTTGGTATAAATTTCTTTATTGATATACCTATAGCCAATTCTCGTGTAGCAATTAACACAAATGTTATAACAAAAAACGGTATTTTTACTAATCCTAAGTTAGTCCACATACTCAACGGACATTCGGGAACTATTAAATCCCTAACCTTTAGTCCAGATAGTCAAATTCTGGTGAGTGGTGGTGCAGAGAATGAAGGTAGAATTGCTTTGTGGAATACCGAAACTGGTAAAATCCAAGGGAAAATCCGCAAGGCACACAAAAGGGCAGTACAATCTTTGGTAATTTCCCCAGATGGTCAAACTTTAGTCAGTTGTAGCGATGACAACATGATTCATCTTTGGAATCTGAAAACGAATAAATTTGTGCGTAGCTTTGTAGCCCATAGGAGCAATGTGTTATCTTTGGCGGTAACTCCTAATAGTAAAATTTTGGTCAGTGGTGGTTTAGATGGTATCCGCATGTGGGATTTGGTACAGCAACGTCCCCTAGCAACTTTGGTACGCTACGATAATGCCATTTATACTACAGCAATTGCCCCTGATGGTCAAACTCTGGTTAGCGGTGATAACAAGGGTGTAATTAAGTTTTGGAATTTAAAGACGGGTAAATTAATCACTGAACTTGTAGCCCATTCTCAGGCTATCACTGATGTAGCTTTTAATAGTGATGGTGAAATTTTAGTTACAGCTAGCCGCGATCGGACAATAAAAATCTGGAATCTCAACACGGGAGATTTGATTCGCACCCTTACAGGACATGATAACTGGGTAAATGCGATCGCCATCAATCCTGATGGTATAACTCTTGCTAGCGGTGGTAGAGATGGGGTTAAATTGTGGAATTTAACTACAGGTGAGTTACTCAATACACTGAATACTCATTCAGATTGGGTGAGTGCGATCGCTTTTAGTCCCGATGGGCAAATGCTTGCTACTGGAGGATTTGATCGGATAATTCAAGTATGGCGAAGGAATTAGAAGTTAGTAGGGGCGCAATGCTTGCGCCCAAAATTAGGGGCGCAATGCTTGCGCCCAAAATTTAGGAATTAGGAGTTAGGAGTGACCAATTTTTAATTTTTAATTTTTAATTTTTAGAGGATTTTGTTTTGTTTGATTGACATCAATTTTGTTTAACCAAGTTACTAGATCATTTTCGGAAAGTGTGATTTCACTACCCAAGGTTTTGATATACATAAATCCATTACTCAGGATTAAATCTCTGATGGGATACCATGAATTTCTTGTCCTAATTAACAATTCTAAGGGAATTGTACGTCTTATAGCATATTTTTTATATTTCCACCAAGCGCGCCACAGCACAACTGATTTGGTACAATTCATTTGATACCCTTCTGGAGGTTGACAGTGTTGATAAGGATAGAAGCCAAAACTATCTATTTCTCCTGTGAGGATAAAGTTATATTCTCCAAGAACATTGTTCATTAAATCCCAATGTTCTGAATCTGATTTAATCAAAAATTGAGTGGGAATTTGATTAAGTTTAATATTGAGAATTATACCTTCTTTTTTAGCTCTAAGTTGATTGTTGTTATAAACTTTTTCTGCTATAAAAATAGAATTTGACAACAAAGCCTCTTTTTTTTGAATTGAGTTTTTGACAAAATTTCGTACTAAATCTATATCCGATAACATCAGTTTTTTGTTTGGTAAAATAGCCTTTATTTTTTTTGAATAAGGGAATGTCAAAAAATAAATTATCCTAAATACAACAGTAAATTTGTAGGGGTGCAATGCTTGCGCCCTGAATATGGGATAATTTAAAAATTGGAAGTCCCTAATTATATCTATTGAATTCTATTAGATATTAGATATCTGTTGGGAATTAATTATGCGTTACCGGAAACCCTTGTTTCAGGGGTAAAATTTTACGTCTGAAACATTCTTTTTTACCAGATGTCTATTGAATTTTGCAACGATTTTTTGATGATAAACCGGGTTTATAAACTAAAAATGAGGGTTGATACAGAGGGAGCATCCCAAATTTTTTGCAATACCCTAGAAGGGTATCGCTATACGGACTAAGCCTGCCTTTGCAGGCTAGAAATTGTTAGCCTGCCAAGGCAGGCTACTCTGCGAGAAGCCGCACTTCTAGCCTACGGCAATGCTTACGCATACGAGAAGCCATGACCTGTCTACCGCGTCTAACGTTTTTATAGCCCTACCCTTCTATGGTTTGGGTGTTTTTCAAAAATTGGGATACTCCGGATACAGATTCTTGTAATAAACCCGGTTTCTGGGGGTTTATAAACTAAAAATGAGGGTTGATACAGATAAATCTTGGTAATAAACCCCGTTTCTGAAATTGCTGCAAAATATAAGTTGCTATTATGACTTATAGTTTTGCAGGGAAACTAGGCATAAAAATACTTGCCTTTGAATCTAGGTATTGTAATTCCCAGAATTGCTTTTGTATGGAGATTATTTGCTTTGGGTGGTAGATGAACATGGCTAATCAAAAATATGATGTTCAGTGGAATAAAAAGTTAGAGGAGTTATAAATTTGGGCTATACTCCCTTTTTACTACTCATTTGTGGATTCAACGGTTACATTTATATAGTTCCCTTAATTGCTGAAAATATATCAGTGCATCTACTAGGTAAGTAAGTCTATGAAGAAACGCAGGACATGGTTATTGACAATTTTGATGGCGATATTAATTACCATTGGTAGCCTTATAGGACATACTAATCCGCTACTGGCAACATCGTCATCTATTGGTAAAGAAAAGTTGACAATGATTACTTCCCCCGATTATCCACCCTTTGAGTTTTACGACACGAGGGAGGGTGAAAGCAAAATCGTGGGATTTGACATGGATATTGCGAATTACATCGCCAAGGAATTGGGGTTTCAACTCCAGGTACAGGAATCTGATTTCAGTGGCTTAATTCCCGCATTACAAGCGAATCGGGCTGATTTCGCTATGGCGAGTATGAATCCTACTCCTGAACGTCGTCGAAATGTGGATTTTTCTATTAGCTATTATCAAGGTAGGGATACTATTGTTACCGCTAAAGGTAGCAATATCAAAACCCCAGTAGATTTGGCTGGAAAACGGGTGGGAGTACAATTGGGAACCACCCAAGAACAATATGTAAAAAAGATTGCCACTAAAATTCCGGGAATAGAACTGAAGCAACTCAATAAAGCACCGGAAATGGTTCAGGAAATTAAATCTCGCCGTATTGATGCCATAATCCTGGGAGATACGGTAGCTTTGGGATTTGTGCAAGCTAATCCAGAATTGGAATTTCATTTTCTTGACAGCGATGAACCAGGGGGTGGTTCGGCGATCGCTTTTCCTAAGGGTTCTGCTTTGGTGGAACCGTTTAATCAAGTGCTGCAATCAATGAAAGACAATGGGGAATTAGAAAAGTTAGTCAATAAATGGTTTACCCCTGAAAGTATAGCCGCAGCTAGCAAATCTTCAGCGAGTAAAACATCACCGACAAAAACCGGACTGAATATAGATTTACGTCGCATTGTTCCAGAAATCCCCTTTATTCTTCAGGGAATACCCTTAACTTTATTGTTCACTATACTATCAGTATTTTTTGGTTTACTGTGGGGGACGGTATTATCCCTATGCAAAATTTCTGGAATCACACCTTTGGGTTGGTTTGCTAATGGTTATACTTCTATATTCCGGGGTACACCTTTACTGTTGCAATTATCTTTGGTTTATTACGCTACCCCCCAATTAACAGGATACGATATTTCTGCCCTGCAAGCGGGTGTATTGGCTTTTACTCTCAATTCTGGTGCTTATATGTCAGAAACTATCCGGGGTGGGATTCAAGGGGTAGATAAGGGACAAAGGGAAGCTGCTTTATCTATGGGTGTACCTTACCAGTTGATGATGTGGGATATCATTCTACCCCAAGCATTAAAGAATATTTTGCCAGCATTGGTAAATGAAACTATCGGACTTTTGAAAGATTCCTCTCTGGTGGCGACAATTGGTGTAGTGGAAACCTTACGTCGTGCCCAAATTGTCGGTTCTAACAAGTATATTTACTTTGAACCGTTATTATTTGCGGGTTTGGTTTATTACGTGATGGTAATGGGTTTAACCTTTGGTGCATCTAATCTAGAAAGGAGTTTGCGGCGCAGTGAATAAAGTAGTAATTAGTACAGAGTTTCTATGTAAATCCTTTGGGAATCTGGAAGTCCTTAAAGATATTTCCACCGAAATTCACCAGGGGGAAGTAGTAGCTATACTTGGTCCTAGTGGTTCCGGTAAATCGACTTTTCTGCGCTGTATGAATTTACTGGAACAACCCACCAGAGGTAAAGTTTACTTTTACGATTATGAAATCACCAATCCTAAAGCAAATATTGCCAAGGTACGCCAAAGTTTGGTGATGGTATTTCAGCATTTTAATTTGTTTCCCCACATGACGGCGTTGCAAAATGTTACCTATGCACCAATCAAGGTGAAAGGGGTAGACAAAGAATCAGCAAAGGAGAATGGTTTAGAATTGCTGGGTAAGGTTGGTTTAGCAGAAAAAGCCGATACTTACCCCTCCAAACTTTCAGGGGGACAAAAACAGCGTGTAGCAATTGCCCGGGCATTAGCTATGGCACCAGAAATGATATTATTTGATGAACCGACTTCTGCCTTAGATCCAGAAATGGTCAAAGAAGTGCTACAAGTAATGAAATCTTTGGCAGATACGGGAATAACCATGGCGATAGTCACCCATGAAATGGGATTTGCGCGGGAAGTCGCTAATCGGATTATGTTCCTTGATGGAGGAAGGTTAGCAGAAGATACCACACCAGAAGAGTTTTTCAGCAATCCCCAAAGCGATCGCGCTAAACAGTTTCTAGAAAAAATGCTCTAAGAGGATGTTTATAAAATAAATATAAAACTCCCGTGAGGGTCTAGAAACCGGGTTTCTTTTGGCATACATACTCAAATTCTCGGTTCTCCACCTATTCCAAACCCGGTTTCTTTATAAACAGCCTCTAAGGAACTTGCAAATCAAAAAATATCCTAATCTTAAATTCCCGGTTTGTTAATTATATCATTCGTAGGGGCGCGGTTTCCGCGCCCCTACAATTGGGGATGATTTATTTTTGGCATTGCTGAATCCATGGCGTGAAAATAATTTTACATCATTCCAAAAGCCTTGTAGAGACGTAAAATTTTACGTCTCTACACCCAGATTCATACTTCAAATCAGCAACGCCTTATTTTTTAGTATGGAAAAGGATAGAATTCTCAACAAATAGTCACAATTTCTTGACTGGAAATCTGGTATAATTACCTGTAGCAAACATTTCCGTTTGTTCCTCACACCATAGCACTACTCTCTTGTTTCTCAAGAACAGGAGAGTTTTTATTTAGCGCTTTATCTTTACTTTACCATTTACCCTTTACCAACCCTCACAAATGGGATTGGTTTCAAACTCAGATTATATGAAGTCTACATCACAAGAAAAGCCAAATTCCAGCCAAATTACAGAAGAAACCATCCAGAGGGCACAAGAGGGTGTAAATTACGCACGCGATCACCGTACCAATGATATGATTGCAGCAGCAATGTTATCGGTGGAAGCGTTAGCATCAGGTGGTAGTGAACGCAAAATTAGCGGTGAAGTGCGACAAACCGTGTTAAGGCTGCTAATTCGGACTCTGTTTCAGGTAAAAGTCGAATTTTCAGAACGGATTCCCACCACTCCTGCATTAGTTGTATCTAACCATCTCAACCACATCGATCCGTTTCTGTTGCTAGGGGAATTACCTCCCCATCCCTACTACTACATTTTAGGTGATGCCCGTACTCTGTACAATCATTGCTGGAAAAGGTTATTTTTGCGCTTTGCTAAGGGAGTCATACCCCTAGAACGGATCTGGAAAGAAGAAATTGCAGTCATGGAAGCTGCAAAAGCTGGACGTGAAGACTTAGGGGAGTTGGCAGCTGCAATTGATAAATATGTTCCCAAAAGCAACTCTATAGAAACTTTACGCCGCATAGACCGCATTGTTCAAGGTATTTTTGCTAACGGGGAAGGAGTTCTACTGTTTCCTGAGGGAAGACTTGGAGACACCGAAGGACAATTATTACCCCTGAAACGGGGTGCAGCCATTTACGCATTACGTTCCGGAGTTCCCATTTTACCTGTAGCACTTATTGGTACTCAAGACCTATATTTTCGGAAAAAATTAACAATTCGGTTTGGTAAACCCTTGATTTTTCCCCAATCTCAACGACCAAAAGGAAAAGAAGCCCAAGCAGTCGCAGATACATTGCAAACAGCAATGATGGATCTATTTCTAGAAGAATATCACGAACCAGAAGAGCCAAAGCCTTTACGTGATTTCCTTAATCACATGTTTTGGTAATTACCCAATTTACTAGCTATAGGGAGTATCCCAATTTTTATGCAATACCCTAGAAGGGTATCGCTACATAGACTAAGCCTACCTACGCAGGCTAGATATGGTCTACGTAGGCAGACTTGGCTTGTATAGAACCTATCCTTCTAGGGTTTGGGTGTTTTTCAAAAATTGGGATACTCCCCTACTTATATGGGGTTTATTTGTGACATTTTAAGACCCGTCCCTAAGTATCTTTTACAATCGGGGAACTTAAGTAAAGGCAAGGCGTCTGTAATACTACTCTATACACGGTAAGATTGTAGGTGCCGTGTCCTTACTTGATAGCGGATTGCATTGATTAAGGCGATCGCGCTTATACTCCTATTAGTGCTATTTTGGTAGTAAGAAAAAACACTGTCAGTCATACTTAAAATAGTGTGAATTTACTGTAAAAAATTTGATGTAATAATTGACTATCGAAAAGGTTTCTTGTTACTTTTAATTTTAGTTTGAGTTGTCTTTTGGGCAAATATCTAAGCATTTTTACTCGTTTTCAGCTAACTTTCCATAATTTTTTTATCTCAGGTTTGATGTGTCTAAAAGTTGGTAAGATAACAGGGTAAAATCAAGCATAGCCAACTCTAAAATCAGGGTAAAAGGACAAGGTTTAACACAGTTGAGAAATGTTCTTGTGCATCATGTCCGACTGATAATGAGGTTGAGAAGAAATAATGACAAGAAAAATAACTGTAATCCTCGCTGGTGCAATGTTCACCTTTGCAAGTGCAGCTTTACCAGCATCAGCTTTCAAAGCTAATGAACAAACTTTTGACAATACTAATAACAATAGTATTGAAGTACAGACAAACAAAATTGAAGATAGAACTGGAAAGACTTTAATCTCCAAAAAACGTGGAGAAAGGGAAAGAGAAAGATGGGAGGAAAGGGAAAGAGATTGGGAAAGACGTAGGGGAAGAGATTGGGAAAGACGTAGGGGAAGAGATTGGGAAAGACGTAGGGGAAGAGATTGGGAAAGACGTAGGGGAAGAGATTGGGATAGAAGTAGGAGAAGACGTGGAGGAAGACGTTTGCGAGTATGGACAGAAAGAAATTGTTATTATAATCGACGGGGACGAAGAATTTGTAGGATTTCGCGCTGTCAGAGACGCTGGACAGGAAGACGGTGGAAAGTGCGTTGTCGTCGAATAAACAGACGCTACCGCTACAGATGATTTGAATTATCGCACCGATTGTAAGTTTGTCGTACCATGACTTGAAAATAAGGGTGTTTGTGTTGGGGAAGGGGGTTGGGAAAAAGAGATTTTAATATGTTCTAGTTTATGCAGTTTATGACGGTCACATACAATAAACTTTTTGGTTCAAGGATTGCAATACAAACATCGTGCTGGATCGGCATACTTTACCCCATCAGGGAATAATTTTTCCTGGCTATGACTGCATTTTTGACATTCGTAAATTACACTACGTCTGAGGGGAGTGGGTAAAGAACACATTCCACAGGGTAATCCTTTAATTATACGAGTAATATCAAAACCAGGTGTAGAACAATTTGGACAAAGACTGTTAATTTTTCTGACTAAATTTTGGGTTGCTTTGGCAATATTTTGCATCCTGGTGGGATTATACATTGCCCGCATATCGGTTTCTATATGGGCTTTACCATGGGGAGAATTTTGTAAAACATAATTAATTGCATCTATCAATTGTTTTTCTGTAGTAATTCCTTTAATTATTTCGCTACTATTTTGAGGTAATTCCTCAAACATTACTACTAAACCATGTTCGGGAAAGCCGACTTTTTCGGCAAATTTCAATGCTTGTTCTATATTCTGCACAAGCATATGATTATGGTTAGTTTCTGTGGAAAATTCTTCACCGATAATCTCTAAATCATTTTCTTGATCTATAAAAATCACAATTTCTCGATTACTAGCAAGATAAGGAATATTGGGATGAGGTGCAAAACTACCTTCACTAGCAATAGCTAAAGTTGCACCTGTAATTTCTATTGCCTTTTTTGCCTTTAATCTTCCAGCTTCAATTTGATTTCCAACTCGTTTAATTTCTCTTGTAAATGTACCAAAAGAATCTGTATTAAAATTTTCCGGAACGGTAACTTTGATTCCTAATTCTTTCTCAAAAATAGGGGCAATTACCCTTTCTTTTTGATGCATTGTTGCCAAGACAGCGACTTGGTTACTAAATAATGATGTAGATGCCATTTTTACCCTTTATTTTTATCAGTAAAGATGCGTTAAATAAGTTATGTAGGGTGTGTTATGCCGTAGGCTAACGCACCTTAAATCCTAATCCAAAATAGTATATTTAGGATGTATTACCCCGTAGTAACCTAGCTTAAATCATTGACGGTGCGTTGCGCTAGACGACAACACACCCTACATTTAAACTAATCGAAAACAGGAAATTTTTTAAGCCTGCTGCTGGGGAACCTGTGACATTTGTGCCAATTCCTTTTCTTTATCTAATCTACGTTTTCTAGCATAAAGCTGAATTGTCACCGCCATTAATATAATTAAACCAAAAATTACCCAAGCAGTTATATCAGTCGGTAAATTATTCTTAAATACCGCTAACATGACAATTACAACTAACATTAGAGTTGGTGCTTCATTCATAGCGCGCATTTGTTTACTAGTCCATGCACAGTTATCTTCTGCTAACCGCTTCATCAGACGACCGCAGTAGAAATGATAAGCTAGCAGTAGCGCTACAAAACCTAGTTTAAAGTGTAACCAACCCTGCTTTAAATAATCTGGAACCGTCACCAATAAACCAACCGCACAAGCCACTGTTACCACCATTCCGGGAGTGGTAATAATATTGTAGAGACGCTTTTCCATAATTTGATACTGATTTTTCAGTATCGTCTTTGCTGGTTCCGGTTCTTGGTTGGCTTCAATGTGATAAATAAACAGCCGTACTAGATAAAATAACCCAGCAAACCATACCACTACACCGATGATGTGAAATGCTTTAAACCAAGAATATGCCATGAATCGTAACCTTTCTTCAAGTTTGTACAGGAGGTATGAGGACTCTCTTTATCAGGTTAGGACAAAATCTGGCATACTCCCTTCTCGTTCTAAGATTACCTATAAAAATTTCTCCCCCTCTTCCCCCTCTTCCCCCTCTTCCCCCTCTTCCCCCTCTTCCCCCTATGAATCCGTCTGACTCAATTCGGTAATCTTCTAGCGGGACAGGAGTAGGTATTGCTGGGAGGGGGATTGATTAGTGAAGAAGTGTGAAGACTTTAAATCTCAAACCCCATAACTACATTTACTGCTGTACGAATTTGTTCCCAGTATTCCTCTTCTAACAAATATAACCACTGCGGTTTCCTTGTGCTTGCTTGTCTATAAATTGGAGAATGTTTTCTTCTAAGGTAATGGTGACTTGAACCATTAGTACTACCGCTTCTAACGTATGGCTAAATTAGCATACTCTAATTTTACAATTGAAATTAGCAGCGATCGCACTCTTCAACTATCTTTAACCAGACTCACTACGTCGCACAAAGGGCAAAAGGTCTTGTAAAATTGTTTCATGATAATGTTCTTGGGGATAATGACCAACATTATTAAGTCTAATTAATTCTCCATTCGGTAGAGATTTAGCGAAACTTTCTGCCATATCTACACTTAACCAAGGGTCAATCATTCCCCATTGAATTAAAATCGGTTTTTCCCAACTTTTAAACCCAGATTCTATTTCTTCCATTGCGGTTGCAAGTTGCAAATTCCGAATAGTATATAAAAGACTTCTTCCCGATGCAGAGGTTTTTAAAAACGGTTTGCGATAAATATCCAAATCTTCGTCTTTAACAATATAACGACTACCACCTTCAAGGGTTCTATCTACTAACAAAGGGTCTTGGGTCATCATATCTCCCACAAAAGGTATACCCATTTGTTTAATTTTCCAAGGTAATTTAGCAGTGGTGGAAATGGGTGTATTGAGAATAGATATTTTGGCAATTTGTTCTGGGTGACGCAAAGCATATTGTAATCCCACAGAACCTAAAAATCCTTGGACAACTAAGGAAAAATTATCTAATTCTAAGGCTTGAATAAATCCTTCTAAAGCGGTGATAAAAGCTTCTGGAGTGTAAGCAAAATCTCTTTTATCTGGTTTGGATGAAAAGCCGCAACCAATCCAATCTGGGGCGATCGCTCTTGTTCCTTGTTGTGCTAATCCTGGTAATATATTACGCCAGCTATAACTTTGGGAAACTATGCCGTGGAGCAAAACTACTGGTAATAGGTCACTTTGACCAACGGGTTCGGCTTCTCGGTAAAACCATTCTAGGGAATTTACGGTTATTTTTTGTTCTTTTATTGACATTTAATCAGCTAACGCAAAGGCGCAAAGAAATTAGAAATGGGTTTTTATTGCTTAGAGGATGTTTATAAAATAAATATAAAACTCGAGTCCAGAAACCGGGTTTCTTTTGGCATACATACTCAAATTCTCGGTTCTCCACCTATACAAACCCGGTTTCTTTGATAAATACCCTCTTAGAGATAATCATCTCACGAATTGTGTACGCTGTGGCAGGTGCGAGTAAGACACCGTTGCGATAGTGTCCGGTGGCGAGGAGAATATTGCTATATCCTGGTAGTTTTTCGATAATTGGTGCGGGACGACCTTCGGGACGGGGACGTAAACCTGACCAAGTACGGATGACTTTGGCTGTGGCTAATTCTGGACAAAAGGCGATCGCTTGTTGTAAAACTGCTTCTAGAAGTTCTTTGTCTGCTGGGATGTCATCAAGTTGATCTGGGGGAAATTCCACTGTTGCACCTACCCAGTAATCTCCCTCTCCTACGGGGACGATATGCACGTCATTACCTGTAATTACTGGTTGAAACTGAGGATTTCCTAATTTGTGTCCCAGACGCAGGTGTAAGGCTTGTCCGAGTACGGGACGAATATCAACTTTTTGGTTGAGTTGTGCAGTTAGGGGAGAAGAACCTAATCCCGCAGCAATGATAAACCAATCCCCAGCTATTTTGCCCTCTGTGGTCTCTATTTGTTGACAAACTTCTCTTTCCTTATTTGGAGTCATTCCCAAGGCTTGAACGCCAAATTTACAGGTAACGCCGTTATGTTTGGCTGCTGTTACCAAAGCTAATGTCAATGCTGTGGGGTCAAGTTGGCGATCTTGTGGCGAATAGATTGCGTTAATGATTTTTGTAGTTTTTACATCTATCTGGGGACAGATTTGTTGAAGTTGAACTCTGTCCCAAATTTCTAAAGCAAAGTCTTGAGAATGGCGAACTTGTTGCAGTTTTTCCCATCCTGCCATATTTTCATCTTCCAGGCACAAACTGAGGATTCCTTGGCGATTGTAGGGAATTTTGTCACCTGTAATGGCTTCCAGTTCAGGAATTAGGGTTTCGTAACGTTCGATACTAGTCTGTCGTAGTCGCCAAGCCTTACCCTTGATTTTATGGCTAATAATCCCCATTAAGACTCCCAAAGCTGCACCAGAAGAAGCTTGTGCGGGGGATTGTTTGTCCAAAACAGTAATATTTAAACCTGGAACTAGACTGAGTTCGTAGGCGATCACCGCTCCTACTATACCACAACCGATAATTACTACATTCATCGCTTTTCCTAAGAAATGAGTAGGAAGATTGGGGGATTGGGAGATGGGGAAGTAGGGGAAGTAGGGGAAGTAGGGGAAGATAAGAGGGATTGATAACTTCCCAAAACAGTTAAAAATTAAAAATTAAAAATTGGTAAGTCATATTTTTCACCATTGGTCGGGTAAGACTAGAAAAACCGGGTTTCTAAATGCAAAATTTAGGCTTTTAGCATGAGTCATTCTCAAGAAACCTGCTTTTTAACCCAGGTGCATTGCGGTGTGGTAACTTCTAACTTTTAACTCCTAACTTTTAACTCCTAACTCCGTATAGACCCGACATCTGGCATCTCTACAACTCCTAATTCCTAACTTTTAACTCCTAACTTTTAACTCCTAACTTTTAACAGTTAACAGTTAACTCCTAACTCCTAACTCCTAACTCCTCACTTTTAATTCCTAATCTCTATTTTAAGCACTAAGCCGACTTCGACTCACTGTTTTTTTCTGGAAGCAGGTCTATGAATTTTTGAATGTCAGAGTAAGCAGCTTTGTAATAATTCGCAGCTGAAAAAGAGTTGCGGTCTTTAGCGGCTTGATCGATTTTAACCAGGTGGTTAAATAAATCCCGCGTTATTTGACGTGCTTGTGGCTGGTCTTGGGGTAGCAGTCTAGCAGTGATATAGTTCATATTCAACTTTGCTTCTGCCATGGGTCCGTGTATGAAATTACCCACGTTTACCCATTCATTCTTTTGGATCAACTTTTCTAGTTCTTGGGAGCGATCGCGTACAGCCAGCAGTTCCGGTAAATATTCCTGAATTTGCTCTAATTGAGCTGTTGTATAAGTAGGAGGTGGTGCAGCTACTTTTGGACCACCGCAACTAATCAGGAAAGTTGCTAACAAGACAAGGATTAATGACAATATTGAGCGTTGACGCGCCATAGACTGATATTATTTTTTGCCGATGATACAGGTCATTTTAGATCGCAGCGTGTAACTTATTGTGGAATTCGGCAAAATATTTTGCATAAATTACTGGTCTGACGGCGTTGCTGAATCCAGCTATGAATCTTGAATAAAAACCTCACCCCGTTCTGCGGACACCCCTCTCCTTACCAAGGAGAGGGGAAGGGGGTGAGGTGTATTCTGTAAATTCTGCCCTTCAATTGAGCAACGCCGGTTTGACGTTGTGATTTTCCAATTAAGACCCTATTTATGATGTTATCGAAATTGATTGAGTATAATTACTTGATTCATTAAACGTGTTTTAAAATATACAGATTATCAATAATTGTAATTTTTAAATAATTTGACGATAACTAGTGAATGGTAAACCTGTTCGCTGCTTGACATCAATTAACGACTTATACTCACCGTTTCTTTCTCTTTCTACAACAATTTTTTCAGCTACAATTTCATCTAGTCCACAAGTGATTAAATCTTGAGTGGAATAAATGTTTAAGCGCTTCCAAGAAGCATCAGCTTCTTTTTTGTAGTTATAGCTAAAGGTAATTAGTGGTGCAATACGAGCTATCTGATGTTCTGGGATAGCGGCAATTTCTGTTAATTCTTCTAAATGAGTAAAAATATATCCTTCATTTTGTAGTGATTCTATATTACTTGCATAAGCTATAGGTAATCCTAAAACATTTACTAAATCATTTTTTGAACATTCATTAATGTCTAGTTTTGGGCGTTGAATCGCAATCATTTTTGCTAATTTATCATCTTGAGGTATTGGTAAATTTTTTGGATAAGTCTTGACTAGAAAAAATTTTTTTAGATAAAAAGAAATACCAATTTGAGATAACCATATTATTACTGATAAATCAGTAGAAGACAAAAGAAAAGAAAGTCCAGTAATTCCTATGCCTAGTCCAACCCAGGAGTTAGTATTGGATTTATGACCAGCATAGGCAATACTTAATCCACCAAATCCAGGAATAAATGATAGCCATACCCAAGGAGGGGTTTGTTGGAACCAAGAATTAGATTGTGACACAGTGAGTCAACTGATAGTTTTTACTTAAAAATATTTCAAAAGTTTTTGCCGTTTATCTTCGTATTCTTCTGCTGTAATTACACCAGAATCATACAATTTTTTTAAATCAGCTAATGCACTGGTTGCATCTTTTGCAGATATAGCTCCTCCCGATTTTGTGACCATATTGTTGAATTTCCTGTTAAAATCGTCGTCTGACATCAAAATTAAAAGAAAAAACTCAACAAATGCTATTATTGATGGAATAAAAGTCCAGAAAAACAATAGATATAATATTCCTGCTAAATTTTGACCAAGATAAAATTTGTGAACTCCTAATGCTCCTAGAAAGAAACAAAGAAGAGCTGCTGTGATTTTATTTTTCATGGTTTTTATTTCGTATTTAAAGATTCTTGATTGATAGCAAATTTAGAATAAATATCTACTATCAACCATAAAGATAATATTATTCCTTGCTACTAAGTTTACCTGTCAACAACAACAATAATAATATAGTTGCTTGAGCTTCCAGTAAAACAAAATAGCCTCTAACCATGTAGTTTAAATCTATGGCTGAATTGAAATAAAACAGTAAGCCACCAATTACTAACAATGGCAGAATACGCAACCAGTTGGATTTTACCCTTGGCATTTAACTGTTGAAGTAAATTATCTGTTCATAGGACAAAATCAAAAAAATGATTCAATTAAAATTCAGACAATACAAATTTTCTAAACTTAAGGTGTTACTTGAGTCCACACAAATTACAGTCTTTTAACCGTAATTTTATTGTGTAATTAGCTGCAAAACATCGTTAAATACACGGAAAAATATTTAGCTTAGTTCCTGTAACTGTTGCAGTACAATCATTGTGAGGAAAATTTGATTGACAGTTGCGAAATCAAAAAGGTCTTGATAAGCTAAAACATTAATATAATCGGACTTCTGGTGCTTTTTGTCGTCACACCAAGAAAAACGCAAACACAGGGGGAGTGCTTTAGTGAACGCATCTGAGATGGCAACCAACCTAGAATTCGCTAGTAAAATAGCGACAGTGGTTAATTTGTTCAAGTTTGAGTTCCCTGATGCGAAATCAGACCTCAAACCTTGGTGCAATGACCAAGAAACTAGGGAATTAGTCGATCCAGATTCGATAGACATCGGCTTTCATTTCCCCGGTGTCAGCATATCTTGGCGTTGTCGTAGTGTTTTGATTCAAATCCGTTTGTTTGAAGACCCCATCAATGGTTCCCGTCGTGCAATTGGGGTGGAAATAGCAGGCTTTAACCATCTTGGAGAACAATGGCGACTCTCGACGGTGGAAAATTGGAATTTTGTGGGTACAACTTTGCCTTCACAACAAGTAGAAGAAAAACTAAAAAACTTTTGTCGCCAGATTTTGGAGATATTTAATAATTAAGAGGGAATAGGAAATAGGAAATAGGAAATAGGAAATAGGAAATAGGAAATAGGGAATAGGGAATAGGGAATAGGGAATAGGAAATAGGAAATAGGGAATAGGGAATAGGGAATAGAGAATAGGAGTTAAAAGTTGTAGAGACGGGACATGTCGCGTCTATACAGGAGTTTGGAGTATAACTGTGAAGGTGATGTGAGAAACCGGGTTGATTTTCGAGTAAATACAAAAATTTTGGATGTTTTGCCCAAATAAAACTGGTTTCTCGGACTTTACGAGAATTTTTGTCCAAAAATATCATGACTTACCCACGGGAAACCAGAAACCCGGTTTCTTGGTAGATATCTATTAGACATCTGTTGGAAAATTAATTATGCGTTACCCGGAACCCTTGTTCGGTGACGTTGCATTGCAACGTCACCGAACATTCTTTTTCGGAGAGGTCTATTGTTAAAACTAACGATTTCTCGTAGAAACCGGGTTTCTTTGCGTAAGTCCTAAATATAAGTAATGTTTTTTAATTAGCACCTTAACGGGGCTAGAGTTAGGAGTGGTTTTCACTCTTTATCAAATACATTCTTATACAATATGAGTGGGATGGGCATCCCTGCCCGTCCTAACTTCGATTCCCTTTGTATTTTACACCCATAAACTTAGTGGTGAGAGTCTAGTAACACGTCTCAAATTTTGCAGTTATCGTCCGCACAATAAACTGATTCATAAGTGCGATCGCGCTTCCCAAAGAGGCTGTAACGATTATCGCGGATTTGTTCATATAGTTTATCACCTACTTTCTTCATTCCCGGTAAGGCACGATAAGCATCAACAAATACACTTCCTAGGGGTAATAACCTGCCGATTTCTTCTGCTGCATCACTACCTTGCCAGCGCTTTTCTGGTGTTTGAGAATCAATTAAAATCATCCCCTGTTCGCAATCTTGGGGTGTAATTCCCCACCCTTGGAGTGTTTGCTGATCTTGCATAGGAGTGTAGCTAAAAAGCTTTCCCTGGTCTAGTTTTTCCAGTAATTTCACGAGGGTAACGCAGAGATTGCAGTTGCCGTCATAGATCACGTTGTAGTTCATAACAATTTTTATTTTGGATCTAAGGATAATTATTTGTTTTTTCTATTGTCGTTGCTATCCTGAACTGACGCTACTTACCTATAAACAAAAATTATTTTTTTATAAAAATAGTTTTGTAATTTAAATGCTAACTCCTTTTTTGTCGATTTTTTCTCGAAAAATTATTCACGTAATTCCGGTGTTTGATGCTATAGTAGAAAAAAGTGAATTTGGGGTTCGTGTGACCATTATTTCCCCAAAACAGCTAAAAGCCTTATCTTGTCGTAGCAACTAAGCTAAAAGTCAAATTTTCATAACATCGCAAAAGACCAATTTTCATTTCCCCCACTCACTTCATAAATAAACAGATTTGACAAAATACGGTTAATATGGTAATCGTACTGAACTTACCAATTAACCCCTAACCGAATTTTAGATTTTGGATTACCTTGCAGAAAGTCCCCTTTGGGGTCTATGGATTGAGTATGTCAACCTAAAATTACAAATCCAAAATCCAAATTAGTTCCTAAATCTTGCAAATGACAGAAGTAAAAGCACCTGAGTTTGAAACCCCCATTGGAGAAGCAGCAGCGATAATTAATTATCAAGTAGCAATGCCTCAACCCGCAAACCACCTGTTTGAGCTAACTTTGCACCTTGTAGATTACTCATCACCAATTCTCGATTTAAAAATGCCCGTGTGGACTCCTGGTTCTTACTTAGTGCGGGAATATGCTCGACATTTACAAGATTTTACTGCTTTTGCTGGTGAGCAACCCTTACCTTGGCGGAAAATTGGTAAAAATCATTGGCAGGTAGAAAAAGATGATGTTTCCGAAGTAACTGTACGTTACCGCATTTTTGCTGATGAGTTAACGGTACGCACAAACCATTTAGATGCTACCCATGGCTATTTTAACGGTGCAGCCCTGTTTTTGCGGTTACCAGGCAGGGAAAAACAACCAATTCAGGTTACCATCATTCCCCCACATCCAGAATGGCAGGTGACTACAGGATTACCACCAGTTGCGGGAAAAAACAATACTTTTCTCGCAGCAGATTTTGACACTCTTGTAGATAGTCCCTTTGAAATTGGTACTCATCAATTACATCATTTTGAAGTCTTAGGAAAACCCCACGAACTAGCAATTTGGGGAAAGGGTAACTTCCAAGTACAACCGATGATTGAGGATATCAAGAAAATCATCGCCGTGGAAGCACAGATGTTTGGTGGTTTACCCTACTCTAGATATGTATTTTTGCTGCATTTATTTGCCCAAGCTTATGGCGGTTTGGAACATAAAAACAGTTGTTCCTTAATTTATCAACGTTTTGGATTCCGCGATCGCCAAAAATATGAGCGGTTTATGCAGTTAGTGGCACATGAGTTTTTCCACCTGTGGAATGTGAAGCGCATTCGTCCCCAGGAACTAGAAGTATTTGACTACGACGGTGAAAATTATACACCTTGTTTGTGGTTCTGTGAGGGAACGACGAGTTACTATGACTTGCTGATTCCCCTACGGGCAGGTATTTACGATGCTAAATCATTTGTGAATCATTGGGGCAAGGAAATTACCAGGTTCTTAACGACACCAGGACGTAAGGTACAACCCTTAGCAGAATCAAGTTTTGATGCCTGGATTAAACTTTATCGTCCCGATGCCAATAGTGCTAATTCCCAAATATCCTACTATTTAAAAGGGGAAATGGTATCTTTACTGCTAGATTTGCTCATTCGTGTCCAGCATGGGAATCAACGTTCCTTAGACGATGTCATGGTGCAAATGTGGCAACAATTTGGTAAAGACGAGATTGGTTATACTTCTGGACAGCTACAGGAAGTAATTACATCTGTAGCGGGTGTAGATTTAACCGATTTCTGGCAACGTTACATTTACGGTACCCAGGAATTACCCTTTAACGAATATTTAGAACCTTTTGGCTTGCAATTGGTACCAGATGCAGAAGCAGAACCCTTCTTGGGAATAAAGGTAAATAGCAATGGTAATAATGGCAAAGAGGTAATTAAGTTTGTAGAAGCAGGTTCACCCGCACAGTTAGGGGGAATCAACGCTGGTGATGAATTACTGGCAATTGATGGGATTCGGGTAACTGGCAATCAATTAAGCGAACGTCTGAAAGATTACCAAGCACAAGATACCATCCATATCAGTATTTTCCATCAGGACGAACTGCGTACCTTAGCTGTTACCTTGGATTCTCCCCGTTCTAGCAAATACGACCTCAAAGCAGTGGAAAATCCTTCTCCTTTACAGCAAAAGAACTTTGCTGGCTTCCTTGGTGTACCCCTGACAACAATTGAGTAAATGGGATTACTCCTGTCCCGCTAGAAGATTACCGAATTGAGTGAGACGGGGAAGAGGGGGAAGAGGGGGAAGAGGGGGAAGAGGGGGAAGAGTGGGAAGAGTGGGAAGAGGGGGAAGAGGGGGAAGAG
>JASJCY010000208.1 GCA_030065825.1 Nostocaceae cyanobacterium | reverse complement strand
CACTAGTGTTCTGTCCCATTAGTTTTGATGGCTAGTTTTATAGTCATATTTATATGACTTTGACTATTAGACTGGGACTTATAGTCCCAGGTGGGTGTGATGGAAACCCCATCATATTTTATGGGACAAACCACTAGGGTAGGGTTAGTCATCATCTAAGAAAAGAATTCCCCGAATTATTGAAGTTTCCAACTCTATGGACTCCTAGCTATTTTGTATCTACTGCTGGCAATATTTGTACTGAAACTGTAAAACAATATATTCCACAACAAAGAGCTTACCAGAACGACCTCTGCTTAGGTGGGGAGACTCCTCTAGGTAAGTTGGCTGGATGAAGCAAGAATCCCACGCGCTTCCAGCCGTGGGAGTGTCAATCCTGCAAATTCATCATCCGAGTAAAACTTTGATCCCCACCATAGGTCGCACAACTGTGTTTCAAGACTTCGCATAAACGCTCTGAAAATTCTAGAGAAGTTTTAAAGGTTTGATTGAGTTGATCAACCAAACAGGCATCCTTGTAAGCTAAATTCAAGGTAAATGCGGGACCAGGATTTCCTTCTAAGATCGAAGGAAGTAATTTTTCCGCTACCCAGCTACTCCCCGAACCCGCTTGAATCATGTTCGTGAGTTGTTTGGGATCGATTCCTGCTTCTGTCCCCAAAGACAGCACTTCCCCTAGGGCTTTAGTATTGATGAAGCAAAGATAATTAATCAGCAATTTGGAAAGGATGGCATGGGAAAGTGGTCCCACATAATAAATCTGAGAACCAATGGCTGACAACACCCCCTTAATTTTCTCAAAAGTCTCTTGATTTCCACCCACAAACATGGATAGGGTGCCAGTTTCAGCCCCCTTTGCCCCTCCAGAAACAGGTGCTGCAATAGAGTCTATTTCTCTTTCTCCTGCAAGGGCTGAAATCTTTTCCATAATTTCGATTGAATTGGTTCCAGTATCGATCCAAATTGCTCCTGAGGGTGCGTGAGCAATAACTCCAGCATCCCCCAACATCACCGCTTCTAACTGTTTTGGTCCCGGCAGACTGGTGATAATGACATCAGCAGCCTTTGTTACCTCTGGAATGGAATCGCGCCAAATGGCTCCTGCTGCGATTAAGGCTTCTGCTTTTTCTGGTTGGATGTCATACACCGAAACATCAAATCCTGTTTTGAGCAGATTAGCAACCATACCACTGCCCATATTACCCAGACCAATAAATCCAATTTGCATGGGAACTTTCTCCTATTTCAACAAATATCAATGAAGTGATTTGCCTTCGTAGGCTTCATCGGCAATTTTCAAAGCATCGTCAATGATGGCAAAACCTTCTTCCAACTGTTCCTCATTAATGCAAAGTGGGGGAGACATAAACACCCAATTCCAGCGCACGAGACCATGCAAACCCAGTTCCCGAAGACGTGCTGCAACTTTACCCATGACTACCATTTCGTGGGGTTTGGCATTCCAAGGAGCCAAGGGTTCCCGCGTTTCTCGATTCTTAACGCACTCAATCACTCCATAAAGTCCCAAGCTACGGACATCCCCCACCGATGGATGTTTTGCCTTCATTGACTGTAGCTTTTCTGCCATGCGATCGCCCATAATCCGGCTGTTTTCCACCAGATTTTCTGATTCATAAACCTTCATGGTCGCCATGGCTGTAGCGCAACCCAAGGGATGCCCACTAAATGTTAGCCCACAGACGAAGGGGTTGGTTTCAAAGTGATCAGCGATATGCTGCCGTACTATCACTGCACCCATAGGAACATACCCACAGGTCAGTCCCTTAGCCATTGCCATAATATCGGGAACCACCCCGTAATGCTCGATCGCAAACATTTTCCCAGTGCGACCAAAGCCTGCGATCACTTCGTCGCAAATGAGTAAGATGCCGTGCTGATCAGCATATTCCCGTAGGGCTTGCCAGTAGCCATCAGGGGGAATAATACAACCATTGAAACCCGTAATAGTTTCCATGAGGATGGCAGCCACGTTTTCGGGTCCTTCAAACTCAATAGTTTGAATCACGTGATCTATATACACTTGGGGATTTCCTTCTGGTGCGTAGCCAAAAGGGCAACGGTAGGCATAGGGATCGTGAACCCGAACAATACCGCTAATAGTCGGTTCGTGAGCCAAGCGTCTGGGGTCTCCTCCTGCAATTGCTGCACCAAGGGTAGCGCCATGATAACTGCGATATCGGGTGACAATTTTATGCCTACCTGTGTATAGTCGTGCTATTTTGATGGCATTTTCAATGGCTTCAGCCCCACTCAGGGTAAAGAAAGTCTTGGTCAAATCCCCCGGTGTAATTTCTGCTAACTTGGCGGCTGTTGCGGCACGAATTTCCGTAGCAGTACCGGGATGGGCAAACACCAGTCGATCAGCTTGGTCTTTTATGGCTGCGATCACCTTGGGGTGGCTATGACCAATATTCATATTGACGTACTGACTGGAAAAATCCAAGTACTTTTTGCCATCTTTATCCCAGAAATATACGCCCTCAGCACGATCCATGACAATCGGATTTTGGATGTTTTTCTGAGGAACCCAGGAAAAAAAGACGTGGTCGCGATGGGTTTTGACAATTTCTTGAACATTCATGTTCTTTATTTGAAAATACACCACAGGAAGTAGGTGAGAAAATTTTGGATTTTGGATTTTGGATTTTAGATTGACCCCATGCATGAATGCAGAGGCTTGAATTAAAAATTTTCGATTTTCGATTTTCGATTTATTCCACAAATGATGGTCTAGCCCCTCATTTCTTGTTCCTTGCCAGAGGCAAGGAATGCAGCGATTGAGGCTCCCGCCTCAAATCCGGGCGGTCGCCGGGAGCCTCCAAAGAGTGCATTTCCAGGCGGTCGCTTGGAAACGAGAGAGACACTCGAAGTTGGGGGTGAAACCCATCACTAATTGACCAACAGCATCATGAATTTGGGGGCTACCCTACCGGAACGCTACGCGAACAAACCCTTTTAGATTTTAAATTTTGAATCTAGCCTGGGGCAACGCTGCGCGTATAATCCAAAATTTAAAATCTAAAATCTAAAATTCGGTGAGCAATGCCCACCTTACAATTACCTATTGAGTAACAACAACTTATTTAAGGACGGCGATAATGGAATAAGCCCCAGGTAAACATACCTTTCTCAGCCGACTCCACCCATTGACATAAGCCATTCCTAGAAGATTCTAAGAATTCTGGAGTACATTTTTGGCTGAGTTCGTCGTAATGGGAAATCACAGAATCCCTCAATTTAGTGTAATGAACTAGTAACTGATAGGATTTGTCGATCACATTGATGGTTTCAAAACCCAAGCTTTTGGCTTTACTGGTATAGGAATGGAAAGAGCCGATCCGCTCATGAAGAATATTAACTCGTTCCAGTGAATCCTTTAAGGCTCCATCTGGACAATCATCTGCTTGCAAAATATCCATAAACAGTAACTGTCCACCAGGTTTAAGTACCCGATAGGCTTCTTCGAGGACTCGATCTTGTCCATCTGTGTGGAACAGGGCATCCTGAGACCAAACTAGATCGAAGCTGGCATTGTCAAAAGGAATGTCTTTAAAATTGCCAAACACAATCTCAATCAAATTGTCAAGACCCTGCTCGCGATTGCGTCGCTCATTTTCCTGATTTTGCTCTTCACTAATATTGAGACAGGTGACATGACAGCCATATTTGCCAGCTAAATGTCGTGCAGCCGGTCCATATCCAGAGCCGAGATCCAGCACACGGAAATTGGCATTCAGGTTCTGGACTTGTTGCGCCATCCATTCAGTGGTTTTCGCCATCCCCTCTGCAATGGGGCGATCTGGATCATCCTCATACAATCCTAAATTTAAGGTGTCGCTGCCAATGGCAATCTCATACAAATTCCGCGCATTTTCACTGTTGTAATGGACTCTGGCGCGTTCTGTGGCTTGTTCAGAATTTGCTGTTGTGGTCATGATATGCACCTCTAGTTTCTGTTTTTAGATGTACAGGAAATTCAGAGAAACTCTCGATTGAGATTAACTCTGAAGTTGGTATTGGGATTCGAGGGCAAATCTGTCCCCATTGTGGTCATAAATCGAATCGATGTGGGGATAAAGGCGACATAACCGACTAACTTCATCTCGAACCTTTGTAATGATATTAACTGTCGGTTCGCTACTTAGCATTTTATCGATCAGATCAGCAAGACAATGCATTTCCTTGGAACCCAATCCCCGCGTTGTCGTTGCCGATGTTCCTATGCGGATACCGCTGCATACGCTAGGCTTCTGGGAATCGTAGGGAAGCAGGTTTTTATTGACGGTAATCCTGACACTGGCTAAGCGATCTTCGGCTTCCTTACCAGTAATACCTTTCTCAGTCAGATCCAGAAGCATCAGATGATTATCGGTACCGCCAGAAACCAGGCGAAATCCCCTTGCCATCAAATCTTCTGCTAATATCCGGGAATTTTCCAGGTTTTGACGTTGATAGGCAACAAAACTAGGAGACATAGCTTCTTTCAACATCACCGCCTTAGCAGCGATTGCATGGACGTGAACAGCCCCTTGTACCCCAGGAAAGACTGCACTGTCAATCTTGCGAGCAAATTCTGGTGCGGAATGTTCCCCCAGCAAAATTATGCCACTACGGGGTCCGCGCATGGTTTTCTGGGTACTGGTGGTGACGAAATGAGCGTGGGGAACGGGAGAAGGATGTAATCCGGCTGCAACTAATCCTGAAATATGGGCAATATCCGCCAATAAATAGGCTCCGACTTCATCAGCAATTTCCCGGAAGCGTTGGAAATCAATGATGCGGGGATAGGAACTTGCACCCGCAATAATCAGTTTGGGACGGATATCTTTAGCTTGGGCGAGAATCTGATCATAGTCCAGACGCTCGGTATCTGGAGCAACTTGGTAAAAATGACAGTCATAGTGCTTACCTGTCATGGTAAATCTCGCACCGTGGCTCAGATGACCACCATGACCGAGATCCATCCCTAAGATGCGATCGCCTGGTTTGAGGACAGTCAGATAAACTGCATGATTGGCTTGAGAACCGGTGTAGGGTTCAAGATTAGCGTGAGCGGCTCCAAATAATTCCTTAGCACGGGCGATCGCTAAGTTTTCTAACTCGTCAATATTCTCACAGCCGCTAAAGTAGCGACGACCTGGATAGCCTTCAGCCACCTTGTTTGTCAATATCGAGCCAGTTGCTTCCAACACAGCACGACTGACAAAATTAGCCGATGCAATTAATTCAATGTTTTCTTTCTGCCTTTGATGTTCGCGATTAATAATTTCAAAGACCTCTGGATCTATAGAATCTAAACTTGAACCAGAATTTTCCAGTTGTGTTTTATCTTGGGAAAAACTCAATTTTTTACTCCACTAAACTCTTGTGATGTTTGATTTTTTGTTTTAATCAAAAATTGATCCATTTAGGAAATGATTTATTAACTCAACTATTGACCTCTCTCTCAAAACTCATTTTCTCTGCTTAGAGTTTCACATGCTATTAGTTTTATATTTACTTAATAATTCCGGGTAGTCTGATAAAATCCTACTTTTTGATTTTTTTAACGTTAATTCGATGCAATTTAAAGTCTAAAACCCTTAACCAGCATATTCTCTGGGAATTAACAGTTCTTAAAAACTTTTGGGTTGATTGAGAATCAAATCAGGAACTCTTAAATCTGTCAATTATTGACCTTATTCTCAATTAATGATTGAGAGTTGCTCAAGAGCGCCTTTGTTTTCACAATCCTTGATTGAAAAGGCTTTTAGCCCCTAAAATTCGTCGAACTCACGTTTTTTGAGGGTGCAAAAACCGGGTTGATTGAAAATTGCCGTAAAAAAGAACCGATAAAATATTATGATGGAACGAGTGCGTTTATTCTACGCTTTATGCCAAAGCTTTTATGACAGATATTTTAGATGCTGACCATAGAGGGGCGCGAAGTAAAGCAGTCGATTTGCTCAAAAATGGCGATGTAGTGGTATTCCCAACCGATACGATTTATGGTATTGGAGCCAGTATCGCCAAGGAATCAGGTATTAAAAAGATTTTTGAGGTGAAATCGCGATCGCCAGACAAACCCCTGATAATTTATGTAGCCAGTTTTGAACAATTGCAACAAGTGACCCAAGGAATTCCTGAGAGTACCATCTCCTCACTCCGTAAAATCTGGCCAGGGGCAATGTCTGGCATCTTCCCTAAGACTGAAATTGTCCCATTATTTGTGACATCAGGTAAAAACACAGTCGCAGTACGCATACCTAACCACCAACTTTGTTTGGAATTGGTGCGTCAGGTTGGCGCTCCCCTGGCGGTAACCAGTGCTAACATCTCAGGGATGGAAACTCAGAAAACAGCCCCTGAAGTAGCCGCACAACTGGGAGAGCGAGTTCCACTAGTTCTGGATGGAGGACCAAACCCCGAACAACAACCTTCTACTCTGGTTGATTTTACTGGTTCAACGGCTCGGCTATTGCGCGAAGGAGCTTGGTCTTTCTCAAAACTCCGCCAAGCCATTCCCGATTTGCAACCTATCCCTGAAAGCTGAGATTCTGATTCAGAAGCCGCCAAGAGCTATAGAAATAGTCGCGGTCTACTGAACAATAGCGCAAATGACGGCGCTGGTTTTGCATCCCGATGGCAGTACGACCGTGTAGGACGCGGTGATTGTCAAACATCACCATATCTCCTGGTTGCAGACCTTGTTTGAGGCAGTATTTCGGATTGGTATAGAGCTGCATTAGCTTTCTGTATGCAGCATAAAATGGCTCCATAATTGCCTCTGGTAAGTCCAAGGGAGCAGGAAATAGATTGCTAATCCGAACTCTCCTTAAATCACCACAACTATCTAGGCAAAAAACCGGACTGCTGTAGCGCATATCAATGCGATCGCTATAATATTTTCGGAAAGAAACCTCGTAACGACAGAGTAGATCGAACGCCCCCGAATCCTCCTGAAGTAGTGCCTCTGCTATTTGAAAGCCATCCACAAAGGTAGACTGACCACTACCATCATTGTTCGCTATTAAACAGTGGAAGAAAATAATTCCTGGTGGTGCATATTGATAGGCATCATCGGTATGGGGTATGAGGTTAATTTGGGAGTTGGCAACACTTTTCTTTTTTTCCTCTGGGTCTACAACAATCTCGAACACACGTCCGTAATTAGTCTCCAATAACGGACCAAATGACTGGGCAAAAGATTCGAGTTCGACCCTTTGAGGAGGCACGTTTCGCACAAAGCAAATCCCGTAATCCCTCAGATGTTCTAGCAGTTGCAACCGACCTGCATCCCCAGTTCGGACTTGTTCATAAGCAATCTGCGGCAGACTAGTTACAATCTGGCTATCCCAAAGAATTGGTCGATGCTGGCGATGCTCTCTCTCGGTAGCAGAATAGCAGTGCTGTCGCAACCACTCAGCATTATAGATACTCCTGTGACCGTCGGGTTTCCATAATATTTCCAGTGCTTTGCCACTATCCCAACGAACTGACAGGGGTTCTATATCTACAGGAACATCAAGGAGCAGAAAACGCTTTTCGCCATGTTTGGGGTCGCCACAGTCAGAGCAATAACAGTTGTCCCGCAGCCAAGTATAGTGGAACCTACTCTGATGACCGTCGCCCCAATCAAGGAAAATTTTTCTCTTATCTTGGTGAATTTCAGAGATTTGGTATCGTTCAGATTGACTTCTCATAGCCAAATTTTCTGTAGGTTCGCCCATTTATATCTACTCAAAATACCATGAATCACAAAATGCTTTACCAGATAACCCGGATTTTTCACAAAGCCTGAAAAAGGAAGGGTCAAAAACTGCCAATTAGAACCACTCCCTCAACGGAACAGTTTGATGGGGATAGAACGACTCTCTCAACGGAACAGTTTTATGGGGATAGAAGCATTACTATAGCGAAGCGAGTTTTTTTGCAGTTTAAAACCACTCCTTCAACGGAACAGTTACTAGGGGCAAAGCAAGTTTTTTAGGGATAGAACCAGTCCCTCAACGGAACAGTTACTCAGCGCCAAGGGAGTTTTTTAGGGATAGAATTTGAGATTATGGTTGTTGTAGGGGAATGAAAATCACAAACTCTGCTCCCTTACCTGGTGCGGAAATACATTCCAATTGTCCACGATGTTTTTCCACAATAATCTTATAGCTAATTGACAAACCCATACCAGTACCTTTACCTACAGCTTTAGTAGTAAAAAATGGATCGAATAAGTGTTGTCGTACTTGTTCCGTCATCCCAGAACCATTATCTGCAATGCGAATGAGTGCAAAATCATCTTTGACTTCAGTACGAATACTAATTTTAAAAGTAGGGAAGTTGATGTTTTCTACTGCAACCACCTCTGCTTTTTGAACTGAGGACTCTATATTTTCTATTTCCTCTTCTAGAGCATCAATTGCATTTGCCAGCAGATTCATAAATACTTGATTTAACTGTCCGGCATAACACTGTACTAATGGCAAGTTTCCGTACTCTTTAACTACCTGAATTTCTACTTGTCCTGACTTGGGTTTGAGGCGATTTTGTAATAGTAATAAGGTGCTATCTATGCCTTCGTGGATATCAACAGCCTTCATGTCAGCTTGATCCAAGCGAGAAAAGTTGCGTAAAGAGAGGACAATTTGACGAATACGGGAAGTTCCTATCTTCATGGAAGAGAGAAGTTTAGGTAAATCTTGGCTAAGAAACTCCAAATCAATAGCTTCGATTTCCTCTTCAATGTCTTCTACAGGATTGGGATAATGCTGCTGGTAAAGTTCAACCAAATTTAGCAAGTCTTCGATATAGTGACTAGCGTGGTTAATATTTCCGTGGATAAAGTTAACTGGGTTATTAATTTCGTGAGCAATTCCAGCAACCAACTGCCCTAAACTGGACATTTTTTCACTTTGAATCAGCTGAGTTTGTGTTGCTTGTAATTCTCGTAATGTTTCCTCTAATTGTTGTGCTTTTTCTTGGGCTATTTGAGCAGCTATACGACTTTGTTTATAAAGTTCTCCCTGATCGATAGCTATGGCAAGTTGATCTGCAACTGCTAGCAACAATTCTACTTCACTATTGTGCCAGATGCGAGAACCCGTAGAATGACCGCAGCCTAATGCACCAATTTCACCAGATTGGGTGTGTATGGGTAATGACAATAAAGCAGTAAAACCCAAGTCTTGCCATACAGAATCTGGCATATTTTGGATATCATCAATGCAAATAATTTCCTTTTTTAAAATCTTTTGTGCTAAGGAGCCAATTTGGGCATTAGTTATGTGCATACCAACCATGCTGGGCACTTTTTGATTATTTGCCTCGTTGACAACTTCCCAGTATGGTAAATCCGACTTTTTGCGATACCAAACGAAATAGCAGCGATTTATCTGTAATAATTTGCGAATTTCTTGAACTGCGGTTTCGAGAATGGTATTAATATCTAAAGAAGCACGAATTTGGCTACTAAGAGCGTTAATTAGAGTCTCCTTAGCAGCAAGTTCTCGAAACTGCTTTTCAGATTGCCGCAAAGCTTCTTCTGTACGCTGACGTTGTAACTCTGCTGTGGCTTTTGCAGTCAAGATATTCAAGATAGCTTTAGTGCGTTCTGCTGTAGTGCGGATAAGGTGACGATACTGGGCTTCATTTTGCCACGCAGTTTCCTCAGCAGTTTTGCTATCGCTGAGATTGCAAGCGATAGTTACTAAAATTGGCTCTCCTGTCTGTGGGTTTTCGATTGCAAATAAATTATATTCTACGGGAATTTCTTTACCCGTGAAAAAATTTTTCAGCTTTAATTCACCTTGCCAATGCCCTTTTTCAAGGGTAGTTGGTAAAATTTCTTGGCTGAATTCCTGCAAATATTCTGGATTTAATAAATCTGATAGTGTTTGAATCGTCAATTTATTTTTATTGGCAATTCCTAGTAAATTTCTTGCAGAATGATTTATAAACAACAGCTTTCCGTTCAAGTCAGCTATAGCAATTAAGTCTGATATTGTGTCAATGATGGATATATTTTTTTGTATTTCTGTATTCGGAACTTTGCCTTGATATATTTCATCAACTATACCTACTATTAAACTGGAAATGGGGCTTTCAATATTTCTTGATTTTAGTAGGGCTGATTTCGTTGAGTTTACTTCTTCAGTATCCAATGCCTGATTTTCTGCAAAAACGGCTAATGTTTTTTCCCCACCATTAAAGTTCCCCCGAATTTTTACCATCGAGGTAGGGGTTCTATTTTTTAATTCAGTTGTTTCCTCCTTAATATGATTAATATCTATACAGCAACCTGTATAACCAATAAAGTTACCATCGACGTCAAATTGTGGCGCAGCGGTATCTAAAATCCAGTGGTACTTCCCATTGGCATTAAGTAGGCGATATTGCCTCTGAAATTTCTGAGGTTTATTAACAGCATTAAGAGATATATCTTGACAAATTTGTCTATCTTCTGGATGTACTCTATCAAGCCAGCCATTACCTATGGCTTGGGAAAGGGAACAACCAGTAAATTCTAGCCAAACAGCATTGAAATAGTTACAAACTATGTCGCATCCCGCCATCCAAATCATTACTGGGGCTGTATCTGCCATCATTGTTAATGATTCTTCACTTTTTTTTCTTACTGTGTATAAATAACGGCGTTGGATGAAGTCGCCTTGCAGATTTTCATGAGACACTTTGACCTGCCTGTTTGATTTCAATTTACTGTTTGGAAATGTTTAAAAATATGGCTCTGTTGTACTGTTTATACCAAATTAAGAATCTGTAAGAGGGAACAGAGAACAGGGAACAGGTGAGTCCAGCGCCGTGGGCAAAGAGAAGTTCGTTAGCGGTGAGACAGTGTGGTCTTTTTGGTTTCCAAAATGAACAACTGCGTTCCCCGCAGGGGTTCTGGTTGCCGGAGGCGTTCGTTGAAGGGTAGAGTACCCGTACCGCAAGCGGAACCCGCAGGGTAGGGGGTTCTCCCGCTTAAACAAACTAACTCCTAGGGAGACGCTGAGCGCAAGGCGCACGCGAACGGGGTTTCCCGACTTGTTGGCGGAACGCCATCCCGTAGGGTGGCGACTGGCGTTGGGCGTAAGCGCTTCTCGCAGAGTACCCGAAGGGAAAGGAAAGAGGCAATATTTAAAAATAAGCTTATAAAATAAGCATAATTTTCCTTGTATAGCCAGATTTATGATATTTTTTAGGGTAACTTTAGCATAATAGGTACTGAATAACCAAAGATTTTGCTAAATATAAATCTATCCTTTATAACTGTGGTAATTCTTTTTTGATAAAAATAACAATGGTAAAAACACTGATTTTTAAATCAAGTCATATTTAGTCATTAATTATTTGGATTCCGTTACAGATAAATCCAGTCAATATCTATGCAGTTATTCCACGGATGGGATGTAAATTTTCATTCTAGAACCAATTGAAGGAATTATGAATCAGAGTCTATAGATGCTTTAGTCCAACTTCTGGGATAAAACACTGGAATGCACCTAGGTTAAAAAATTTGGCAGTTTGTTGTGAACTTTCCCTTTCGTTATAGAGACTGCTGCGGTTTCTTAAAAATGAGTATTAGAAACCAGTTTGTGGTTTTTTTAATGGTGCTATTAAATCAATAAATTGGTGTTTTTATATTATGTTTGAGCTATATTATTAACGTTTAACATATTAAGCAAAAAACAAAATTATCTAAAACTAAAGGTTTAATAACGACAAAACAATAGCAAAAAAATGATAACAAGAAATAATATGATATAAATGATTGCTGCAAATGGTCAATATAAATATCAAAATAAATATAAAATATTTTTTGGTAAGATAATGAAGTTAGTCACAAACTACTAATGAATAATTAATTAAATTATAAGAAATTAGAAAAATTCCTTTTAACAGTAAAATTACTGAAAATATAGCGCTTTTCATTTGGATGGAATACTAAAATAACCTCAACCGGGCTAAAGCTACCCCTCTCATTTTCCCCTCTCCCATTGGGAGAGGGGTTAGGAAAAAAGCCCCATGGGGAGCCAGCGCGTTGCTTTGGTTTCCAAAGTTATAGCGACTGGCGTCGGGTTCCCCGACTTGTGCGGACTGGCGTGGTGAGGGTAGGAAAGGGGAAGGGGTGAGGTAAAATTTGTGTACCACCGGTAGGGAGGTGACCCTGCGCGTCTACACTCAACCCAAAACCGCTATATTAGAAGTGTTTCAGAAGTTATGAGTCGAGATTCAAACACCAACCCTATGATCCCATCCGAGTTAGCATGTTGGGAAAAAGACTTGCTGCCAAAATTACTTGCTGGAGAATCCCTTTCCCGTGACGAAGCTGGGGCATTGATGCAGGGGTGGTTAGATGAAGCAATTCCTCCAGTGTTATCGGGGGCAATTTTAATTGCTCTGCTTCTCAAAGGTGTATCTGCCCTAGAGTTGGCAGGAATGGCACAAGTATTGCAATCCCAATCAATAGGAGGACAAGAAGAATTTTCCTTATCTCCCCTCATAGATACCTGTGGTACTGGGGGTGATGGGGCATCAACTTTTAATATTTCCACTGCGGTAGCATTTGTTGCCGCTGCTGCTGGAGTTCCCGTCGCCAAACATGGTAATCGTTCCGCATCTAGTCGCGTAGGCAGTGCGGATGTCTTGGAAGCCTTGGGAATCAATCTCAATGCCCCCACCGAGAAGGTACAAGCAGCAGTTAAAGAAGTGGGAATCACTTTTTTATTTGCCCCTGGTTGGCATCCAGCCTTAAAGGGAGTCGCCCCCTTACGGAAAACTTTAAAGGTGCGCACGGTATTTAATTTACTCGGACCTCTAGTAAATCCCCTACGTCCTACAGGACAGGTAATTGGTGTTTACGATCCCCAATTATTAACTACCATTGCTGAAGCTTTGCAGCAGTTGGGTACCCAAATAGCAATTGTGTTGCACGGACGGGAAAAACTAGACGAGGCTGGTTTGGCAGATTTAACGGACTTGGCAGTTTTATCTGGGGGTGAGGTAAAACAAACTACCGTAAATCCCCAGGAAATAGGTTTAACTCCTGCACCCACCAGCGCACTCCGGGGTGGAGATGTAGAGGAAAATAAACAAATTCTCAAGGCAGTGCTACAAGGTAAAGGAACTACGGCACAAAGGGATGCAGTGGCGTTAAATGCCTCCTTAGCACTACAAGTGGGGGGTGCAGTTCCCTTGATGGCACATGTCGAAGGAGTGAAAATGGCTCAGGAAATTCTCCAGACTGGGGCAGCTTGGGAAAAACTGAAACAACTGGCTGAGTTTCTGATGTAAGTGTCATTTTTATGATACTTGAAAGTTAATTTTTAGTTCGTTGTAGGGGTGGGGTTACCCCACTTTACTACTGACGCACAAGGGTTAAAACGCTTACTACAAACATTAAATTTGGGTTCAAAAACTCGCAAGTCATAAACTCATGGGATAATTATCCTTCGCAGTCTTAACTAACTTGGAGATTTTTGAACTGAGTCACTCAGAAATCTATTTTGATTTTTGTCTGTTTCTAGTCCGTAATTCTCGATCCTTTTACCATTAATTACTTATGCCCCTGTCTGATGCAATACCTACTCTGCTTGTTCTGGCAGATGGAACATCCTACCGTGGTTGGTCTTTTGGTGCCACGGGAACCGCAATTGGGGAAGTAGTGTTTAACACTGGCATGACCGGGTATCAAGAAGTGCTAACTGACCCCAGTTATTGCGGTCAAATTGTCGTATTTACCTATCCTGAATTAGGAAACACCGGCGTCAATCCAGAAGATGAAGAATCCGAGCGTCCACAAGTGCGAGGTGCGATCGCTCGTAATATTTGTCGTCTACCCAGTAACTGGCGAGCTACTCAATCATTGCCAGAGTATTTAAGTAAACATAAAATACCGGGGATTTACGGGATTGACACTCGCGCTCTTACCCGGAAAATCCGGATTGTTGGAGCCATGAACGGTGGCATTTCCACGGAAATTCTCGATCCAGGGGAGTTGTTAGAAAAAGTACGTTCTGCTCCTGATATGGCGGGATTAAATCTCGTGCGGGAAGTTAGTACTTCTAAGGTTTATGAATGGTCACAGATGACTACCCCTGCTTGGGAATTTAACCCAGAAGTAGGAACCCACTCAGGGGAGACATTTACCGTTGTTGCCTTGGATTTTGGCGTCAAACGCAATATTCTCAGGCGTTTAGCCAGTTATGGTTGCCGGGTGATTGTGGTTCCTGCCAATACCACCGCCGAAGAAATTCTCAAATATAATCCAGATGGCATCTTCCTTTCCAACGGACCGGGAGATCCCTCCGCTGTTACCGAAGGCATTGAAACTACCAAAGAGTTGCTCAAAGCTGCCAAACCAATGTTTGGAATTTGTATGGGACACCAAATTTTAGGTCATGCCTTGGGAGCAGAAACCTTTAAACTCAAATTTGGACATCGTGGCTTGAATCAACCAGCAGGGTTAAAACAACGGGTAGAAATTACCAGCCAAAACCACAGTTTTGCCATTGACTCAGATTCTTTACCCACAGCCCAAATAGAAGTCAGCCACCTCAACTTAAACGATCGCACCGTTGCTGGCTTGCGTCATAAATCCCTGCCGATTTTCTCCGTGCAGTATCACCCCGAAGCTAGTCCCGGTCCCCATGATGGCGATTACCTGTTTGCGGAGTTTGTACAAGCAATGCGAACAGCTCGTCAAGACACAACTGCTCGAATGAGGTAAAAATGGAGAAAGTGGAATGGGTGAGTTTGTCAACACCCATTGGCAGGGGTTGTAGACAATTTGCCCAAAAACCATTTATACTGGAGCGTTTACATTCACCATGAGGAGGGAATTATTGCTGAGCAACTGAATTTAACCGTCAGCCTGAGAGGTACTCGTGAAGTCCGGGATAACTGTCAGCTATTCCGCCTCACAGGTTTGTTAGACGCCTTTTCCGAGCCGACGTTTCGCAAGGTACTAAGCAAGAACATTGCAGAAGGTCCAAAGCACGTGATTTTGGATCTCTCCAAAATCGATTTTGTTGATAGCTCTGGCTTGGGAGCTCTGGTGCAGTTAGCCAAGCAAGCTCAAAATGCTGAAGGTACTTTCCAAATTGTTACCAATGCTCGGGTCACTCAAACGGTCAAGCTTGTTCGTCTAGAGAAATTTCTCGCCCTGCAAACATCAGTGGACGTTGCTCTGGAAAACATTAAGTCGTCTTAATCCCTTGACCAAAAATAATGGGATACAAGCCTCGCCCTTGTAGGGCGACTTTCTGGTATAATTCAGGATATAGTCGCCATAGGGCATTGGGAGACTCTAAACGGACGTGGAGGGATGGTAAGACTATCTTGATAGCACAACCCAACGAAGCGTCAAGGAATCCTCGTTGCTTTAGGACGAGGAGGTATGTCAACGCAAAAATTAATATAGCTATCCAGATTTAATATCGGATAGCTTAATTTTTACAGAATTTGGCGCATTTAATAAGTAATCAGTAATATAGCTTTTCTCAGTCTGGTGAAGTACAGATGAAATTACTAAAATTATTGTGGGGTAGAGAGCAGCGCGTTGCGGAGCCAGTCACGTGCGCGGGTTTCCCGCGTTGAGTGAAC
>JASJCY010000207.1 GCA_030065825.1 Nostocaceae cyanobacterium | reverse complement strand
TGCAATGCTTGCGCCCAAAACTTATAAATTGCAATGCTTGCGCCCAAAACTTATAAATTGCAATGCTTGCGCCCAAAACTTATAAATTGCAATGCTTGCGCCCAAAACTTATAAATTGCAATGCTTGCGCCCAAGACTTATAAATTAAGAATTAACAGTTAGGAATTAGGAGGCGCGGAGTTACCAATTTTTAATTTTTAATTGTTAATTTTTAATTTTTAATTGTTATAAACTGCACCAAAAGAATGGTCTGGATTAATTTCAATTACCAAATCAACAACTGTCGGAGGTTTTACCAAAGGCTTGATAAATAATTCTGGATGCAAAGAACGCCAAAAGTAGTTAACAAAATCCTCAATCTGTGAATCAGTCATTCCCGACTTACCAGCAGCAATCATTTGGTGTTCTGCTTGTTTGCGCCATTCTAAGGAAAAATGGTAATCTGTGGGATAGAGTACCATCAAACTATCTAATCTTTCCCAAAGCGGTAGATAATCCTGGAGTTTACTATTCATATCCCGGGCAAATTGTTTATCCTCTGGGGTGAAAATTGGCGCTGGTGGGGTATTAAATTCAGTTGGGTTAATTGGTCGCACACCCACAAACCAACCCTCAAACAGGACAATATCAGCCCCATGGAAAACTTCCCCAGTTATGCGATCGCCTGCACCTGCATATAAAGATTTATCAAAGCGGGGGACTGCAACAGGAAAATCCCCCTGACGGATTTTATCTAGTAAATTTATACCAATTTCCACATCATGGGTTCCTGGAGGTCCTCGCCAAATTAAGCGGGGATCTTGCTGTTGTAATGTGAGGCGTTCTTTATAAGTTTTATACAAGTCATCTAAGGATAAACTCAGAGTGCAGTAACCTAATTCTCGGAGGATTAGAGAGAGAACAGCACACATTGTAGTTTTACCAGTTCCCTGTCCTCCTAAAATTCCCTGTATAAAAGGACGTTCTAGTTTTTGGCGCTGGGATGCTAATTTGATACTCAAAGGTAACCAGTAATTCCACAACACCTCCAACATTTCTTGGGGTTCAACTTGGAGATTGCTTTGACAGAATTCCCTGAAAGCTGGATATACAGCTTTAAGGAGATTAACCCGACTGTGGATGGCTTCTAATATCTGTGTTTCTGAGGCAGAGGGGTTGGAGGTGAGGGTTTGACTTACATTTTCTGCTATAATCCCAAAGGCTTTTGCTGTGACTCTATCAGCTAAGATTGCATCTATAGCCTTTTGCAGCAATTTTGGTTCTATCTCAGTCTCAGTTGCATTTAATATATCATTCAACCAAGAATACATCCACCTCTCCCCACTGTCTCCCCGCTATAGATTAAGCTAAAACACATCTTGTGAAAGCATAAACAAAAACCATCAGTTTCTTGTGGGATAGGCATCTTGACCGTCTTGAATATGCAATTTAAATCTGGAACAGCTTACGAACCCAATTTAAAGGCTTCCACAAACAAACTGTAGATCAGACCAACCTTGAGAAAATTAAGTGATTCTACCCAAAGTGTTCGCGGCTTTTGGGAGGTGCGACTATAAATTATTCTACTGCTAACTTCTGTGATAATCACCAACATAGCGGCGACAAAAATGTCCAATACAGCCTGTTGTCCAGCTACAGTGATAAATGCTGTTCCCAGGAAAAAACCGAACAGAAAACTCATCAGCAGTAGCGATATTCGTCGCCATGGATTTAAGAACCATTGTCCCAGACGCTGAACAATGGTGTCAAATAGGTTGTTGAGACGAGTATTTTGCATGAATGGAACTTAAGAGTAGTAGTCACAATCTAAGTTAACTAAACTTAAAATTGGTAATGGGTAATGGGTAATGGGTAATGGGTAATGGGTAATGGGTAATGGGTAATGGGTAATTGGAACTCTAGATTACCAAGTCACTCTCTATTCTTTGTGCTGCCTTATACCCAATACTTCCTAGCTACACCCATTGCAGTTAAATTTCTTGTCTTTTACTTTGTAATCATACATTACTATTTCCTCAATCTCAGAGAAAAAAACTTATTGCTAATTAGTATTAAATGAAATTGTCGGAGTATCGTTCTAGTGCGAGGCTTTAAACCCAGAAATTTTGCTAAAGTAACCAATGACAAATGACAATATAGAAAAGCGTCCAGTCCTTGTGGTGAGCTTGTCAATTTTATGGTTGATGGTAGTTGGTGGGGTGGCATTTTTTTGGCATTTGGGTAGTATTGGTTTAATTGATGAAACCGAACCCCTATTTGCTGAAGCTTCCCGTCAAATGCTGATTACGGGTGATTGGATTACCCCGTTTTTCAATGGCGAAACTCGCTTCGATAAACCCGCTTTGATTTACTGGTGTCAGGCGATCGCCTATGCTATTGTCGGAGTTAACGAGTGGGGAGTACGTCTTCCATCTGCGATCGCCGCTATGGTGGTTATGTGCTTTGCTTTTTATACCGTGCATTGGCATTTGCACAAAAGTGAAGACTTAGAAAAGATTCCTCCCCCTCAAAGACTTTGGATAACCCCCGCACTAGCAGCAGCAATGATAGCCCTTAATCCGGAAATGATTGTTTGGGGTAGAACCGGGGTTTCTGATATGCTGCTGACGGGGTGTATCGCATCAGCCCTGTTTTGCTTTTTTTTGGGTTATGCCCAACCAGAAAAATCATCCGTAAAAACACGGTTTTATCTAGGATTGTATGTCTTAATTGCTGGGGGAATTTTAACAAAAGGACCTGTAGGAATAGTTTTACCGGGATTGATTATTGGTGCATTTTTGCTGTACCTGGGTAAATTACGGGAAGTATTGCGGGAAATGCGTCCTCTGCTGGGTATATTAATCATCCTGGGTTTATCCGTCCCTTGGTATGTGCTAGTAATTTGGCACAATGGTTGGAATTATATAAACTCCTTTTTTGGTTACCATAATATTGAACGCTTCACAGAGGTTGTTAACGGTCACTCTGCTCCTTGGTATTTTTACTTTATAGTGGTATTGTTGGGTTTTGCTCCTTATTCAGTATACTTGCCAGTAGCGATGGCGAGATTGAAATTTTGGCAACCTAAATATTGGCGATCGCAACCACGTTCCCAGCAATTGGGTTTATTTGCTTTTATCTGGTTTGCTGCTATCTTTGGCTTTTTTTCCATCGCAGTTACCAAACTTCCCAGTTATGTATTGCCTTTAATGCCTGCTGCGGCTATCCTAGTTGCACTATTATGGGGTGACTTGCTTCAGGAACAAGGGAAAAGATTCAGCACAGGGGTTCAAGTAAATCCCCCAGAGAAAAACACCTCTTCACCCTACCCCCAAACACCTAACACCCAACCCCTAATTCTTCACCCTACCCCCAAACACCTAACACCTAACCCCTATTTTAAAGCTAGCGCTTGGGTGAATGTAGTTCTTGTATCAGCCATCTCAGCAGCATTATTTTACGTACCCCGGTTAATTGGAGAAGATCCCGCAGCACCCAATTTTCGGGAGTTATTACAGCAGTCGGGTTTGACAACCGTAGGTGGTATTATTTGGTTGGTTAGTGCAGTGATAATTTCCGTATTATTACTGCGTCGGCAGTGGTTACCCTTAATGGGCGTAAATTTACTAGCATTTGCAGGCTTTTTGGTATTTGTTCTTACCCCTGCTTTATTTATAGTTGATGGCGAACGTCAGTTACCCCTACGACAATTATCTGCAACGGTAGTACAGATACAAAAATCAGGGGAAGAATTAGTAATGGTGGGGTTTAAAAAGCCTACAGTGGTGTTTTATAGTCAACGTCCCGTAACTTACATCAAACAGAATCAAGCAGCGGGAGAATATGTGAGAAATCAGTTAGGAAAAGGAGAAGAAATTTCTTCAATTTTGGTTATAGCACAGCCGAAAAAGTTTCCGAAAATGGGCTTGGAATCATCTGATTATGAGAAGTTAGATAGTAGGGGTGCATATGATTTAATTCGGGTTGTTGATAGACTCAAATCTGAAGGTTAAACCTCAATCTCATAACCCTCATCCTATTTATTCATCAGAGGACGTAGCATTTCTCTGACTAGAATTACACAATCAGGAAAAGCTAAAGGTGAAATTGTCACATCCTCAGAAATAATCATTTCACTTTGATAACCCTCTGAGTTGGGTAAGCGATAAACATGCAATTTCCGTCCACTGACATCTAAAACCCAGTAATCTTGAATACCAGATTTAGCATAAATCTTTGCCTTATTTTCTGTGTCGTATTTGAGACTGGTATCCGCTATTTCAATCAAGAAAAATACTTCGTCAGGGGTTGGATGATGGTCATCGTAGTAAAGTGGATTAGGCATCACCACTGCTATATCTGGTTCAGGTTCTGAGTAATTATCGAGTTGTATTGGTTCTTGTAACCGTACTAATACCCGTTCTCCCAACTGCTGATTCAGTAGTTTTGCAGTGCGAGTAGTTGCTGCACTGTGAGCAGTTCCTTTTGCTGACATTTGTATAATTTGTCCCGCAATTAATTCAAGGCGTTCTTCTGGATCAAAAATCCCAACTTCTGCCATACGGTGATAATCTGCAACTGTGAGCAGGCGAATACCAATAACCATATTTAACACCCTTGAGAAAAGGCGCTCATTGTAACTGCTTCCATTTTATCCAGAATAGTTATTCCCTTCCCGCCAGAAGATGACCTATAAGGATTACATCAAAAATGTGTCGATAGTGATTAAACAGGGTTAAGCTGAATTTCTCATTAGAGAGTATGGTTGAATCAACACTTGGGCTGGAATTCCCAATTGTTGATGTAAAAGCCGAATCATCTCTAGTGTTAGTGGTTGCTGGCGATTCAAAACCTTCCCCACCTCTTCATGACTTCCAATAGCAGACTCTAATTCCTGCCAAGACAGCCCACGAGATTCCAGATAATATAAAATTGCCTCAATTGGGTCTGGTGCTTCAATTGGATAGTGTCGCTGTTCGTATGCTTCTACCAGTGTCGTTAAAACTTCTAACAAATCGCACTCCGGTGTATTCGGTTCTGCATCAAATAATCTTTCAATTTCATTAAGTGCTTTTGCGTAATCAGCTTCGGTTCGGATGGGACGAGGTTCAAGCATATACCTTACTTTAAATTGTTGTCGCGTCTAGGTTATCGTATTCAGAGTGCGTTCCTACAAAGCGGATAAAAATAATCCCAATGTCATAACGAACGTGAACGATTAAGCGGTAATCATTGCCTTTGATATTAAAAACGACACGATTATTAGCAATAATACTGGCGTTGCGATAAGTGCTTTTAATATCTGTTGGACTATTCCATTCTGCACGAGAGGCTTCATCATACCAAGCTTTAAGTGGTTGTTCGGCATCTGGGTGTGTTTCCCAAAATTGTCGTAAACTGCTGCGTGCGGGCAATGATTCGCATACCAGGATTATAATATTTCTCCAACGAATAGCCCTACTTAGGAAGATTCAAGTAGGATTCCTATAGTTCTTGACCCAAATTCCTAACTAATAGATAGGGTTTAGAGTAGGGACGGGAAGGGAGTAGCACAAAGGGGTAGTTGTGATTTCACCCTACCCCTTGATTGATTTTTGATTTTGATTTTACTTTGTGAACGGAGAGGGAGGGATTCGAACCCTCGTTGAAGTTGCCCCCAAACAGCATTTCCAGTGCTGCGCCTTCAACCACTCGGCCACCTCTCCAGGTGTCACGATTTTCCATATTACAGCTAAATCCGATAAACTGCAATAATTAGGAGAAAATAAATCTCAAAATCCCAAAATTAAACATGTCCCAGACATATACGGTTAAAGTTCACGATCGCGCAAAAGGCGTCAAACACAGTTTACAAGTTCCTGATGATCGCTATATCCTGCACAGTGGGGAACAACAGGGGGTAGAGTTACCTTTTTCCTGTCGTAATGGTGCTTGTACTACTTGTGCGGTGCGGGTACTAAAGGGGGAAATTTATCAACCGGAAGCGGTGGGATTATCGCCGGAGTTACGGGAACGGGGTTATGCCTTGTTGTGTGTGAGTTATGCCCGTACTGACTTGGAGGTGGAGACACAAGACGAAGATGAGGTCTACGAACTCCAGTTTGGACGCTTTTTTGGTAAAGGGAAAGTTCGCACGGGTTTACCTTTAGATGAGGATTAGAGTTTTGGATTTATTTCGCGCCAAGATGCACAGGCGCAAATATTCAAATATATTAGCTCTGTTGCGAAAGTATTTTGACGATGCTGTTTGCGTCAATTCTTGTTTACTGTTCCCTATTAAGAGTTCTCTGTTCGTGACTTCTGCAAGAAGTTTATTGGTAATATGTTCTTTATTGCTGATGGTGGGGTGTCAGTCCCCCAAAAAGCCGGAACAACCCATTAAGGTGCAGGTAAGGGTAGTAAGGGTGGTAAGTGGACAAACTTTGGAAGTACTGGGTATGGGGGCACAACCGAATTTGATTTCCCAGGTAAGATTAATTGGCATTGATGCACCAGATTTGCGTCAACGTCCTTGGGGAGATAAATCAAAAGAACGCCTCCAGGAAATGATTGGCACACAGCAACCTGTAACCCTAGAATTTGATATCGAAGTTAAAGATAAAATTGGCAGAACTTTGGCTTATGCCTGGAAAGATGAAGAGTTATTGAATGAAAAGTTAGTCAAAGAAGGTCAAGCATTGTTTGTGGGGCGATCGCCTAATCATAAATATGACCAATCTCTCGAACGTGCGCAACATAAGGCTCGACTCATGGGAAAAGGAATTTGGAATCCAGAAAAACCCATGCGTTTATCTCCCTCTGAGTTTCGCCGTCAATATCGCTAGACATTAAAAATTAAAAATTAAAAATTAAAAATTGGTAACTCGAAACTCTTGGGCGCAAGCTTTGCGCCCCTACTGCGCGCCTCCTAACTAATGATAAATGACCAATGACAAATTTACAAATATTCCTCGATATTGCGACAGAAGCGGCTTTAGCTGCTGGTGCAGTTTTGCAAGGTTACTTGGGTAAGGTAGAAGATGCAATTATTGAAAAGGGACGTCCTGGGGATTTGGTTACCGCTGCTGATAAGGCTGCAGAAGCTGTAATTTTAGATATTATCCGCCGTCATTTTCCCGACCATCCTATTCTCGCAGAAGAATCAGGAAAATTAGGTAATCAAGACGATAATGAATTTCTTTGGGCAATTGACCCTTTGGATGGTACAACTAATTTTGCTCACCAGTACCCCTGTTTTGCCGTTTCTATAGGGTTATTTGTTGCTGGTGTACCCAAAGTAGGGGTTATCTACGATCCGAGCCAAAATGAGCTATTTAGAGCCGCTATTGGTTTGGGTGCAACTCGCAATCGTCGTCCGATTCGGGTTTCGGATACTTCTTCCTTGGCTAAGTCTCTGCTGGTAACGGGATTCGCTTACGATCGCCGGGAAACCCCTGATAATAATTATGCTGAATTCTGCCAACTCACCCATCTGACTCAAGGAGTTAGACGTAGCGGTGCAGCATCCATTGATTTAGCCCATGTCGCTTGTGGACGGGTAGATGGTTATTGGGAAAGGGGACTTTCTCCTTGGGATATTGCTGCTGGGGTGGTTTTAGTCCAAGAAGCTGGGGGAAAAGTTACAGCATACGATCAAACCCCCCTACAAGTGGATTCTGGCAGAATTCTTGCCACTAATGGTACTCTTCATCACCACATCAGCCGCGAATTACAGCAAATCAAACCCCTAGAACGTCAATTTCGGTAATTCGGTATTCACTTCCCATTCTTTCTACTTTCGGGTGGGGAAACCCCACCCCATCTCCCCATCTCCCCATTCCCATTGTTAAATTTATAGCCATTCCTCAGAAGCAAAGTAAACTAGAAAAAATCTTATGACTTCTTTGGTGCAAAACCTTTATTATGTCTGTCAACAAAATAGAACGTGGTCTTTTTAAATATGATTTCATAGATTATCACGCCATTTTGTGCGTGAGTGTGGATGCGGATGTTAAATTTATTCGCAAACGCTATTTGAATATTGTTCGCCGTCTGCACCCCGATAGCTTAAAAGCCACTGGTGAAGAGGAAAAAAAGTTAGCTAATCAATTATTATCAAAGTTAGTTAACCCAGCTTATGAAACCCTTTCTGCTGAACGTAATCGCGCTGAATATGTTCTGATTTTGTCGCAAATGGGAAAGCGCTTAGCAGAAGAATCTACTTCAGTAGAATTGACTAGCGATATGGCTAAAGAGTTAACTACTACCCCTAATGTAGAACATGCCTATAAAACTGCGATCGCCAAAATTGCTCAAACTCAATACAATTCCCTAGAGCAAGCAACAGAAATTATCGCCCAAATCAGCGAATTAAACTTGGTTTATTTAATGCGAACTGCTGGTAAAACCAAGAAAGCATCCCCTCCTCCTCCACCTCCTCCCAGTAACTCCAATACACCCAAACCACCGACAGCAAACAAATCTTCTGGGAAAAAACCCCCAGTACCAGCAAATGAAGATTCTGCCATAGTTCAACAGTACATCCGTCGCGCTCAAGATTTGATGGGTAAGAATCAATTGGCTTCTGCTAGGGTAGAATTACAGGATGCCTTAAAGCTAGCGCCAAATAATAGTACTTGTCATAGCTTGATCGGAGTGGTGTATTTGAAGCAAAATCAAACCACAATGGCTAAAGTTCATTTTGATCGCGCCTTACAATTAGACCCCAAAGACGAAACAGCGTCAGCGGGAAAACGTAAAATTGAACAGATGATGGGGCATAAACCTGGTAATGCCAAGTCTAAGACGAGTGCAAATACTGGGGGTAAGCAACCAGATAAATCTGAAGGTGGCGGTTTATTCGGTGGTTTGTTTGGTGGGAAGAAAAAATAATGGTGTATCAACCGCCAGTGGGAGCTAGGGATTTATTACCCATTGATGTGGCTCAAAAGCACTGGATTGAAGACAAATTACAGCAAGTGTTTCACCGTTGGGGATATCACAGAATTATCACCTCAACTCTGGAAAGGATGGATACCCTGATGGCGGGGGGTGCAATTCAACGCTCAACGGTAATTCAACTGCAAAATGGGGAAGATGAAGATTTGGGGCTGCGTCCAGAATTAACAGCCTCTATTGCCCGTACTGCGGTGACACGCATGGCAGGTGCTACTTATCCCCAACGCCTGTATTACAATGCTAACGTGTTTCAGCATACCCCAGAATTACGCCACAACCAGGCTCAGGAATTTTTCCAAGCTGGGGTGGAATTATTGGGTGGTGGCGGTTTGCTGGCAGACGCAGAAGTACTGTTATTAATAGCAGATTGTTTACAAGCCCTCGGTTTACAGAGTTGGCATTTGGTTTTAGGTGAAGCCGGCATCACCCGATCCCTTCTGGACGCTTTTCCTGACAATTTACGGGATCGAGTCCGTAGTGCGATCGCTCATTTGGATAGAGTGACAATAGACACACTGCCTTTGAGTGATGAACTCCGCCAACGGGCTATCACTATGTTCGATTTACGGGGAAATAGTGCTGATGTCTTGGAGAGAGTCATCAGTCTTGGTTTAGAACCATCCCAGCATGAAGCGGTTAGCAACCTTAAATCTTTGGTCGAGTTGCTAGAATCTCGGGCAAATTTTTCCTTGATTCTGGATTTGAGCTTGATCGAAACCTTTGACTACTATACAGGTATTGTATTTGAAGTAGTTAGTGATACCAAACTAGGCGCTAGGGTTTTAGGGCGTGGCGGTCGTTATGACCAACTTTTGGCACTATATCACCCCCAGGGAGAAAATATTCCCGGTATTGGCTTTGCAATAAATCTGGAAGATTTATACGAAGTTGTGATTAAATATCAGCAATTACCGCAATCAATACCAGTAAGTAACTGGTTGGTAGTGCCGGAAAATCAGAGTGCATATGCTGCTGCCTTCACCTATGCGGACAAGCTCCGTAATTCTACGCATTTAGTGCGTGTAGAAATGGAGTTGGGAGTTAAGGGTAAGGATGAAATTAGGGAATATGCACGCGATCGCGGTATAGCTCAAATTGCTTGGGTAAAAGCTGATGGTTCACCAATAATTGAGTCAATTCAAGTCTGTACACGGAGCATTCCCACAGGCTAGTGTCTACAGCAAAGGCATCTTTATCCTTCTTGACGCTTTATACTTGTTTAGTCGATTGTGAGGCTAAATACAGAGATTGCGATCCGAATAGAGGGTTAATCAACAGTAGTCGAAATACTAACAAATACTAACTTTTCCTCAGTTTTGTTGACAGTTTCCGAATTAGTTCGCGTAACACATCGCTCTTAGTCCTTGATGTTTGCTCACAGTATGCCTCTAAAATATCAAGCTCTGTCTGTGGAATCCTTATTGTTACTTTGCGCTCATCTTTCATAGTTAGGCAATATGCAGTACAATAATGTAGATATGCTATTAGGATTCAAGACAGAAGTCAAACCAAACAAACAGCAGTTAATTTTGTTGTCTCAAAATGCGGGGACAGCAAGACACGCTTGGAACTGGGGTCTGGCTTTAACCAAGCAAATACTAATGATGGTTAACGGCAAGCTGTCAAAAGCTATTGCTGATATGGGCTTTTACGAGTTCAAAAGACAGCTTGAATATAAATGCAAGCTTTACGGTTCGCAGTTGGTAATAGTTGATAGATGGTTCCCATCTTCTCTACGAGAAGCCGCGCGGAGCGCGTCTACGAAAACTTGCTCTAATTGTGGGCATAAAAAAGAATCTCTGGCGCTTTCAGAACGCACTTTCAAATGTGGAAATTGTGGCTTTGAGTGTGACAGAGATTTGAGCAATGCCAGTATTAATCTGGCTATGGCGGTCAGTTCGACCGTGACAGCCTGTGGAGTAGATAACGCCGACGTTGCTACAGGGAAGCAGGAAGTATTTGTTAGCAAATGTTAGTAAATATGGAGCAAAACTATGGCACACACCATTGTTACAGAGGTTTGTGAAGGCGTTGCTGATTGCGTAGATGCCTGTCCAGTAGCTTGCATTCATCCAGGTCCTGGTAAAAATGTCAAGGGAACCGATTGGTACTGGATTGACTTTGCCACTTGCATCGACTGTGGTATATGTTTGCAAGTATGTCCAGTAGACGAGGCTATTGTTCCCGAAGAACGTCCCGATTTGCAAAAAACGCCATCATAGGAACTAGAAAAGTTAGGAGTTAGGAGTTAGAAATTAGGAGTTAGGAGTTAGGAGTTATGACTAATGAATATTTACTAGAAGTTCAAAATGTCCACGCTGGCTACATCAAAGATGTGGATATTCTACAAGGTATAAATTTCCAAGTCAAACAAGGGGAATTGGTAACAGTTATTGGTCCCAATGGTGCTGGTAAATCTACCTTAGCAAAAACCATTTTTGGACTTTTAACTCCCCATACAGGCACAATTACTTTTAAAGGAAAAAATATAACTGGGTTAAAGTCAAATGAAATCGTGCAGTTAGGGATGTCTTATGTTCCGCAAATTTCCAATGTTTTCTCATCACTCACCGTGGAAGAAAACCTGGAAATGGGTGCCTTTGTTAGTAATGCTCCCATTGCACCACTTAAAGATAAAATATATATCATGTTTCCTAAGCTCGCACAACGACGTCGCCAACGGGCTGGTACACTTTCTGGAGGTGAACGTCAAATGTTAGCCATGGGTAAAGCTTTGATGCTAGAGCCTCAACTGTTAATTTTAGATGAACCTTCAGCGGCTTTATCTCCTATTTTGGTAACCCAAGTATTTGAACAGATTAAACAAATTAATCAAGCAGGTACATCTATTATCTTAGTAGAACAAAATGCCCGCAAGGCTTTAGAAATGTCCCATCGCGGTTACGTACTGGAGTCGGGACGAGATGCAATTTCTGGTTCGGGACCTGATTTGTTAAATGACCCCCAGGTGGGAGAATTATATTTAGGAGCTGGTAAAATCCACTAATAAAAGTCAAAAGTCACTCATACCTACAGAGGTTCCGCTAATGCGTCTACAAAAACCAAAATAAAAAATGCCGATTTTATCAACATCGTGCCTATTTTATATGGTAGTTTGATGTCGTAATGTAATAGAATAATTCGTAATTTGTAATAGCCTCCGCCAAGGCTTACACCTAAATACTTCGTAATTTATATGACTGACTTTAGACAATTAAAAGAGTGGGATAAAGCCCACGAACTAACAGTTGCAGTTTACAAAACTACCCGAGAGTTTCCAGAGTCTGAAATACTCGGTTTAACTCAACAAATTCGTTTAGCTTGTTCTACTATTCCCATTAAAATTGCTCAGGGAAGCCATAAGGATGAGAAGCAAGAACAAGTCGATTTCTTGAATCTGGCGCTAGATGCCACCATAGAAGTAGAATATCTGCTGTTACTGTGTTATGAGATGGAATATCTTCAAATATCTGACTATGACCGTCTTGTAAGCAGCGTAGTAGAAGTTAAGGAAGTCTTGGAAGTGGCGATCGCAAAGCTGAAAAATACTAACTTCTAATCGTCGTTGTCTTAACAATAAGGGAATAGGGAATAGGGAATAGGAAATAGGGAATAGGGAAAAATCTGAATGATGCGATCGCTATCCTCAACTAACACTCCGATTATTCATAATAAAAACTTATATTACAAGCAATTTAATTTTGCAATTACAATGAATGTCCATTTTTTGTCAAATTTTTATTGAAAATCCTTCCTAATTTCTTGACGCAATTGCGTTGTTTCATGCTATGATTAAAAAAACGTATTTGGGGCATAGTGTGACCATTGCTTACCCAAAACAGCTACAACCCTACTTATACCGTAGTAACTCGCCTCAAAGTAAAATTTTGATGACATAAGAAAAGACCAATTTTCACTACCCCCACAAACCCCTAAATACTCTGTACTTGACAAAATAGGATTAACGTGTCAATTAAGGATTTCAGAGATTAAACAGATAAATAATAATAACCCATAAAAAATAACCCATAAAAACAATTGCTTGATATGTAGGGTACTAATAGCAAAAACTAGATGATTCAATTGTTGAGCGAACACCTCCAAGCCATTCACAATCATGCAGAAAGTACCTACCCAGAAGAGTGCTGTGGCATTATATTCGGACATTTGCTGGGTGACGACAAAACTACCGTAGAAGTTATGCCTACAGAAAACGCCTGGGAACCAGAAGCAGCGATAGATTTCCCTGGTGATGTCAAAGAGTACAGTAAAAGGCGAAGATATGCCATCGCACCCTTGGTAATGTTACAGGCACAGAAACAAGCAAGGGAGCGCTGTCTTGATATCGTTGGTATTTATCACTCCCATCCGGATTATCAAGCAATTCCCTCGGAATTTGACCGCATGTGTGCTTGGCAGGAATACTCGTATATTATAGTTTCCGTAGAAAATGGTGAAGCTACTCAGACCAATAGTTGGTGTTTAGATGATAGCCACCAATTCCAAGCAGAAGCACTAGCAGTCAATTCCTAGTGTTCTGTGCCATTAGTTTTGATGGCTAGTTTTATAGTCATATTTATATGACTTTGACTATTAGACTGGGACTTATAGTCCCAGGTGGGTGTGATGGAAACCCCTCAAAATTAATGGGACAAACCACTAGTACTCCACCAAGTAAACTATGCGGGGTTAATAAGGAAAGAACAAAGTTTTTTCTCCCCCCTCTTCCCCCTCTTTCCCCTCTTCCCCCTCTTCCCCCTCTCTGCCTTTACCCGGCAATCTTGGTTTGGTCGAGTACTAGCGCTTCTAAAAATCTACGCACATCTAATTAAATTAATAGTTAATAGTACGTAAATTAAGGATAGCGCTAATACTTAAAACTGAATGCTGCAACAGCTAAAGCACTCCAGCCAGCGATAAAAGCAGCTCCTCCCAATGGTGTAATTGCTCCCAGGATTTTAATACCAGTTAAGCTGAGGGCATATAAACTACCAGAAAAAATCGCAATTCCGATAATAAACAGCCACCCCGATGCTAAAAGAGTGGCTGGAGGAGACTGAGTACGAGTTATCAGCAATGCTACTACCAACAGTGCCAGGGCATGATACATTTGATAGCGAGCACCAACTTGAAAAATTGAGAGCGATCGCTCACTGATTTTATCCTGTAAACCATGGGAAGCAAAAGCACCAGCAGCAACAGATAAACCGGCTAAAATTGCTCCTATGCTCAAAAAAATCTGCGTCATGGAGTTATACCATTTTGGATTGTGGATGACAATTTTGATTGGAAAAATTCAACTGTTACACTCCTCAAACAAAAAGGATTACACCATTTACAGCATGATTCTATTTTAGAAAATGTAGCTAATTAGCCAAAATTTTATAGTTTTAGCAACTGTGACAACAGTTCAAAAACCTATGTAATGTATGATTAACCCTTACAGATGGAAAAATAATACGTTACATCTGTTATATAATCCGTTGTCAACTATACTTTTTCTCCAATTTCTTAAACATCAAAATAGTAGGATACTGCACCTTCTTCATTAATTTTGAAGTTAGCATTGAAAACTTTAGCTTGCTCATCCAGATATTGTCTAGCATCTGCTGGTGGTAATTGTGACTGCATGGCAAAACCTAATACAGTTACTCGTCCTTGATTTTCTTGAATCATTTTATAAAATAGCGATTGCAGACGCTGATTATTCTCGTGAGTTAGAGCTTTTTGCTCCTGCTTATTTTCACGGTAAAATCCTAATGCTAACCAACTCCCTAATACTATGCTGGGAACGCCAAAAATAATGCCATTGACAGCCGTGTTATTCAATTGATCCACAGCACCATGGTTTGTCACATCCTGATCGTATAAACCATCTTCAATACCTGGAGGGAATTCCCTGTACATGGTGATTTTGTTCAGCACTGCTGACACTGATAGCGTCATCATCATAAATCCGAGTGTTAGCAGCCACCCCGCAGCCAGCTTTTCTGGAGTCTTCATCTTTCCACCTCAGATTTCAACGTTTTCACAAGCGATTCTAACCTCACTTTCACAAAGCTTCCAGTCTTGTTAACCCAAGTTGTTATTTCAGCACTAAAGCTACGTATAATACTCGAAAGTTAATTTTTGTTTCATCATCGGGACGGGGTTACCCTACCCAAACTTTAGCACTCAAGGTAAGTGATTCAGCTTATCTCATATCTTGCACCATTCAAGGGCAACCATTGAGAAACCGGGTTTATCAACGAAAAATTAGGTTTTTTACAGGTAAATATTGCCAATAAACCCGGTTTCTGACCCTGGTGCAGATGTGTGTTATGGGGATTTAATCAGGGAAAATAACCTCCAACAAAGGAGTCAAATCCCATTGCAAGTCATGGTAACTCATATATAGCGCTTTTCAGTTGAGTCCAATACACGAGGGAACCTCACCCCGTCCTGCGGACACCCCTCTCCGAACTTGCAACAGAGGGGAAGGGGGTGAGGTTCATCTGTATTCTATCAAGCGTGAAAACCGCTATATTTCCAGAGTCC
>JASJCY010000206.1 GCA_030065825.1 Nostocaceae cyanobacterium | reverse complement strand
TGATGGAAACCCCATCATATTTTATGGGACAAACCACTAGTAGTCCACCACATTAGTTACGAGGGGTCACAGATCCCCGACTTCTTTAAGAAGTCGGGGATCGCTCACACCCGCGACTTGTCAAAATTAATGTGGTTGAGTACTAGTGTGCATCTATCTCAGCGATGCAAAAAACGCTGTTGCATAGCTCTCCAATAAGCCATTAATGGAATCTGATAAATTTCCACAAATAACCAAAAGATAATGGTGAAATGGGATAAAAAAGTCAATACTGTCCAGATAGATGGCAACCAAGTAATGGGAGCATCTGCCCTTGGTGGTAAATGATAAGCAATAATCCCAATTAAACCTGTAGGCAGTGATACAAAAGCAATTGCCCCTAATACATAACCCCAGCCGAGTTCCACTCCTTCTAATTGGGCTTCTGTCCAAGTCAAACCATTCCAATGCCAAATTAGCGGAGGTTGGCGAGAGGGCATTTTCAGTTGCTGTTTTTCTATATTGATGGTAAAAATCTGGTGGCAAAAGTCACAATACATTGCTTCCATCAATGGCATATTAGTGATTTTACCCACGCGACACACTGGGCAAGGATAAACTCCTCGTTCGTTGAAAGATGAAGCTAGCAGTTTGGAGGTGGGCATAATTGAACTTAATGATTCCTACAATTAATTAAGAACAACAACACAAAATTAAAATTTAACGTCTGTTGTGAGTTACGGGTAAAGTAATTAACTCTTATCAGATACAACTTAATATTTATTAGTCTGACATTATTCATTAGCCATAAATCACAACATTTTGTAAAGTTATGTAATGGTTAAATTTGCCAACAAGCAACAAGTTCTGATTCCCACAGTTGTAATGAGTCTACCTCTTTTTTGAAGTGTTATGGGTGTCTTGACGAGCTGCATTAACTCTGTTATTGTAGTAAGATATAAACTATAAACTAAATTTTTCCGCAGCAAATACCTCGCAGATGTTAAGCAATAATTCCTACTTTTATTTTTGGTTTAGGGTGGTTCACCGGGAGTGAATTAAGTTTCTATTATGGAAATCACCCGGTGAACCGCAGAACGAATTCTGCGGTTTTTGTTTTTTGAGGAGAGAATTTCATCGCCATGATTTATAAAGGTTTTCACACTTATCAAATACATTCTTGTGGGATGGGCATCCCTGCCCGTCCTATAGATTCTTGTGGGATGGGCATCCCTGCCCGTCCTATAGATTCTTGTGGGATGGGCATCCCTGCCCGTCCTATAGATTCTTGTGGGATGGGCATCCCTGCCCGTCCTAATTTTACCGATTTCCTTTGTATTGTACTCAACCAAAAACCGCTATATTTCGGTAGTTATTTTTATGGATTTTATTTTTGGTTCGGAACAAGTTCCGGGTAAATAGCTGCATGGCGATAAAACCTCAGCACCCGGAACTTAACTCAGGTTCCGGGTTTTTTGTTTCTTAGAAACCGGGTTTATCAACCCAATTACCCAATAATAAGTAATAAGTAATAAGTAATAAGTATTTTGGTTATCCGACACATTTTTTGGTTCATTACCAATTACCAATTACCCATTACCAATTACCAATTACCAATTACCCATTACCAATTACCAATTACCAATTTTTAAGGAGAATTAAACGATGAAAAATGCCAAACTCGTTGCTAAATCTGATCTGGAACAGCAAACAATTGTTAGACTTTCCCAAACAGTTGCTTTCGGTGGTACAGACTTGGTAATTATTGGCGGACCTTGTACCGTAGAAAGTAGGGAACAAATGGAACAAGTTGCTCAAAAGTTATCTGTGGCACCCATTCATGGCTTACGTGGGGGTGTCTACAAACCGCGCACCTCCCCCTACGCTTTCCAAGGGATGGGAAAAGCAGGACTACAGATTCTGGCAGGAGTGCGATCGCATTACAATATGCCAGTAGTTACTGAAGTCATGTCTATTGACCAAATTGCAGATGTTGCCACCCATGCTGATATGCTGCAAGTAGGTAGCCGCAATATGCAAAATTTTGACTTACTCAAAGCCTTGGGAAGTGCAGGTAAGCCAATATTGCTGAAGCGGGGGTTAGCAGCAACTATCGAAGAATTTGTCATGGCTGCTGAATATATTTTAAGTCACGGTAACCCTGATGTGGTGTTGTGCGAACGGGGTATTCGCAGTTTCGATAATTATACCCGTAATGTGCTAGATTTAGGAGCAGTAGCGGCTTTAAAGCAAATTACCCATTTACCCGTAATTGTAGATCCTTCCCATGCAGTTGGTAAGCGGGAACTAGTTGCTCCCTTGGCTAAGGCTGCTGTGGCTTGTGGTGCAGATGGCTTGATTATTGAGTGTCACCCAGAACCAGAAAAATCCGTTTCTGATGCTCGTCAAGCGTTATCTTTAGAAGATATGGTAAATCTGGTTGAGAGTTTAAAGCCTGTAGCAGCAGCAGTTGGCAGAAATATATCAAACACAGTGGGGGTGGGTTTAGAAACTACACCCCCTCACTTTTACTTGGGCAGGACTAAGGACAGAAATCGCCATGATGCTTGCTGGCAACAAGTTTAACACCATTCTTGGTTGCAAGGATTGTAACCCTGTAAATTCATGATTGGGTGCGAGGATTGTAACCCTGTAAATTCATGATTGGGTGCGAGGATTTTAACCCTGTAAATTCATAATTGGGAGCGAGGATTTTAACCCTGTAAATTCATGATTGGGAGCGAGGATTGTAACCCTGTAAATTCATGATTGGGAGCGATGATTGTAACCCTACAAATTCATGATTGGGAGCGAGGATTGTAACCCTAAAAATTCGTAATTGGGAGCGAGGATTGTAACCCTACAAATTCATGATTGGGCGCAAGCATTGCGCCCCTACAAATTCATAATTGGGAGCGAGGATTGTAACCCTGTAAATTCATGATTGGGCGCAAGCATTGCGCCCCTACAAATTTATGATTGTTTTAATTTGATTGTAGTAAGAATCTGCGATTACGTTTTTGAATTGGTCTGGCATTCATGGCAAATATCTTGCTAAACTGCTTGATTTGTGCAGCAGAAATTTCCACAGGTTCTTGATACACAATCCAATTGACTATTTCCGAACAAGGTGGCGTTGTCAAGGAACCATAATATCGGTATAAATTCTGGGTTCGTGGCAGTAATTGAGAGGCATTTATGGTCACGTTAGCAATTGTTTTTTCCGAACTTTTGCTAGTTGGCATTGCCTGCCAAATTGCTTGTAAGGCTTTGTTTTCTTGACCTTGTTTGAGAAATACACCAAGTACCGCAAGGGAACCATTTTCACTTTTATGAACGAGATGGAGTTCCATAGGGAATGGTTTTCCATTTATTTTGTGTTCACTGGGTAAATGGAAGTGAAATTGTAGGAGTTCGTAGGTTTGATTATCTAAAATCAACATACTTCCTGGTTGATAATTTACCTGGATAGTATGACCATTATTAATAATGCGCAGGGGAGAACTTTGATATTTGATTTCCAAATCAGGTAGTTTGGCACTAATTCCAGATTTGATATTAATTGGGGATTGAGCTTTACCCGACTGACAAACAGCAAATTCAGGTGAAAGTTTACCCCAATTTTCGGCTCCATCTTTGCCAATATAACCCCAGTTAACTTTATCTTTTTTATTTGAGTTTAATACTGAGGACTGTAAATTTGAACATGCAGTTACTGTAAATCCAACGGTTCCAATTGAGAAATATTTGAGTAATTTTCTTCTGTGCATTTATTTTAGGGTTACAAATACAAATGTTGAGAATTATCGGCAATAATTTATGACTCAATGAAATTCCAAAACAGCGACGATGGTTATGGGGAGTTAGGACTAGCGCTGAAATAATTTCCCTGTTTTGCTATCCTTCAACTTTTTTGATTATAAGAACTGCTTTTCCCTCTTGAAGTTCTCCCAATTACAACTAGGAATATGATTGAGTTTGAGTTTAAACTTTATTTGTAACTTTGGCAAATGCCTGACGAACTAAGTAATAATGCAGTAGATGATATTCCCCCAACCCCTCAACCAACTCTTTCTGTTTTAGACGCGGTAGCGGTGATTGTCGGCATTGTTGTAGGTGCAGGGATTTTCAAGACTCCTTCTCTTGTAGCTGCTAATGTGGGTAGCGGAGTGAATTTCCTGCTGGTGTGGCTGCTGGGTGGTGTAGTATCACTAATTGGTGCTTTATGCTATGCAGAACTAGCAACCACCTATCCCCATGCTGGGGGAGAGTACTATTATTTAACTCGTGCTTTTGGTAAGGATATTGCTTGGCTGTTTGCTTGGGCACGTTTGAGTGTGATGCAAACGGGTTCTATTGCAATTGTGGCGTTTATATTTGGTGATTACGCTTCGCAATTATTGCCACTAGGTGATCGTAGTTCATCGATTTATACGGCTATTGCTATTACCTTACTGACGGTGCTAAATGCCATCGGCATTCAACTAGGAAAGTGGGTACAGAATTTGCTCACTGCTGCCAAATTACTGGGTTTGTTGTTTGTTGTCTTAGTAGGATTGGTGTTTGTGCCCAATCATGTGTCTGAGATACCTGCGGTTGTAAATTCCCAAGGTGGATATAGTTTAGCGATGATTTTCGTATTGCTGACTTATGGGGGTTGGAGTGAAGCTGCTTACCTTTCAGCAGAACTACATCAGGTACAACGAAACATGACACGTACCCTAGTTTTGGCAATCAGCGTAATTACAGGAATATTTCTGCTTGTGAACTTTGCTTATCTCAAAGGGTTGGGTTTGACAGCCATCTCTCAATCAGATGCAGTGGCAGCAGATTTGCTACATCTTGCTTTGGCAAAACAGGGAAGGCAATTTATCAGCCTGCTTGTTGCTATTTCCGCTCTTGGCTCAATGAACGGTACAATTTGGACAGGTGCTCGCACTAACTATGCGTGGGGACAGGACTTTCCAGTATTTCGTTTCCTCGGACATTGGCATCCGAAGACACATACCCCTACCAATGCTTTATTCGTGCAGGGAGCGATCGCTCTTGCCCTAGTTTGCCTGGGAACCTTGACCCGTAGCGGTTTTACCACGATGGTGGAATATACTGCTCCCGTTTTCTGGTTGTTCTTGTTACTAACGGTGCTGTCGCTATTTGTACTGCGGAAAAAAGAACCATTAATGTTGCGTCCCTTCCAAGTTCCTCTTTACCCCCTGACACCCTTTTTATTCTGCGCCATCTGCGTATATATGCTGTTTGCAAGTTTGATGTATACTGGTATTGGTGCGATGGTGGGAGTTGTCGTCTTGTTAGCAGGTTTGCTGATTTTACTAGTAGTACGTCATTGACCTGTGTAAGAGTTTGAATATAACGCAACATCATTTTCATACATGCATATGGCTAACGCCAAGCTGCGCTAACAGCAACCCGTTAATTTTTAATTTTTAACCCCTGTCATCGGTACAAACCTGACTGGAATTGTTTTCTTCTGGATGAGACCATCACCTGTTTTCACAATTACCATCATTTCCTGATACAGAGTGCCTACGGGAATCACCATTCTACCGTTAATTGCCAGCTGCTTGACTAAAGATGGCGGAATGTGGTCTGGTGCGGCAGTGACGATGATAGCATCATAGGGAGCGTGTTCTGTCCAACCCTGGTAGCCATTACCAGTTTTCACATAAACATTTTTATACCCAAGTTCCTTGAGGGTTTTATCCGCTTCTCTAGCTAGTGCGGGAATAATTTCGATGGTATATACTTCCTTTGCTAACTCTGCCAGCACTGCTGCTTGATAACCAGAACCCGTGCCAATTTCCAGCACTTTTTCCTCCGGGGAAATATCAGCAGCTTCGGTCATATAAGCGACAATATAAGGCTGGGAAATAGTTTGGTTATGACCAATGGGTAGGGGAAAATCACTGTAGGCTAAATCGACAAAAGATGGGTTAACGAAATGATGTCGGGGGACTTTGGACATTGCCCCTAGAACTGCCTTGTCTGTAATTCCGCGTTCCTGGATTTGTTGTTGTACCATTCGCAACCGTTGTTGTTGAAAATCATCGGTATTATTGCTGGATATTTTCCATGGAACTATTTTTGAATTCTCAGCAAATACAACTGCAATGCCTGGGAAACACAATAGCAAAAGGCATAGTAGTGACAATAGGGTGAGTTTGAACATAAAACCTCCTCCTTCCCTTTACCATGGGAATTTGCCATGGGAATAGAATAAATGTTGCGAGTATCCCCTAGGCTAGATGTCAATCAAGGAAGGCTGCTATTACTAGTATATCCCAGTTCATAATTAAAAATTAAAAATTAAAAATTAAAAATGCTAATATAGTAAACTTTTAACTTCCAAGGTAGCGGTACTAGTCGAATGCTAGAAGAGGTTAATTGAGGACACTTAATGTGGGAAACTAAACAGTAGTCTCAAAATTTCATTCTATATGACTAGTAGTATTTATAACATTGCAGTTACAACCATTCAAGGTGAAGATAAGCAACTGAATGAATATGCAGGAAAGGTACTTTTAATAGTGAATGTGGCTTCTTACTGCGGTTACACTCCCCAATATGGAGGATTAGAAAAGTTAAACCAGAAATATCGGCAAGCGGGTTTACGTATCTTGGGGTTCCCCTGTAATGATTTTGGTGCGCAAGAACCCGGAAGCATTGAAGAAATCATGCTATTTTGCGATCGCAACTACGGTGTTACCTTTGAAATGTTTGATAAAGTTCATGCTAAAGGTGCGCAACAACACCCACTTTATGCCCAACTTACCAGTGCAGTGGAACCCAAGGGAGATGTAGCTTGGAATTTTGAAAAATTTTTAGTTAATAAACAAGGGAAAGTTGTCGCTAGATTTAAGAGCAATATTAGCCCAGAATCACCAGAATTAATTGCTGCTATTGAAACAGAGTTAGGAAAATAAACCAGGTCTATTTTCAAATCCATAGTCTGGTTTTCTTCCCTATTCCCTATTCCCTATTCCCTATTCCCTATTCCCCACTCATATTCATTCCTTAATTCAGCAATGCCGAAAATTTTTCCTGCACCACCTATTTTATAGATTCATGAATATTGCAATTATTGGTTGTGGATATGTTGGTTATGCAGCTGCTGAACATTGGCAGCATAAAATGTCTTTAATTGTGAATGTAACTACAACTTCTCCCCAACGTATCCACGAATTAGAAGCAGTTGCTCAAAAAGTTGTGGTAGTTAAAGGAGATGATAGTGAAGGGTTAAAAAATGTTTTACATAATCAAGATGTGGTACTTTTAACTATTGCTTCTAAAGGTGGTAGTTCCTATGAAGAAACATATCTCAAAACTGCCCAAACTTTAGTTGATGTGTTACAAAAAAATCCTGGAGTTAAGCAACTCATATATACAAGTACTTGTTCTGTTTATGGTAATCAAAATGGTGCTTTAGTTGATGAAGAAACCCCTGTTAATCCCATAAGTCAAAATGGACAAATAATTAAGGAAACAGAACAAGTTTTACTTGGGGCATCTAACGACAAAACTCATGTTTGTATACTGCGTTTGGGAGGAATTTATGGTCGCAATCGGGAATTAGTGAAAATCTACAGTCGCGTTGCTGGAAAAACCCGTCCTGGTAATGGTAGCGAACCTGCAAATTGGATTCATTTACAGGATATTGTCGCTGCTATTGAGTTTGCCCGTCACTATCGTTTACAAGGTATTTATAATTTGGTGGATGATGCAAATTTAACTACCAAAGAAGTAATAGAAAATGTCTGTACTAAGCATAATTTAGCCCCAGTAACTTGGGATGAAACGATGATTAGTAATAAACGATATAATGCTCGCATTTCAAACCAAAAAATCAAAGCTGCGGGATACAAATTTATTCATCCACAAATGATATTTTAGATAGTTGCCTTTAGAGTTATAAGAGGTTATTTATAAAGTAAACCTTAAAACCCAAGAAACCGGGTTTATGCTACCTTTTTTCCATTGAGTAGCATTAATTTTATTAAGTCGAATGGCACACTTGTTAAGCACTTTCCTCTTGCACGAACTCGTTTCCAGGCTCAGCCTGGAAACGCATTTTAGGGAGGCTCTGCCTCCAGAATTGATGGGAGGCAGAGCCTCCCTAAAATCCATTACAAGGTAAAACCTTGTAAAGAGGAAGGGAGCTAGAAATCTTTTTCCATTGAATAGCATTATTTTAAGTCTATGATTACCACAGAAAAAACACCCACCCAATTTTACACCTGGCAAAATTATCGCTGTGCTTACGAAGTTCATCAACCAACTAACAATAATCCTCAGGGTAGTCCTTTACTATTAATCCATCCTATTGGTGTGGGTTTATCAAGACAATTTTGGCAGAGATTTTGTAGTGAATGGTATCACCAAGGCAATCATAACACTATTTACAATCCCGATTTATTAGGCTGTGGTGAAAGTGATATGCCTCGTATAGCTTACAATCCTAGTGATTGGGCACAACAATTACAATACTTTTTACAAAATGTAGTTCAAAAACCTGTAATTTTAGTAGTGCAGGGTGCTTTATTTCCAGTGGCAATTGAACTAGTCAAAATAGAATCTAATTTGATATCTGGACTTGTTTTAAGTGGTCCTACCGCATTTCCTTTAATCACTAAAGCAACCTCAGAATCTCAGCAAAAATTATTATGGAATTTATTGTTTGATTCCCTTTTTGGTAATCTTTTTTATCGCTATGCCCGTACAGAAAAATTTTTGCTTTCCTTCTCTACACGTCAACTATTTGCTAATAGCAATGACGTAGACAGAGAATGGTTAAAGATGTTACGCATAGGTGCAAAAAATACCGCCAGTCGCTATGCAGTGTTTTCCTTTTTAGCGGGATTTTGGCGCCAAGACTACACCAACGCTATATCATCTATTCAACAACCAACATTGGTAGTTGTGGGAGAAGCAGCATCAAGTATTAGCAAAGAAGGTAAACAAGAAACCCCAGATGAACGCTTAGCTGATTATCTCAATAGTTTACCCCAAGGTGAGGGTATGAAAATTCCCGGTCGCAACGTTCTACCCTACGAATCAACTGCTGAGTTTGTCAAAGCAATTTCATCTTGCACAAAAATAATGCATAAATAGTCCGTATTGTCAACAGCCTGGAAGAAAATAATTGCTGCTTTTGGGTGTCCCGTAAATCTTCTATAATGAAAACGACAAAAACGTTAAGAAATATTTACGAGTACTCAGATTAAATGCGGGTAGCGATCGCGGGAGCAGGACTAGCAGGACTTTCCTGTGCTAAATATCTTACAGATGCCGGTCACACACCGATTGTCTTGGAACGCCGAGATGTATTGGGTGGAAAGGTTGCAGCGTGGAAAGATGAGGATGGAGACTGGTATGAAACTGGTCTGCACATCTTTTTTGGGGCTTATCCCAATATGTTGCAGTTATTCAAAGAGTTGGACATAGAGGATCGGTTGCAGTGGAAACAACACACCATGATCTTCAACCAGCCAGAAATACCTGGAACTTACAGCCGCTTTGACTTTCCGGATTTGCCAGCACCTTTAAATGGGATTGTGGCAATTTTACGTAACAATGACATGCTCACTTGGGCAGAGAAAATTCGCTTTGGTATTGGTTTGCTTCCAGCGATGATCCAAGGACAAAAATATGTGGAAGAAATGGACAAATACTCTTGGTCAGAGTGGATGCAAAAACAAAACATCCCCCCCAGGGTGGAAAAAGAAGTGTTCATTGCCATGTCTAAGGCATTGAACTTTATCGACCCCGATGAAATTTCCGCCACCATTTTGCTGACTGCTCTCAATCGTTTCCTCCAGGAAAAGAACGGCTCAAAAATGGCTTTTCTGGATGGTTCGCCAACGGAGCGTTTATGTCAGCCCATGGTAGATTATATTACAGCTAGGGGCGGCGAAGTGCGTTTAAATGCCCCCTTAAAGGAGATTTTGCTCAATGATGATGGTACTGTGCAAGGTTTCCTGATGCGGGGCTTAAATGGGCAACCAGACTATGTAGAAACCGCTGATTTATATGTTTCTGCCATGCCCGTTGATCCCTTCAAAGTAATGCTTCCTCAACCTTGGAAACAAATGGAATTTTTCCAACAGTTGGACGGATTAGAAGGAGTGCCAGTAATTAACCTCCATCTGTGGTTTGACCGTAAACTCACGGATATTGACCACTTATTATTTTCCCGGTCATCCTTGCTCAGTGTTTATGCTGACATGAGCAATACCTGCCGCGAATATGCTAATCCCGACCGTTCCATGTTGGAATTAGTACTTGCACCGGCAAAAGATTGGATTTCCAAAACTGATGAGGAAATTGTACAAGTAACCCTGACAGAATTGGAAAAACTTTTCCCCCAACATTTTACCGGGCAAGACACAGCGAAGTTATTGAAATATCACGTTGTCAAAACTCCCCGCTCCGTTTACAAAGCTACACCAGGTCGCCAAAATTACCGTCCATCTCAGAAAACTCCGATAGGTAATTTTTACTTAACCGGAGATTACACAATGCAACGCTACCTAGCAAGTATGGAAGGTGCCGTACTTTCTGGTAAGCTGACAGCACGGGCTATTACCGAAGCCCATCCTGAGGCATATTCCTCAAAAGAGCAAAACAAAACAATCCAGCCTGCAACGAATGCTGCAACTGTCTGATTCACCCCCGCGCATGAAACCGTCGGTATCTGTGGACGAAGCCTACGAACTATGTCGTCAGCTAACAGCTAAATATGCTACGACTTTTTACCTCGGCACTTTGCTGATGAACCAGACAAAGCGCCGAGCCATTTGGGCAATCTATGCCTGGTGTCGCCGTACTGATGAACTGGTAGATGGTCCTGCGGCTGCTGTTACTACCCCAGAAACCCTAGATAAATGGGAACAGCAGCTGGAATCAATTTTTGCCGGACATCCTCAGGACAATTTCGATTTGGCTTTGGTAGATACCCTCCAGCGTTTCCCCATCGACATTCAACCCTTTCGGGATATGATAGCTGGTCAAGGTATGGATTTATACCGTAATCGCTACCATACATTTGAGGAATTATATTTATACTGCTATCGCGTCGCTGGTACCGTGGGCTTGATGTCCACAGCAGTGATGGGAGTAGATAAGCAACAAAACACAGCCCCTTGGAACCGCCAGAAAAAGCTATATAATCCCACAGAAGAAGCGATCGCCCTGGGAATTGCCAGTCAACTGACTAATATCCTCCGAGACGTGGGTGAAGATGCACGTCGGGGCAGAATTTATCTACCCCTGGAAGACTTAGAGCGATTTAACTACAGCGAACAAGATTTGTTCAAAGGAGTAGTAGACGAACGCTGGCGTTGTTTAATGCGCTTTGAAATCGCCAAGACACGCCAATTCTACCGCCAAGCAGAAAAGGGAATTAGTTACCTATCCCCCGATGCTCGTTTACCCGTATGGGCAGCACTAATGCATTACAGTCGCATTTTGAGCAGAATTGAACGCAACGATTATGATGTGTTCAGCCAACGCGCTTATGTCCCCCAATGGCAAAAAATACGCTCCTTACCCATCGCTTGGTTGCGATCGCAAATACTTTAGCAATTCCCTAGAAACCGGGTTTCTCACTAAACCTGGTTTCTCACCCCAAAAAATTAAAAATTGGTAACTCCTAACTTTTGGGCGCAAGCTTTGTGCCCCTACAATAGTTTTGGACGCAAGCTTTGTGCCCCTACAATAGTTTTGGACGCAAGCTTTGTGCCCCTACAATAGTTTTGGACGCAAGCTTTGTGCCCCTACAATAGTTTTGGGCGCAAGCTTTGCGCCCCTACAATATGTATGAAGATTTGCGTGAATTACTATCACTGTGCGCCTCATAACTCATAACTCCTAACTCCCAACTCCTCAATTTCCCCACAGACTATTGACGAACACACAGACTTTTGCTAATATTATTGCTTGTGACCTGGAGAGGTGGCTGAGTGGTTGAAAGCGGCAGATTGCTAATCTGTTGTACGGCAGGCAACTCCGTACCGAGGGTTCGAATCCCTCCCTCTCCGTTTCCGGAGAGAATTAGTATAATTCGGACGGGCAGGGATGCCCATCCCACTCATAGTCTGGTTCCTGGTTAGTCTGATTCCTGGTTCCTCCGGGCTATAGTCTGGTTAGTCTGGTTCCTGGTTCCTCCGGACTATAGTCTGGTTAGTCTGGTTCCTGGTTCCTCCGGGCTAGGAACCCATTTTCCAAGGGTCTGCCTTGAGTCTCACCCATGAGGAAGCAGCCAAGGAATTATACATGTTATAAATTTACTCCTTGAGGGGGATGTTATCATTTAACCCTTGGAGATACCAAGCTGAAATATTGCTTGTAACCTCCTAGACATGAGAGGAGTGAAAACAAAATATGTTAAGAGTTCGTGGCATTTTTGCCTTAAGTTTAGCTGTTCTAGCATCAGGTTTTTTGGTAGCGTGCGAGGAAACTAGCACTAATTCCAATGGTGTTACAAGCCCAGGTGCTAATTTAACCAGCAGCGAAAAACCCAAACAGTTGAAAATTGGTAATCTCCTACCAACAACTGGTGATTTAGCTTCCATCGGACAGCAAATGGTAGGTGCAGTTCCCTTACTGGTAGAAACCGTTAACAGTTGTGGTGGTGTTAATGGTGAAAAAGTTGAGTTAGTAGAAGTAGACAGTCAAACCGATCCCAAAGCTGGTGCTGCGGGAATGACAAAACTGGCAACCTTAGATAAGGTAGCAGGGGTAGTAGGAGCATTTGCTAGTAGTGTCTCTAGTGCTGCTGTTTCCATAGCGGTGCCTAATAAAGTGATGTTGGTTTCTCCTGGTAGTACCAGCCCTGTATTTAGCGAAAGAGCGAAAAAAGGGGAATTGAAAGGATTTTGGGCACGTACTGCTCCCCCAGATACTTACCAAGCATTAGCTTTAGCCCAACTGGCAAAGCAAAAAGGATTTAAGCGTGTTTCCACCGTTGTAATTAACAATGACTACGGTGTGGGCTTTGAGAAAGCATTTGTGCAAGCTTTTGAAAAATCCGGAGGAACTGTAATTAATAAAGGTAAGCCAGTACGTTACGATCCCAAAGCGCAAACCTTTACTACAGAAGCTTCTACAGCTTTTGCAGGCAAACCCGATGCTGTAATCGCCGTGTTATATGCCGAAACCGGAAGTTTATTGCTCAAATCTGCCTATCAACAAGGTTTAACCAAAAATGTGCAGATTATGCTTACAGACGGTGTTAAGTCATCTGCATTTCCCAATCAAGTTGGTAAGGGTAGTGATGGTAAATACATCATTTCGGGAGCGATTGGTACAGTACCCGGTTCTGATGGTAAAGCCTTAGACAACTTTAACAAGCTGTGGAAACAGAAAAAGGGTGGTTCTCCAGGGGAGTTTGCACCCCAAGCTTGGGATGCTGCTGCTTTATTGACATTAGCAGCACAAGCTGCCAAGGAAAATACAGGTGTGGGTATAGCGGGTAAAATCCGTGAAATTGCTAATGCTCCTGGTGAAGAAGTTACCGATGTCTGTCAGGGTTTGAAGCTACTCAAAGAAGGTAAAGATATCAACTATCAGGGAGCCAGTGGTAACGTAGATGTTGACGAAAATGGCGATGTGGTTGGTGTTTATGACGTTTGGACTATTGGTGGAGATGGCAAAATCAAGGTAATTGATAAAGTTAGTCCCCAATAATAGTTATGAGTGATGAGTTATGAGTTATGAGTGAGAAATTAAAAACTCCAAACTCCTAACTCCCAAAACAATTAAAAATTAAAAATTGGTAACTTTTGGGCGCAAACATTGCGCCCCTACTGCGACTCTTAGAAGCCGCTGAAATTGTAACCAATTCCCAACAACAAACCGACCTCGGCTTCATCAAAAAAGCCTGCATTCACAGAAGCAGTAGCTGTAAATTGACGATTCAGAGGGAAATCAATCCCAGCGGAGAGCAAAAATCCAACGTCCGCATCATCATCATCATCACCATCATCGTCATCCCCTGTGTCAATAGCAATTCCAGCTCCGACATAGGGAGAAAAATTCAATGGCTCCGTAAATGGATCGGCTGCATTCTGTATAGAAAAATCGTAGGAAACAGGAACCAAAATTACGGTATCGTCCCCAAGTATAGCTGATGGTCTGACTGATATGTTTCTTGTGATACCGATTTTGCTGAGGATGGTAAAGTTACCGTCTCCTAAAGCTGTTTCCCCATTTAAACCAATATTGGCACCAATACCAACGTAGCTTCTACCACCACGGGTAGTTCTGCCTATACTAATATCTGATTGAGCAACTTTGGTAGCCGATGGTTGAGAAGTAGGTGCAGATTCTGGGGATGCTTTTATAAAGGCTGCTGATGTTGTTGGTGCTGTTCCTGGAATGGGTGTCACTACTTTGGTAGCTTCTGGAACTACTGTAGCTTGGGAGGGCTGAACATCAGTTGTATGAAATAATTCTGCTTGTTCGACTGTTGAAGCTGGAGATTCGTCGAAGGTGGGAGTAAAGAGATTTTGGTTTTGGTTGTCTGCTTCAGCAGTGATTTGATTCGGAAACGATTGGGTTAACTGCTCAGTCTCTGTGCTTTCTACTATTTGAGCAACAGCAGATGAGCCACTACCCATAACTGTCAAACTAGCAAAACTCAGCAACCCCACAAAGCCATGACGCAAAAAAATAGTATTCACATTCACTCCTGTAAAAAGACGCCTCAATTCCGTTGTTTTAAGTCAACAGATGGCAATATTCCACATTTAACACCAAAAAATCAATTCCGGCACCCTCCAAATAAACCAGAGGAAGCAGGGAAAGCCTAGGGAAGATGAAACAGTACTCTGTTGCTCTCCTTTCCTATTTTTCCCACTTTCCCATTTTTATTAACATGGGAAGTATCTCAAATTTTTAGCAATACCCTAGAAGGGTATCGCTACAGGAACTAAGCCCACCTACGTGGGCTTTTGAGGATTTATAGCCCACGAGGTGGGCTACCCTACTCTTCGAGAACCCCTACGGGGAACGGGAAGCCGCTACTCTCCGAGAACGCTTCGCGAACGCGTCTAAGTTCCTGTAGCCCCAGGCTTATAGCCTGTGGGCGTTTTTGATCAATACCACCTTGAAACGGGAGCATCCCAATTTTTGAAAAACACCCAAACCCTAGAAGGGTAGGTTCATACAAACAAAGCCTGCGGAGGCAGGCTTAGCCCGTGTAGCGATACCCTTCTAGGGTATTGCTAAAAATTTGGGATCCTCCCCCTTGAAACGACTATCCATTACCAACCCATAAAGATATAATAATCCTTTAGACGGACGTGTTACTAGATAGCTAATTCTCTAACTATTTCCGCACAAATCTTAACAAATCGCACAAAAATTACCTAGACTAGAAATCATTGACTGTTGAATACTGGTTGATTGTATACTATACGATATACACAATCTTTGCCCCAAATCATGTACTCCTTGAAACTAGAACT